>JAZROJ010000037.1:0-23962 GCA_045648625.1 Candidatus Scatovivens sp.
ATATTATAAAACGAATTTAATGATTATTATAGTTAAGTATGAAACTAAATTGGAAAATAGAAGATTTAGTTTCATACTTTTTTAATCCATATAATACAAATGATTAGCTCCAATTTGGTTGACAAAGAAATAAAACACACATATAATCATAAAGAGAAAAAATAAAAAGGAGATAAAATAAGTTGAAAAAATTTGAGTATAGATTAAAAAATTTTGCTTGTGCAAATTGTGCAAATAAAATTCAAAATAAAATTTCTCAAAATAAAGATTATAAAGATGTAGTTTTGAATTTTAATACTTTAAAATTGAGCTTTTATAGTGATTTGGAAGAAAAGGATATAGAAGTTAATATAAAAAAAATAGTTACTCAAATAGAACCTCATGTTGAAGTTTTAAAATATGAAACTAAGATAAAATCTGAAAGTAAAGTAAAATACCATTTATTTAGACTAATAATTGGTATACTTTTTATGATAATTGGAATGCTTGTAAAAACTACTTTAGCAAGTAATCTATTATTAATAATATCTTATGTTGTTTTACTTTCGAGAACAGCAAGTAATGCTATAAAACTTTTAAAAAATAAGACAATAAATGAAAATTTTTTAATAACAATTTCTTCAATAGGAGCTTATTTAGTAGGCGAAAAATTAGAAGGTTTGATGGTAATTATATTATTTGAAATAGGTAAAATTTTAGAAGAAAAAGCTGTAAATCATTCTAGAAAATCAATAGCTGATTTGATGGATATAAAGCCAGAATATGCTAATTTAAAAATAGGAGAAGAATATAGTAAAGTATTACCAGAAAGTGTAGAAAAAGGTGATATTATTATTATAAAAACAGGAGAAAAAATTCCATTAGATGGTACTGTAATAAAAGGAGAAGCAAAAATTAATAAAGTATCATTAACTGGAGAAAGTAGACTAGAAAGTGTAAAGGCAAATGATAAAGTATTATCAGGAAGTGTAAATGAAGAGGGAATTATAGAAATTGAAGTAACAGATAGATATGAAAATAGTACTGTTCATAAAATTTTAGAATTAGTGGAAAATGCTACAGACAAAAAGGCCAAAACAGAGACTTTTGTAAATAAAATAGCTAAAGTTTATACACCAGTTGTTTTTGGGATAGCTATTATAGTTTCTGTATTGTTACCTATAATTTTAAAAATTACATATTCTGAAAGTATTTATAGAGCATTGATATTTTTAGTTATATCTTGTCCTTGTGCGATAGCCATATCAGTGCCTTTAAGCTACTTTTCAGGAATCGGAAAATCTTCAAAAGAAGGAATATTGATAAAGGGAAGCAATTATTTAGATACATTAAGTGATATATCAACAATTATTTTTGATAAAACAGGAACTCTTACAAAAGGTGAATTTGGAGTAGAAAAAGTTGTTTCAAAATCAAATGAATATAATGAAAAAGAAATATTAGAATTTGCAGCATTAGGAGAAAGTTTTTCAAATCATCCTATTGCAAAATCTATTTTAAAGTTTAATAATGTAGAATTAGATATTTCAAAAGTAGAAAATTTTAAAGAAATTTCAGGAAAAGGGATAGAATATATTATTGATGAAAATAAAATAAAAATAGGAAATGCAGATTTTGTAGAATGTCAAAATGAAAGTGAAATAGGCACAATAGTCTATGTAAAAATTGATGAAAAAGTAGTTGGATATATTGTATTAAATGATTTGATAAAAAAAGAATCAAAAACAATAGTTGATGTTTTAAGAAAAATGGGAATAACTACACAAATGTTTACAGGAGATAATTCAGAAATAGCTTCTAAAATTGGAGAAGAACTAGGTATAAATAAAATTAAAAGTCAAATGTTGCCACAAGATAAATATAACGAGCTTGAAAAAATAATAGAAAATAAAAAATCTGATAAAGAAAAAATAGCTTTTGTTGGAGATGGAATAAATGATTCACCAGTACTTGCTCGTGCAGATATAGGTATTTCAATGGGAGGGGTAGGAGCAAATTCTGCTATAGAAGCTTCAGATGTAGTAATTATGACAGATAATTTAGAAAAAATAGAAAATGCAATTAAAATTTCTAAAAAAACCAAAAATATTATTAAACAAAATTTAATTTTTGCAATTGGAATGAAAATTTTAGTTTTATTATTAAGTATATTTGGAATTGGACAAATGTGGTTAGCCGTTTTTGCTGATGTGGGAGTAACTCTAATAACAATACTTAATACACTTAGAATTTTAAGATAAGAAAAATTTTTATATGTTAACAAATGTTATCAAATAAGGAAAAAATAAAAGAATAAAAAGTTATTTAAGTTTTTTATATAAGTAAAGACTCCAGTAATATATATTTTTAATTAATTTAAAAGTACATATTACTGGAGTCTTTGTTTTGAATAAAATATAAAAAATTAAATAAAATTCTGCAAAATGAAAATGTTGATTTTTTTATGTAAATGAAGTATAATATATATGTTGTAAAAAACGAAAAAAGAGGTTTTTATGAAAATAAATATAAGTAAAAAAATTTATGAAATAAAACGATGGCAAAAATTTTAATGACGAATAACTTTATAAAATAAAAAATGATCGTTATTAAAAGGAGAGATAAAAATGGAAAAGAAGATAATATTAACAGGTGATAGACCAACTGGAAAATTACATATAGGACATTATTTTGGTTCATTAAAAAAGAGAGTAGAGTTACAAGAAAGTGGAGAATATGAACCATATATTTTAATTGCTGATGTTCAAGCTTTAACTGATAATTTTAACAATCCAGAAAAAGTTAGAAAAAATGTAAGAGAAGTAGCGATGGATTATTTATCAGTTGGAATAAATCCAGAAAAAACAACAATATATATACAATCAATGATACCTGAAGTTGCTGAATTAACAGTGTTTTATTCAAATTTTGTAACTATTTCAAGACTTCAAAGAAATCCTACAGTAAAAACTGAAATAGAGCAAAAAAGGGAATTATTTGGAGAAAGCGTAACTTATGGTTTTTTAGGATATCCTGTAAGTCAAGCAGCAGATATAACAGCATTTGAAGGTTCAATTATTCCAGTAGGAGAAGACCAGTTACCTTTAATTGAACAATGTAGAGAAATTGTTAGAAAATTTAATAGTATTTATGGAGAAGTTTTAGTAGAACCGCAAGCAGTTTTGTCTAATTCAAAAAGAATAAAAGGATTAGACGGAAATGAAAAGATGGGAAAATCTTTAGGTAATGCGATATATTTATCTGACACTGAGGAAGAAATAAATCGTAAAGTAATGAGTGCAGTAACAGATCCAAACAGAATAAAAAAAGATGATTTGGGAAATCCTGATGTTTGTATGGTAGCATATTATCACAATTTATTTACTAATAAAGAAGATTGTAAAAAAGTATGTGAAGAATGCAAATTAGGAAAAAGAGGTTGTGTTTCTTGTAAAAAAGAACTTGCTAAAAATATTATAGAAGAATTAAAACCTATTAGAGAAAAAAGAGCTTATTATGAAACACATCCAGAAGAAGTTGATAAAATTTTAAAAGAAGGAACAGAAAAAGCTAGACAAAAAGCTAAAAAAACAATGAGAAAAATAAAAGAAGCTATGATGTTAAATTATTTTGAAGATTAGCTAAAAATATATTACAAAAGTAAATGGGGCACATAAACATAATGTATCAAAAGTGTTGAATGTGCTTCTGCTATTGTAAGAAATCATATAAATGTAAGGAGAATATAATGTTTGTAGATTATGCAAAAATAATAATTAAATCTGGAGATGGAGGAAATGGAGCAGCAACATTTAGAAGAGAAAAATATGTAGCTGCAGGTGGTCCTGATGGAGGAGATGGTGGAAAAGGTGGAGACATCTATTTTCAAGTTGATCCAAATGAGAACACTTTAATAAATTTTAGATTCACTAAAAAATTTAAAGCAGAAAATGGTGAAAATGGCAGTGGTAATCATTGTTTTGGAAAAAAAGGAGAAGATTGCTATGTAAAAGTTCCTAGAGGAACTGTATTAAAAGATGCAGAAACAGGAAAAGTTATAGCTGATTTATCAGAACCAAATCAAAAAGAGCTAATATTAAAAGGTGGAAAAGGTGGAAAAGGTAATTCTCATTTTGCAACTTCTACAAGACAAGCTCCTCATTTTGCAATAGATGGTGAAAAAGGAAAAGAAAAAGAAATAATCTTAGAATTAAAATTATTAGCAGATGTTGGATTAGTAGGATTTCCAAATGTTGGTAAATCAACTATTTTATCAAGAGTAACAGCTGCTACACCTAAAATCGCTGATTATCATTTTACTACAATAGATCCTAATTTAGGAGTAGTAAAAACAGAATATGGGGAAAGTTTTGTATTAGCAGATATACCTGGAATAATAGAAGGTGCTAGTGAAGGAATAGGGCTTGGAATTCAATTCTTACGTCATGTTGAAAGAACAAGATTATTATTACATGTTTTAGATATAGCAGGAACTGAAGGAAGAAATCCAGTAGATGATTTTAATAAAATCAATGAAGAATTGAAAAAATATAGTGAAAAATTATCTACTAGAAAACAAATTATTGTAGCTAATAAAGCAGATAGTATGCAAGATGATACTAATTATAAAGCTTTAGAAAAATTAGCACAAGAAAATAATTTAGAAATATTTAAGATTTCAGCAGTTACAGGTGAAGGAATAAATGAATTATTTAATTATGTTGCAAAAATAATTAAAACATTACCAAAAGAAGAAATTGTAGATAGTGAAGAAAGAATAGTATATACATTAGAAGAAGAGGAAGAAGATTTCACAATAGAAATTATAAAAGGTGAGTATATAGTTCAAGGTCCAGCAGCTGAAAGATTGATGGGAAGAGTAAATATAGGAGATAACGAATCTTTTGCATATTTAGGTAAAATGCTAAAGAAAATAGGAATAGAAAAAGCTTTAAGAGAAAAAGGTGTAAAAGAGGGAGATACAGTTAAAATTCTAGAATGGGAATTTGAATGGTACGAATAAAAACACAATAAATGTAAATATCCAAAGGATGTTTACATTTATTTTATAAAAATAAAACTTTTGTTTGACAAAGCAAATGTTTTGTGATAACATTGTTAATGTAAAAAGAGAACGAAGGTTTTGTAAAATGTTTTTTTAAATATAATATATAAAAGGGGTACAAAAAATGAGAAAAAAAGATCCAAATAGTTTAAATAAAAGAGAAAAAGCTATACTAAAATATATAGAAAAACAAGTAGTAGCAAATGGATATCCACCATCAGTAAGAGAAATAGGCAAAGCAGTAGGTTTAAAATCAACAGCAACTGTACATGGTTATTTAGCAGCGTTAGAAGAAAAAGGATATATCAAAAAAGAAAGTCAAAAAGGAAGAACTTTAAAATTATTAAAAGGTGGAGCAGTAGAAGGCGGAGAGCAAACAAGTTTTGATAAAGAAGCCTATTCTAGCAGAGAAATGGTAGATGTACCAGTAATAGGTAAAATAACAGCAGGAGAGCCAATATTAGCTGTAGAAAATGTAACAGACACATTTCCAATACCACTTGATTTTGTTGGAAGTGGAGAAAGCTTTATGCTTACAGTTAGAGGAGAAAGCATGATAGAAGCTGGAATATTAGATGGAGATTATATTTTAGTTAGAAAACAAAATACAGCACATAATGGAGAAATTGTAGTTGCATTAATAGGAGAAGAAGCCACAGTAAAAACATTTTATAAAGAAAAAGATCATATCAGATTACAACCAGAAAACCCAACTATGGATCCAATTATTGTACCAAATTGTGAAATTTTAGGAAAAGTTTCAGGAGTATTTAGAAAAATTAAATAAAAATATAAAAAAGCTAAATTAAATAAAAAAATAAAAGAGTCATATTTTAAATAAAGTACGAAATTTAAAATTATTTGTTTTTAAATTAGTACAATTTAATATGACTCTTTATTATATTTATAAAAGATATTTAAAATGAAAATTCTATTTTTTTATTAAATAAAATGTTTGAAGCATGAATAAATATGTTGCAAATGAAACTATGTTAAATTATTTTAAATTAACAATAGTAACACCCATTTCACCTTCACCAAAAGTACCTACTCTAAAATCTAGTACATGTGGATGAGTTTTTAAAAAAATATGAATACCAGCTCTAAGTGCTCCAGTACCTTTACCATGGACAATACGCACAGTAGCTAAACCACTTAAGGCACAAGTGTCTAAATATTTATCAATTTCAAAACAGGCTTCTTCAACAGTTTGACCTATTACATTAATTTCTGTAGAAATAGCTTTTACTTTAAAATCTTTTTTTGAGCGAGTAATATTTTTAGGTTTTAAATTAGTTTGTGAAGTTTTTTGCAAATCACTTAAATTAAAAATCATTTTTCCTAAATCAAGCTGAACTTGAACTTTTTCATTACGAGAAACAGAAATTATTGTTCCTGTTTGATTTAAACTAGGAATAAATACAACAGTATTAGCAACTGCTTCATCAACAGTTAATTTTAAGTTATCACTTACAGTAGTAGAGATATTAGATTTTAAGTTATTAATTTTTGTATTTAAAGAGTTTCTAAGTTCATTTGCTGTTTTAGTATTTTTAGTGGCTTCAAGTTCTTTTATAATTTCATTAGCATCTTCTTTGGCTGAAATTAAAATGTCTCTAGCCTCGTTTTTGGCATTTTCAATTAAAGATTTTTCTTTTTCTTTTAGAACAGAAAAATCAGTTTCTAATGATTTTTTTAAATCTTCAATTTTTTTAGAGTTTTCTAATATTTGTTCTTTTTCAAGTTCTATAGTTTTTTTGTCTTCATAAATATTATTTAATAATTCTTCAATATTTATATTATCATTATCCATAAAAGTTTTTGCACGTTCTATAATTTCTTTAGAAATACCTAATTTTTCACTGATAATAAATGCATTACTAGTTCCAGGAACTCCTAAAAGTAGTTTATAAGTAGGAGATAGAGTTTCTATATCAAATTCTACGCTTGCATTTTCAAAACCTTTAGATACTAGTGCAAAATGTTTGATTTCTGGATAATGAGTTGTTGAAAGAGTGAGAGCTCCTAAATTGTTTAAAGTTTCTAATATACTAATTGCTAAACTTGAGCCTTGTGCAGGATCAGTACCAGAACCTAATTCATCAATTAAAACAAAACTATTTGATGTTGCAAGATTTAAAATATTTGCAATATTTGTCATATGTGAAGAAAATGTACTAAGAGAAGCTGCAATACTTTGTTCATCACCAATATCTGCAAAAATATTATCAAAAATAAATATACTACTACCTTCTTTGGCTGGGATGTGTAATCCGCTCATACCCATTAAAACAAGTAGACCAGCAGTTTTTAAAGTAACAGTTTTACCGCCTGTGTTAGGACCTGTAATAATTAAAGAATTATAAGTATTTCCGATAGGAATAGTATTTTTTATAGCGATATCTTTAGGTAAAAGAGGATGCCATGCATGTATTAAATTTATATATTTTTCTTCATTTATAGAAGGTTCAGAAGCATCCAAATTATTTGAATATTTAGCTTTTGCAAATATAAAATCTATAATACCTATTAAATCTATATTATTTTGTAACTCTTTAATAATATTGAAAAATAGAGAAGATAGTTTTTGTAAAATTTTTTCAATTTCGATGTTTTCCATATTTTTCAAAGAGTTTAAATCATTGTTTAATTCAAAAATCGAAATTGGTTCTATAAAAATGGTAGAACCACTAGAAGAAATATCATGAATAAAACCTTTAATTTCAGAGCGATATTCATTTTTTACAGGAATTACAAAACGGCCAGAACGCACTGTAATAATAGGTTCTTGCAAATACTTTGAATGTAAAAAAGAATTTAATTTACCACGAATTTCTTGTTCTTTATTTTTTATATTTTTACGAATAGAATATAATTCTTTTGAAGCTTCATCAGAAATTGTATCTTCATCTAAAATTGAAGAAAAAATAGTTTTTTCAATAGAACGATTAGTATATAAATGCTCAAATAAATTATGTAGATTATCAAATTCTGACATATCAATTTCTGTAGAAAAGAAATAATCTTTTAGATTTGATGATAATCTTAAAATATTTGCTAAATCTAATAATTGTTTGGCAGATAAGAAAAGATTACTTTCAAGTTTTTTTATATGAGGAACGATATTTTCTATTTCAGACATAGGAATAGAACCTTTTCTATATAAAAGAATAGTAGCTTCTGTTGTTTGTTTTAGGGCTTTTTCTATATCTTTTTTATTGTTAAAAGGTTTTAGATTTAAAGAAAATTCTTTTCCTATATAGGTAATTGAATAGCTTTCTAATATTTGGCATATTTTATTAAATTCTAATGTTTCTAAAGTTTTTGAATACATAATATTTCCTTTATAATTTTATTTTTTGACTTATTTATTATACACAAAATTATTAAAATTATCAATGATATTGCTTAAAATAGCTATAAATCAAGGAGAAAAAGCTTTACGAAAAAATAAAAGCGTGTTATAATATTATTATCAAAAAAATTGAAGGAGAGGTTTTTATGAAAATGAAGGCACCCAAATATATGTACAATTGTGATTGCGGTTGCAAATTCAAAATTGTCAAAGAGCGGGTAGAGAAAGTCTGGGAAGTACATGGGTATAAATTCGAGGGATATGTTTATTATATAAATTGTCCGAGATGTCATACTCGAAAAAAAGTAACCAGTTCACGGATTCCCATAAACGTTCTTTGGAAATTAAGAAAATAAAAACAATCCTAGCAAACCAAAACAGTCGGCTACAATAAGCTGACTGTTTTTATTTATATTATAAAAAAATGTAATATTTTTATAAAAAAATAAATTTTAGTATTGACAGAATGAATTTGATGGTTTATAATAAGTCTTGTGTTCGGCACAATGCCAAATGAACATGCGCCCTTAGCTCAGTTGGTCAGAGCAACCGGCTCATAACCGGTGGGTCCAAGGTTCGAATCCTTGAGGGCGCACCATTAATTTTATAACGGGTAGGTGGTCGAGTGGTTAATGGCACCAGACTGTAAATCTGGCCGCGAGAGCGTACGATGGTTCGAATCCATCCCTGCCCACCACAGTAAAATCAACACTTTCAAGATTTGAGAGTGTTGATTTTATTTTGTGTATATGTATTAACTGTGTCAAAACTGTGTCATAAAAAAAGTTCAATATAGAACAATATAGAAAAAAGTGTCTATATTATTTTTATGTAAGGACTAAAAATTTCATCAGTTTTTTCTGCAACTTGAATTTTGTTTTTAGTATATTGATGTGTATATCCAATAGTTGTTTTTATATCAGAATGACCAGCATTTTTTTGAACATCTACTAATTCAGCTCCAGATTCTAATAGAGCCGTAATATTTAAGTGTCGCAATTTATGATAAGTAACATAAGGAAAATTAAATTCCTGGTTATTTTTCTCAGCTTTTTCTTTTTCTCTTTTTATAAATTTATCAAATTCATTTTTAAATTTTTTACTAATATAACTTAAACTTAAAGGTTCTCCGTTATCTTTTACACATAAAAATTTAGAATCTATATATTTTTCTCCTAAAATAGATTTATTCAATTCTTGTCTTTTTTCATCTAGTTCCATAATTTGTTTTAATATCTTTGGGTAGTACAAAATTCTTCTTGAGGTTTTATTTTTATTTCTTTTTTTGTAAATAGTTTTATTTCCACACCTAACTCTAGTAGCATTTATTATAATTCTATTGTTTTCTTTATCAACTTTACTTTTTAAAATTCCACAAGTTTCGCTTCTTCTTAATCCTAAAAACATAGCAAAAGCAACAGGCAACATCATAAATGTATTCATAAAAAGATTTAAGATCATAATTGCTTGTTCTGGAGTTAAAGCTTCTTCATCTTCAAGTAATTCTTCATCTTCAAAATCTTCTACATCATTTATAACAAGATCTTTTGATTTTTCACTATCATCTTTGGGAATTATAGTATTTAAACAAATATTATTTCCAATCTTTTTGTTTTTCATAAAATATGTAAATATTCCAGAGATTTGAGCTTTATGATGTTTAACAGATGAATAAGATAAGTTTTTTAATATAGTATTGGTAGTAGGATCTATTTTTCCTTCTAATTCAAATCTAAGATACTTATAATAATCATTAATTATATCAATACCTTGTGGGCTGCTGATAATTTTAAATGGTATATGACCTAAATGTGGTTTTAAATATTTTTTATTAATAGTATTATAACTATCTGCAGTATTAGGTTCACATTCATTTTGTACATAATTATCCATCCATTCATCAATAGCTTCTGAAAAACTAATATCTGGTACATTTATAAATGTATTATTATTGATTTCAGTTTGAATTTTTGATTGATAATTTTCAGCTTCTTTCTTAGTAGGGAATGTTTCTAAATTTTCTCTTTTTCTAATACCGTTAACTGTTCCATAATCTATCAATACTGTATAACTAGTACCTTTCTTTAATTTATTTTTTCTTATACTTGCTTTCATAAAAAAATACCTCCTTCAAAAATTTGTTCTCTTGAAAAAGGTATAAATATTTTGTATAATAATTATACCTTTCAAATGATTCTTTCATTTGTAGTTTAGGAAATAGGTAATACACAAAATTTGGCGATGGAGTGTATTATCTATTTTATTTATATTCAATATATAGTCTAAAACCATAATCTAGTTCTATTGTATTTACATAGAATCGTTCTTTATATTCATCATCAGTTTCAACTTTTGATTCTTTTATTTTTCCACCTACAACATAAAGTGTAAGTTTTATATTTTCATAATTATGAATAATGTCTAAAACTTCTTGAATTTGCTTATATTTTTTAGGAATGTAGCCAATATGGGTAAAAGTTGTATAATCAGATCTTTTTATATATACTTTAACACAAGGAGAATCTTCAAATATATCTTCTTTTAATTTAGCATCAAAAGAAATATCTTCATATTGTGAAACACTAATATCCATATCTTTAATTTCAGAATTAGAATATCCACCATACATTTCATCTTTAGTAATGATTTCATCTGAAACATATTCTCTTAATATTTTTTTTATTTCTTTTTGAATATCTTTTCCATCTTCATTTTTATATGTAACACCAGCTAATTTATATTCTTTAGTTTGAAAAGTTTTAATTGGTTCAGATTTTGGTATATTTAAATTATTTAAAAATCTTTCTGTTTCTTGATCTAAATCATTTTTTTTATTAGGAATTTCATGAATAAAGCCAAGCTTAATACCTAAATTTCTAAAAAAATTCATTATAAAACCTCCGTTTATTTTTTTCTACGCAACTCAACAACTTTTCCTAATATTCTAACAGGTAAGTTTTCAACTTGTTCGTTATTATAAATCATAGGTTGATAATTGTTATTTAAAGGTTGTAATACAATTCCATTTTCATTTTTAAATACTCTTTTAAAAGTTCCATCATCTCCATTGACCATAACAACACAATCATCTCCAGATTCACAATCGTCTTGTTTTAATAAAATAATTGTATCATTATCTAGGTATTCAGGATACATTGAATCTCCTTTTATTTTTAATCCAAAATATTGTTTACCACCTTTAAGCATATCTGCATCAATTTCTTCAGTATCAAGAATATCTTCTATACATTCCATTGGAACACCAGCGGGGATAGTACCATAAACTAAAACAACAGCAGATTTATTTTTTTCCTTTTTTTCATACTCAGCTAAATCAGCATAACCAGCTTTTACATATAAATCTAAATAATCTACATTGTATACAGAAGCTAATTTTTTTAATACAACAGCACTAGCTCTTCGATGTCCGTTTTCAACAAGAGATAGATAACCATTTGAAACATCACACAGTTCATATACTTCTCTAGTAGAAAGACCTTTAGTTTCTCTTAATTCTTTTAAATAAATTCCCATTTCTTTAAGTGTCATTTCCATAAGTATTCCTCCATTTCATAATTACATTTTATCATTAGTGATTACAAATGTAAAGTTTTTTTGAAAAAAAATAAAAAAAGTGTTGACAAATGAAATCTTAATGATATAATGTTTACAAAAGTAAACAGAAAGGAGGTTCATAAAATGGCAAATAGAAGTGTTTTAGTAAGAGATATAGATGAGCTTAAAAGCACAGTAATAAAATCAGGTTTCTCTTACAGAAAACTAGCGAAAGAAGCAAAGTGTTCTCAAACTCAAATAAGCCTTATAATGAAGGGGGAAAGAAATCCAAGTCCAGAAATAGCTGTTAATATTTGTAAAGCTTTAAATAAAACATTTGATGAAATTTTTTTTATTCACAGTGATTTCAAAAGTAAACAGAAAGGAGATATATATGCAGGAATGTCAAATTAAACCTAGATACTATACTGTCAAAGAAATAAAGCAGTTAGAACATTGTGGCAAGGATAAAGCTTATCAAATAGCAAAAGAACTACCACATGAAAAGAGAGGAAGAGATATTTATGTTTTTGCAGAAGATTATGAAAAATATTATGAACAAAAAAGAGAATCTGCACAAAAAAATAACAATGTAAATAATCTCTATATGATCAGAAAATTAAATTAGAAAAGAGGAAATACAAATGAAAGAATTTATTAGAAGATTAATGATTGCTACTTTAAAAAGAAAGGGATATGAATCTTTTACTATAACACAAGGTGGAGTAGTAACAGCAATTCATTTTTATAGGGCTTAATATGAAGAGGTTAGTATTAATAAATATTTTATTAATGTTACTTCTCTCGATATTACCAAAAGAAAGTGCAGCAGAAACAATATTAACTGTTGCAAAAAATGAAACAGTTGAAACAGTATCAAGTAGAAGTTTAGATGCAAAAAGAGAAGAAATTGCATCTTATGAAATACAAGATGCATATGTGCAAGTTACAAGTATTTCACAATCTGGAATTGATTTTATTATGAAATATGAAGGATGTAAACTAGAAGCTTATAGATTAAAGGGTGAAGCTTACTACACAATAGGATACGGACATCATGGAGCAGATGTAAAAGCTGGACAAGTTATATCACAAGAAGAGGCTGAAACATTATTGATAGCTGATTTACAAGGATATACAAATCAAGTTCTTGATCATTGTAAATACCTGGAATTAACACAAAACGAATTAGATGCATTAGTATCATTTACATACAATACAGGATTAGGAAACTTAAAAAAATTAACTGCTAATGGAACTAGAACAAAAGAAGAAATTGCAGAAAAAATATTGAATTACACTAAAAGTTCTAGCGAGTCAAATAGAAAAGGTTTAGCAAAAAGAAGAATAGCAGAACAAGAAATGTTTAAAGGAGGTGTAACAAATGAAGTTTAATACAAAAAAGATCATCAGAACAGTTGGAATAATTTTATTCATTACAATGTTGATAATGATTTTTGAAGTTAGTCCGAGAATAGCAAAATTTATATTAATGATTGATGAAATTGTTTTGACAAGAGTAATTGAAATTGCACTCTGTACAACTTTAGTTTTAGCAGTAACATTCGCAAAAACAGAAAAGAAATAGGAGGAACAAAAGATGTTAGAAACTTATCAATGGTTATTAAAAAAATGCAAAGAAATTCAATTAAGACATTCAAGAGGATATGCAATATTAGAAAGAATGAATAATACTTTAGAAGTTATGAAACAAAAGAAAAAAGACTTGAGAGAACCCAACCACGAATTAACTCAAGCCCAGCTTATAAGTTCAAATATAAGCTATTTCTTAAATATTATAGCACAATAATTAAGAAATATCAAGGAGGAAAAATGATAGAAAATTTTGAAGAATTGGAAAAAAATGAGGCAAAAAGAATTTTAAAAAATTTCAATATACCTATAAATTGGTTAGGATATAAATTTGCTGCAACAGCTATTCCATATGTAATTGAGAAGATTTGTTCTGAAGAGAAAATACTTTTTAAAGATTTATATAAATATGTTTCTCAAAAACATAAAACATCTGCAAACAAAGTTGATTATGCAATTAGATATTTACACGAAAATACTGATATTGCAAAGAAATTAAACGAAGAAAGATTAACAAATCAAACTTTACTTTTAAAATTAGCAGATCTAGTAATGCAAAATTTAAACATGTAAATGTTTTTAAATAGTTTTTTGTGAAACAACAGAAAACAACAAAAAACAACACAACAGAAGAAAGGAGAGATTATGGCTGAAAGAAGAATGTTTGCTAAAACAATAATTGATAGTGATGCTTTTCTAGAAATGCCAATTTCAACGAGATTATTGTATTATGATCTGTCTATGAGAGCTGATGATGATGGATTTGTTAATAGTCCAAAAAAGATTATGAAAATAGTTGGTGCATCTCAAAATGATTTAGATTTATTAATATTAAAAAAATTCATATTGCCTTTTGAAAATGGTGTTGTAGTAATAAAACATTGGAAAATCCATAACTATATCAGAAAAGACACTTACAATGAAACTCAATATAAAGAGCAAAAAGCAATGCTAGAGTTAGATGAAAATAAGTCTTATAGGTTTATAAATTCATCTGATTTTCGAGCCGTCGACGAGCCGTCGACACAGTTTAGTTTAGGTAAGGTTAATAAACTAAACTATACTAAATTAAATATATATTATTTATTTATAATAGGAAAAGTCGAAAATTTTGAAGAAATTTCTCAAACAGAAAGGCAAGTAAATATAAATATACTAAAAAAATTAGATATTTTTATTGATGATCCAAAAACAGATGATGTAATTACAGATGATGAACGAAGAAAATTAGTATATCAATATTGGGCAATAAAAGAAATAAATGATTCTGGAGATAAAGTTTTTATAAAGAATTTAACTAGAGAAATTTTCTTAAATAAATTTTTAAAAACTTGTGAGTATGTAGATTTAAATAATGAAACAGACTTTTTAAATTATTTCATTAAAGCATTAAAAAACAAAATAGAAGAAATTGAAGAAAAGAGGATTAGAAAATAATGCCAGTAAAAGATTGGAAAATTTTAGAGAGCAGAACTAAAGTACGAATGCTTGAAGAAAAAAATCTTATAGAAAAAGGAACAAATTTAACAAACAGAATTGAAAAGATAGAATACGAATACTGCTTATGTGATTTCTGTGTTGGAAAAGTTATAGTAAAAGATTTTGAAAATCACAAGAAAAACGGAGCAATAATTGAATACAGAAATCCAATAGGAAGAAAATTTCCAATCGCATTACACAGTAAATGTTTAAAAGATGCTTTAAAAGATATAAGTGAGTATTACGAAAAAAAGGAAAAAAACTTATGAAGAAAAATGAACACAGATGTAAGCTTTGCAACAAAAAGTTAAAAACTTGGCAAAGTGTACTAAAAGGATTAGGACCAGAATGTGAAAAGAAATATTTAGAAGAATTAGAAAAGAAACAATTAAGGATGGAGGATTTAAAAGATGTTTGAATTTGAAATACCAGGAGAAATAGTTGGTAAAGGTAGACCAAGAATGAATACTTATACTGGAAAAGCTTATACACCAACTAAAACAAAAACTTATGAATATTCAGTCAGACAATGGTTTGTTTTAAAGTATCCAAGATTTGAAATGCTGCAGAACAGAGTAAAAGTAACAATAAAAGCATACTTCGATATTCCTAAAAGTACAAGAAAAAAAGATAGAGAAAAAATGCTTGCTGGAGAAATAAGCCCAACAAAGAAACCAGATGTAGACAATATAGTAAAAATAATACTAGATGCATTAAATAAATTCGCTTTTAAAGATGATACACAAGTTGTTGAATTAATTGTTGAAAAAGTTTATTCAGAAGAAAGCAAAGTATATGTGAAAGTAGAGGAATTTTAACATGAAAAATAAATTAATAGATTTAAACGATCATTTATTTGAACAACTAGAAAGATTGAATGATGAAGATTTAAGTGATGAACAACTAGAAAAAGAAATATCAAGATCTAAAGCAATAACAGATATAGCAGAAAACATAATAAATAATGGAGAATTAATGTTTAAAGCACAAAAACATTATGATGAATATGGAATTAAATATAATCAAAAAAACACAGTATTGTTATTAGGAGCTGATACAGATGGAAAAAGTAATTCATAAATATTCTCCAGAAGAGGATAAATTTATTCTGGAAAATGTAAAAGGAATAACTTTAAAAGAACTGACAAAGAGATTTAATAAAAAATTCAAAGTAAATGTCAAAGAAGAATCAATAGCGAACAGAAAAAGAAAAATTGGTGCAAAGAGTGGGATTGTAGGAGGAAGGTTTGAAAAAGGACATGTTCCAGCAAATAAAGGTACTAAAGGAATGAGTAAAGCTAACAAAACTTCTTTCAAGAAAGGAAATATTCCAGCTAACAGTAGACCAATAGGTAGTGAAAGAATCAGCAGAGATGGATATATATTAGTTAAAGTGCAAGATGGATGTTTGAATAATAATTGGATACCAAAACACAGATTAATTTACGAACAAAAATATGGAAAGATTCCAAAAGGTCACAAATTAATATTTGCAGATGGAAATAAACAGAATTTAGATATTGAAAATTTAATTTTATTATCTAATTCAGAAGAATTAATTATGAACAGAAGAAATTTATTCAAAGATCATAGTGAAACAACAAAAACTGGAATATTAATAGCTAAAGTTATTGATAAAACAAATAAAGTAAAAAGAAAGGAAAAGAAAAATGGAAAATAAAAGATGTACAAATTGTGGAAGATTTCCATTTTGTGAATTTCAAAATATATGTATTTATAATGCAAATGATTTAAAAGAAACTTATCTTGATTATTGGATAAAAAGAGAGGTTGAAAAATAGAAGATTAAATACGAAAGGAGAAGTAGTATGGACAAGATCACTGAAGAAACAAGACAAATGAGTTTTGATGAAATAAAAATTGATAGAGAAGTTCGATATAATCAGATTTTAGAAGTATTAGGAAATAAACAAATGACAGCAAAAGAAATCGCTATAAGGTTATGTGAGAAAGGATTAATACCTACTAGCGAAAGAAATTTTACAGCTCCAAGATTATCTGAATTAACAGACAAAGGAAAAGTAAAAGTCGTAAATAAAAAGATATGTCAATATACAGGAAAGAAAGTTGCAGTATATGAAAAAGTGAGGAGCTGAAGAAATGAAAGAAAAAATATGTGAAGCAGAAATAGATGGTTTTTGTAGTGGTTGTGATGAGACTTCAAGAGAAAATATTGAAAATAATTATTTTGATTATTATGAACATAAAAAAGTATGTGAAACATTACAAAGATACAGAAATCTAAAAAATAAACAAGAAAAAGGAATGAAACTGGAAGAGAAAAACGGAAATATATTTAGATTTAAAAATATTTAGAAAGTACGAGGGTAAAAAATGGACAAAGAAACAATTAAACAATTATTAATAGCATTAAAAATGGGAATGAAAATTAAAGAAACTACATTAGTGTTAGATTCTAAACAATGTGAGTTTTTATATGAGCAATTAAAAAATTTGGAGGAAATAAATGGATAAATTAAATTTCAATATTGAAAATAAAAATATAATAGAAAAAAGTAATAGATATTCATATTATGATTTTACAGATGTACAAATCAAAAATGTTATTAGTAAAGATATTTATGATGTATCAAATAAAGAATGGAGAATGTTAATACAGATGATATATCCTGAAAATATGATAGGAAGTGGACTTTTTCAACCAATATTAATTTTTGAAATAAAGAAAAATGGGGAAAGAAAAGATCCTCCAATAGCTGCTTATAATGGAATAGATGATATAAAAAGAGATTTAATAAAAGCAGATTGTTTATTATTTAGAATAATGAATTATATTGAAGAAAATAGCAATTTTTCATTTCATGAAAGTTGGAAAATCTGTAAAGAAAAAATTCTAAAAGAGTTGGAGGATTAGTTTATGGCAAAATGGTGTAATTTTTATAATTGTTTTTGCAATGATGTAGAAGAAATAATCCCAGAAGAAGGTATTGAATGTGATTTAGATTGCAGACATTGCAAAGAAAAAGAAGATATTTTTAAGGAGAATTAGCATGGAAGAATTGAAGAATTTTAAATTTGTAAAATTACCTAAAGATGAAAAAGGGAAAGAACTAGAAGAATTTAAAGGAATGTTAGGACATACTTATGAAGCTTATCTTTCAGAATGGACAAAAGAATATGTAATAGTATCAGGAATCAATAAAGCTGCAGAAAAGGCTTTTCAAGAAAGTATATATAAAAGTTTAGTAGCAATAGGAGAAAGTGAAGAATTTGCAAGAAAATGTGCTGCTGGAGAAGAAGATCCTGGTATGTGCTTATATTTTTCAAAAGAATGTCTGGAAGAGGTGTAATTATGGGAAATTTGATTAGAGGATTAATAAAACGAAAAGATATAGAAAAAGAAGAAGATAAATATGGACTAACAAAAAGTGTTCAAATAACAGATGTAAAAGGGTATTTACAAAAAGAATATGAAAGAGCTACAGAAAGAGAAAATTTAATACAAGAATTAGAAGCAAAATTAGATAAATTTAATGAATTACAGTTAAAGTATGATGCAATGTTAGTAGTTCAACAAGAAACACAAAAAAGAATTGAAAGACAAGATGAAAACATTAAAGAATATAGGGAAAGAATCTATAATAAAGATATTGAAATTAAAGAAATAAAGGCAAAACAAATAGATATAAAAATTAATGCTGAGAAAAAATTAAAACAAAAAGATGCTGAAATTAAGGAATTAAAGAAACAGATAAAAGACCTAACTAAACCAAATAAAAAGAAGAAAGGATAAACATATGGATTGTGAAACAAATGATTGTAATAGGGAAAAGATGACTTGCAAAGGTTGTTACTATGGAATTGATTATGGTGAAGGACAAGATGTACAAGTAGAAACTAAAATAGAAATTAAATCTGCAGATAATAGGATGGAAATAGAGGAAGAAATAAAAGTAGGCGAGTATGTGAGAACAGAATGTGGAATAGCAAAAATAGAAGAAATAGAAGTAAAAAGAGAGGTATACGAATTAGATAAGGAAATAATGTTTATTCATACAGAAAATTGGCAATCATCTTGCACTAGATCACAAATAATAAAGCATTCTACTAATCCTAAAGAATTAATAGAAGAAGAGGATATTTTAGAGTATAGAATTAATAAATTAAATGGGAAAAAAATTGGAAAAGTAAAGAAATATAAAGACGCTAGAAGTTCTGAAGAGTATTTAGGTATAGAAGGATTTAAGTTAGATCAAATTGAAATATTATCAATATTAACAAAAGAACAATTTGAAAGTAAAAAATATGAGGTGTAGATATGTTAAAGATAAAAGATAATGTAAATTTAAAAGAATTAGATGAAAGAGATTTTGCAGATTTTGGAGTTTGCTATAAATGGTATGGGATATTAGGAGAACAATTTATTATAAATAAGGGAACTAGAGAGATAAAAAGAATACATCCATATAGTTTAAGAGAAGAACCAACATTAGATGAAATAGAAATGTTAGGAATTTCTGATTTAGTAGAAAAAGTTTAGGAGGTAATATGGAAGAAGTAAGAATTAAGGGATTAGAAACTGCATTAGAAAATTTATCAAAGAAATTAAATAAGCCTCAAGAAACAGTAACAATTTCTTTAGAAAAATATGATGAATTTTTATTTTACAAAAAGAAATATGAAAATATGATATCAATGAAAAGAGATATAGAAAGACTAATAAATCAACCAAGTTTTGACTCAAAAGATTGTTTTCATAGGCAGATATATAAGATATATGAAACTTTAATGATTTAGGAGGTAATATGGAAAATAAATATTCTAGATACATTAATGTATTAACAATAACAATATTTGATTGTCAATTTAGTTTTAAATTAGGTAATCCAATGTGGTTTATACAAGAATTTAAAAATCTGAAAGGAGAGTCTGATGGAAAATGAGATAAAACTAATAGAAGTAAAAATATGTTTAGAAAATTTAGAAGATTTAACACCTGTTGCATATTGGAAAATAACAGATGGATGTGCAGAATGTTTAAAACCAGATAGAAAGAAACTTCATAATTTAGTAGAAAAATTTGCAAAAGATTTTATTGATTTATGTAATGAAGGAGAGAAAGAAAATGAGTAAAAAAAGATTAAGAGTGTTTTTTACCCCAATAGAGTTGGAAGTAGAAATATCAGATAAATTAGATGAAGATGAAAAAGAACAAAGATTAAATGAAATAGTATATTTGGAAAAAGCTGTTGAAATAACAAATGAAACAGTAATAGATTTTTTTGAAGAGGTGTAACAGTCATGAATGAAGAAGAAAAGAAAGAGAGAGTAAAACTAATAGCAGATACAATAGAAATGTTGCTTTCACAAATTGATATGTTTGCAAACATGATGACAAAAGAAGATATAGAGATAATGCTAGAGAGTAAAGCAGCTTTAGAAGAAAAAATATCTTATAATCAATCAGCTATGGCTTTAATTTGTGCGTTAGGTGGAGATTATGATAGTACAGAAGATGAAATGAAGATTCAGACATTAAATTGTTTAATAAAATTATTACAAGTAAGAAATCAATATAAAGATAAAATGATAGAGAAAAAACAAGAAATCATAAAAAGACAGGAAATTTTGAAAATGTTTAATTTATAGGAGGAAAAATGAAAAGGTTAATTCAAAAGATTAAACTAAGAAAATTTAAAACAGATGTAATTAAAGATTACTTTGAAAAACATCCTAACGAAAATGAGTTCTATGTATTATATACAGATGGAACTTGGGAAAATGTTTGGTATAAAGATGATTTAATTGCTATTTTAGAAAAAGATCATGTTAAACATATAAAGTATATATTTGATGCTACAGAAAGAATTATAGTAGAAAGAGATATAAAAATAAATGTTAGTGAGGTATTAAATGAATGAAGAGGATAGAAAAATATTAGAATATTTTGTTAGCTCTTATGATTTTCATTACAAACATTTTAAAACTAGACCTACATTATTACCTAGAGAAAAAGAAGCAATGAAAAATATGCTTAGAGAAAACAAAGAATTAAAAGCACAAGTTAATGAAACGAAGAAAGACAGTGATAAGTGGTTTAGAAAATTACAAGAAGAAACAGAAAAATTTATAAAAATAAATGATAGAAAAGATAAGACAATAGATAAATTAATTGAATGTCTAGCTGAAGAAAGAGGAACAGATGAAGACGAAATAAGAGAGGAGTTTTATTGTGAGTGAAGAAGAGAGAAAAACAATCGAAGATATAAAGATTAAAATAAAAGATACACTTCCATTGTATGAAGAAACGATAATAAATGGAGAAGTACATAGAATGGAAATTATACAAATCGAAACTAGATGGACAGAAGAAACAGCAAAAAAAGTACAAGTACTTGTAGATTTATTAGAAAAACAAGATAGAATGATAGATTTAATGGCTAATGATATGAACAAAGGAATCGGTTATTATACAGCTTCAAAAGAAGAGATGAAAGAATTATATAGGAGGAAAGTAGAAAAATGTTAAATTTATATATTAAAAGTGTGATATTTTACTGGATTATATTATTAGCGACAACTAAGTTAGCTAAATATAATATTGAAAGTCAAAATATAGATTTTAAAAAATACATAAAATCAAAAGGGAAAAGTAAAATAACAATTCCGTTAATAGCTTTAGTGCCAATTTATAGATTTTTATTATTTTTAATAGCATTATTTTTAACTGTTGTTACTGAAGATATGTTAAATAAAATTTTTAAAGAAGAGGTAGATCAAGATGAGTAAAGATGATTTGTTTTTAATTATATTAATAATAGCAACTTTTATTTTTGTAGGAATTATGTTTTTATTACCATTTTATTGGTTAGTAATAATGTAGAGAGGAGTATTCTATGAGTGAAGAAGAAAAATATAAAGCTAATTATATGCAAAAACCATTTGATATATTAACAAAAGAAAATTTAGATAGATTAGAAAAACATTGTAAAAAAGCAATACATTATGAAAGAGGTAATATAAGAGAAGAACATCAAATAGTTTTACAATTAATATATGAATATCAAAATAGTGTTAGTAAAGCTATATTAAGAAAAAAAATAAATGAAAGACAATTTGAGTTACAACAAGAGTATAAAGATTTTGAAGATGATATACGATTGAATACTCTACAAGAAATATATTATTTAAATGAGGAGGAATAAAATATGTTAGTAGAAGAATTAATTAAAAGATTAGAAAAATTAAAAGAAGAAGTGGGAAATGTAGAAGTTTCTATTATAGTTGAAGATATTGATGGGACAGAAACAGGAATGCAAACAATTAATGAAATTGATATATCAACTAATGTAGATGATGAAACAGATAAAGAAATTTATATTGGATATTTTTATCGAAATGATAACAAATAATGTACGAGGTGTAATATGAGAAAAAACAAGAATAATAAAAAGAAATGGTTTGATTGTGCAAAATTACCAGTAAAAGTTATAAAAGTATATGATCGATTAAATGAAGAGGCAACAAAAATATTATTAAAGAATAAAAGAAAGGAAATAAAAGAATGAGTGAAAAAGAAACTAGTAAGATAAGAAGATGGTTTAGTAAAAGTTATAATGAAGATAAAGAAATTCCATATGCATGGTTTAACACATTGTATTTTAAATTAACAGAAAGAGGAATACAAGAATTTAAAGATTATATTGTAAAAAGACCATATATAAGAGAAATTATAATTATAAATAATATAGAAACAACTAGACCTCAAAGAACAATGGGAGATATGCCAGAATGGTTTAGACCATCTAGTGAGTATCATCATTTTGATAATTATGATCATAATAATAGTTTTATATTTATTATATACAGTAATGAATATAAAGATGAGGAAATTGAAGAGGCATTAAAATCATTTCCAAGTAAAACAGAAATGCATAGAATAAAAAGAAATTAATATAGAGAGGAAAAGAAAGTTATGAGAAAATTTGAATTTGTAAAAAGAATTAATGGAGAAGATAAAGAAAATGTAGATATGTGTGTAGATTTTGATCTACCAAAAAGAAGCACAAAAAAATCAGCAGGATATGATTTTATAAATCCAGAAAGAATAGAAATACCACCATATAAGCCAGGTATGAAACCAACATTAGTAAAAACAGGTGTAAAAGTACAAATGCCAGATGATGAATATTTAATGCTAGTAAATAGAAGTTCAAATCCTGGAAAGAAAAATTTAGTAATTCCAAATTCACTAGGAATTATTGATGCAGATTATTATGGCAATCCAGATAATGATGGAGAGATGATGTTTGCATTTTATAATTTAGGAACAGAAACAGTAGTAATAGAAGCCGGAGATAAATTAGGACAAGGTATATTCCAAAAATACTTAATAACAGATGATGATGCTGCAGAAGGAGAAAGAATAGGTGGATTTGGTTCTACTGGTAAATAAAGAATAAAAAACAAAATATCATAAATAATAAATTTATGAGTGAAGAAGAAATATTAAAACTATGGAAAAATGGTTTAAATAAAAATCAAGTTGCTAAAATATATATGCAAGTATATAACCAAAGAATAAAAATAGTAAGATTAGATATGAAACATAGACACGAGAAATTTATAACATATTACGAATCTTTAAACAAAGTAGAAAAATTGATTTTAAAAGAAATCAACAAAAGGAGGTACACATGATAACACAAGAGTATCTTAATGATTATGAATGTAAAATAAAAAATTATACATACGAAATAAATAAACTAACAAAAGAAATAATCAAAGAAAATAAAAAAGGATATATAGATTCTGTAAGTGGTAGTTCAAATAGATATCCATATGAAGCAAGACATTTTTCTGTAAATGGAATATCTAAGAAAGAAATAGAAAAGAAAGAAAAAAGAAAAGATATTTTTGAAAATAAGAAAAAGAAATTAGAAAAAGAATTAAAA
>JAZROJ010000038.1:0-11589 GCA_045648625.1 Candidatus Scatovivens sp.
CAATGGATAGTTTTTGGAAATATGGTATTTCAGGAGAATTGCCTATAATATTAGTGAAAATAAAAGATATAGAAGATATATATGTAATAGAAGAAGTTGTAGATGCTTTTGAATATTATAAATCTAAAAATTTAAAAATGGATTTAGTTATATTAAATGATGAAAGTAATGTATATGAAAGATTTGTTAAAGAAAATATTATAGAAGTTATTGCGAACAAGCAATTAGAATTTTTAAAAAATGTTAATGCAGGTATTTTTATTCTTAATAAAAATGAGCTGCAAAAAGAAGATATAGAGGCTATTGAGTTTAAAGCTAGTTTTGTAATTGATGCATCTAATGGAGGCTTAGGTCATTATTTAAAAGAATTAGAAGAAAAAGAAGAAGCTTATAGCAAAATAGCTATTAAAAATGAAAACAAAATTCAAAAAGAAGAAATAATTCCTTTAAAAACAGAAGAATTATTATATGAAAATGGTTTTGGAGGTTTTTCAAAAGATGGTAAAGAATATCATATTTATAAGAATTTAGAAAATAAATTACCAGCTGTTTGGTGTAATGTTTTAAGTAATCCATTTTTTGGAACAATTGTTACAGATAATTTAGGAGGATATACTTGGAATAAAAATTGTAGGTTAAATAGATTAACAGCTTGGAATAATGATGCTTCTCTAGATTTTCCTTCAGAAATAATTTTTGTAAAAGATGAAGAAAATAAAAAAGTTTGGACTTTAAATACAAGTATACTGCCAAATGAAAATTATTATTATGTAACTCATGGTTTTGGATATTCTAAATTCAAAAATATTAATGATAATTTAATTCAAGAATTACAAATTTTTGTACCAAATGAAGAAACTTTTAAGGTATTGAAATTTACAATTAAAAACACGTTAAATGAAGAAAGAAAAATAAAGCTAATACTATATTTTAAGACTGTTTTAGGTGAAGATGAGTTCTTGACAAATGGAAATTTACAAGTTGAAAAACAAGATAATATTATATTTGTAGATAATGTTTTTTCACAAGAGGCCTTTAAAGATAAAAAAATGTATATTGCATCAAATGAGCCGATTAGCAGTTTTACAGGAGATAAGAATAATTTTTTTGGAGAAGGAGATATAAAATCTCCAGAAGCTTTGCAGAAGAAGTTAAACAATTCATCTGGTCTTGGAAAAGATTCTTGTGTTGGGATAGAAATAAATATAAGTCTTCATAAATTTGAAGATAGAGAAATTTATATTTTAGTGGGTCAAGGTGATTCTAAAAATGGTATTTTAAATGTTGTAAATCAATATTTGAAAAAAACCGAAATAGAAAAAATGTTAGAAGAGACTAAACAAAAGTGGAGTAATATTTTAAATACAATCCAAATAAAAACACCTATAAAATCTTTAGATATACTGATGAATGGTTGGCTCGCATATCAAACTATTTCTAGTAGGCTATTTGCAAAAACAGGGTATTATCAATCTGGAGGCGCATTCGGTTTTAGAGATCAGCTTCAAGATGCTCTAGGAATTAAATATATTGATAGTTCGTATTTGGAAAATCAAATTCGAAATTGTGCTAGACATCAATTTTTAGAAGGTGACGTACTTCACTGGTGGCATATTGACAATAAAAGAGGAATTAGAACTAAATTCTCAGATGATATGTTATGGCTGGTATATGCAACTTTAGAATATATTAAATTTAAAAATGACAAAGCAATATTAGATGAAAAAATAGAATATTTAAATGGTGATATATTAAGAAAAGATGAAGAAGAAAGATATGATATATTCTATGAGAGTAAAGAAAAAGAAACCTTATTCGAACATTGTGTTAGAGCTATTGAAAATTGTATAAACAAAGGTATTGAACCTTTTCCTAAAATGGGTATTGGAGACTGGAATGATGGGATGAACAATATAGGAAGTAAAGGGAATGGACAAAGTGTATGGTTATCTTTTTTCTTGTATAATATTTTGAAACAGTTTATACCAATTTGTAAAGAAAAAAATAGACTTGATTTAGCACAAAAATATGAAGAGATTAATGAGAAAATAAGAAAAAATGTTAATACTAAAGGTTGGGATGGAAGATGGTTTAAAAGAGCGATAACAGATGATGGGCAAGAAATTGGTAGCATGTCTAGCGAAGAATGTAGAATAGATAGTATAGTACAAAGTTGGGGAGTTATATCAGATGCAGCAGATAATGATAAAAAATTTATAGCTATTGAAGAAGCAGAAAATTATTTAGTTGATAAAGAAAATAAAATTATAAAATTATTTGAACCACCATTTGAAAAATCCAAGATTAATCCAGGATATATAAAAGCTTATCCACCAGGTATAAGAGAAAATGGAGGACAATATACTCATGCAAGTGTGTGGTTTATGATTGCACAAGCAATCTTAGGTTTTGGAGACAAAGCGGTGGAATATATTAATATTTTAAATCCTATTGAACATTCTAAAACAAAAGAAGAAGCAAAAAGATTTAAATTAGAACCATATATTTTAGAAGCTGATTTGTATAGTAATAAAGATTTAATTGGAAGAGGTGGATGGAATTGGTATACAGGTTCGAGCAGTTGGCTTTTTAAAGGCGTTTTAGAATTTGTTTTAGGATTAAAAATAGAAAATGGATATATAATAATGGAACCATGTATAGCAAGTAGCTGGAAAGAATATGAAATTCAATATAAATACAAAACAAGTATATATAATATAAAAGTAAAAAATCCTAATGCTAAAAATAATGGGGTAGAGAAATTTTTAGTAAATGGAGAAGAAATAAAAGAAAAAAGAATATTGTTAAAAGATGATGGGAAAATTTACCAAATTGAAATTTTTTTGTAATATTTTTTATAAAATTGAAAAAAAACTTGTACAAATTTGTTAAATATGATATAAAGAAGTAGTAAATAAGAAGAAAATTTGTGTAACAGTAAGAAATTTTCTAAAAGTTATGGAGATTAAAATCCTCTATTATTCGTTGAGAAAGGCGGGAGTTTAGTGGAAAATTTGATGGAAAAAGACAAAAAAACAATACTTGTTGTAGATGATGAAAAAACAATCATGGAACTATTAGTATTTAATTTGCAAAAAGAAGGATATAACACTTTAGAAGCATATGATGGAGCTACAGCTGTAGACCTAGCATTAAATGGTAAGCCAGACTTAATTCTATTAGATGTTATGATTCCAAAATTAGATGGTATTTCAGTGTGTAAAAAAATAAGATATGCATTAAATATATCTAATATTCCTATACTAATGATATCTGCTAAAGACACAGAATCTGATAAAATTGTCGGTTTGGAAATGGGAGCTGATGACTATATAACAAAACCTTTCCAAATAAGAGAGGTTATGGCAAGAGTAAAAGCACACTTAAGAAAAGCTGAAAACTTGAATAATGAAAATACTCAAGTGCAAAAAGTAGAAGATAGAGAGGATATTCTAAAAGTTGGAGAATTAACTTTAGATTTAAAGAAAGTTGAAGTTAGGGTAAAAGGAGAACCAATAAATTTAACTAAAAAAGAATTTGACGTTCTTAAATTTTTAGCTAGCCAACCAGGTCAAGTTGTAACAAGAGAAATGCTACTTCGTGAAGTTTGGGAATATGAAGAATATGTAGGAGCAATTAGAACTATAGATGTTACAATGAATAGAATTAGAGATAAAATAGAAAGAGATAAAGCAAATCCTAAAATTCTTATAACTAAAAGAGGCGTAGGATATTATGTTACAGATAGAGGATAAAAATTATTATAAAATTTTAAAACTCACATATTAATTTATGTGAGTTTTTTGTTTTTATACACTTGAATAAATTTTTTCTTAAGTATATAATATTAAAAATTAGAAGTGTAGTAGGAGAAAAAAATGCTAAAATATATAGTTTTAATCACAGTTCTTATTTTGATTATAATTAAAATAATGATTGAAAAATTTATAAAGCCAATGGATGAATTATCAAAAAAAGTAGAGATGGCAAAAGAAGAATTAAATGAAGCAACAAGGCAAAAAAATCAAATGGAGACTATTTTACTACACATGACAGACGGATTAATTGCTTTTAATATTCAAGAGGAAATTATTCATATTAATAGAGCTGCAAAGAAATTTTTAAATATTAAAGATGAAAATACTTTTACTGAAATTTTTTCTAAATTTGATGTTGATATTAATTTAGAAAAAATTATTTATCTTGAAAATTGGACTTCCTCAGAGCAAAAGTTAAATGTTGGGGATAGAACAATTAACTTGTTTTTTGCGCCATTCAAAAATGAAAATGATAGGCCGGCAGGTGTTATTGTTGTAATTCAAGATATTACAGAACATGTAAAACTAGATAGTATGAGAAAAAGATTTGTTGCAGATGTATCTCATGAATTAAAAACACCAATTACTTCTATAATGGGATATGCAGATACTCTTTTAGAAGGAGATGTAGATCCTGAATTTAGTAAAAAGTTTTTAGAAAGGATTTCAACAGAAGCTGCAAGGATGTCAAGACTTGTAAGTGATTTATTAACACTTTCAAGATATGATACATCAAGAGTAATGAGTGATAAAGTAGAATTTGATTTAGGAGAACTTGTAAAATATATTTTTGATGGATTAGAAATCGAAATGCAGAAAAAAAATCAAAAAGCAGAATGCTTTGTTACAGCTGATGTTCCTTTAGTGTATGCAGATAAAAGCGGAATTGAAAGAGTTGTTATTAATATATTGACAAATGCAATAAAATATACTCCAGAAGAAGGATCTATTAAAGTGTATGTTGGATTTGTTTATAATGATGCATATATAAAAATTATTGATACAGGAATAGGAATACCAAAAGAAGATTTGGACAAAATTTTTGAAAGATTTTATAGAGTTGATGAATCTCGTACAAGAGAAATGGGAGGAACAGGATTAGGTCTTTCTATCGCAAAAGAAATTTTGGACCAAAATAATAGTATGATAGATATAAAAAGTGAAGTTGGAAAAGGAACAGAGGTAGTAATAAGAATACCTACAAAACAAAGTAAACAATCAAAAGAAGAAAATGCATAAAAATATTCAAAATAAGTAAAATAGAATACAAGGAGATTAATTTTATGAGAATGTTATATAAAATTATAATTACTTGTATTGTATTTTTATTTACAACAAAAAATATATATGGAAACACTTATATATTGCCAGAATATAAATTTGGTATAAAAAAAATATCTATTTTAGGAGCAGGTATTTTTCTTGTTGTATTAATATTATATATTGCATATAAAAAAGATAGAGCAGAAGAAGTTTATAAAATTGAAATTGAAAATTTAGAAAAAGAAATTCTAAACAAAGAAAATATAAAAAAAATATACAAACCGTATGAAGAAACACACGATAGTATAACTGAAATACAAAATAAAAAAGAAAAAAGTTTAAAAGAAGAAGATTTATTTTCTTCATTAGATCTTGAGAAAAAGATAGAGACATTACCAGATTTTAAATCACCTCCCAAGAAAAATATAAGTTTAAAAAAAGAAGAAAAAACAAAAAATAGTGATTTAAAAGAGAAAAAGGTTTCCGGAATTGTTTCAAGAAAAGCGGTAAAAATAGTAAGAGAAAGAAAAAATAGAACAGATAAAAAATAAATATTTTATATTGAAATCAAATAGAAACTAATGTATAATGCTTAGTGTAAATTTGGAAAGGAACGCAGTTATGAGTGAAAAACTAAAAGATAGGTTAGAATGGGTATATTGTATAATAATTGCTTTAGTATTAGCTTTGCTTTTTAGATATTATATAGCTACCCCAACAATAGTAAAACAAAGATCTATGTATCCAACTCTTAAAGAAGACCAAAGATTAATTTTAAATAGAACTTATAGAATTACTAAAAAGCTTCCAGAAAGAGGAGATATAATTACTTTTGAAGCTCCTACTAGAGAACATAAAAAATGGGAAGCTGACCAATCAAATCCAATTGCTATATATGAAAATGAGCCAAAAGGATTTTGGAATCGTTTTGTATATTATAATTTAGAATTAACTAAAAAAAGTTACATAAAAAGAGTAATTGCATTACCTGGAGAGCATGTAAAAATAGAGAATAATGTGGTATATATTAATGGAAGAATACTAGAAGAAGAATACTTACAAGATGATGTTGTTACAGAATCAGAAGTTTTTCATGATTTTATTGTTCCAGAAGGATATTTCTTTGCAATGGGAGATAATCGCACAAAAAGCACAGATTGTAGATCTTTAGGGTGTATTCCTTTTGAAAAATTAGAAGGAATAGTTTCTTTTAGATTCTGGCCTTTAGGAGAATTTGGAAAAATAAAAGGAGAAAAATAAATTGGAGTTTGAAAATATTATTGGTAATGTAGAAGTTAAAGATTATTTAAGAAATAGTTTAATACAAAATAATATTTTACATAGTTATTTATTTTTAGGAACAGAAGGAATAGGAAAATTATTAATATCAAAAGCGTTTGCTAAAAAAATCCTTTGTCAAAGTGGTAATAAGGATGTAAAATGTAATTGTAAGTCTTGTACATGTTTTGATGGAAATAATCATCCTGATTTTATGGTAATAAATGAAAATGGAGAAAGCATAAAAGTAGAACAAATAAGAGAGATTACCGAGAAAGTAATAGAAAAACCAATAATTTCTTCAAAAAAAGTTTACATTATTAATGATTGTGATAAAATGACTGAGGCAGCACAAAATTGTTTATTAAAAACATTAGAAGAACCGCCAGAATTTGTAGTTATAATATTAATATCATCAAATGAAAATTTAATTTTAAACACGATTAAATCAAGATGTATGAGCATAAAATTTCAACCAATTTCAGATACGGAATTAAAAGACTATGCATTAAAAAAGTTAGAATATAGTTCTTTGAATGAAAATATGTTAAAATCTTTTCATGGAAGTATAGGAAAAGCAATTATACAAAAGAATAATCAAGAAAAGTACTTACAAATAGAAAAAATGATATCTAACATAGAAGAAAAAGATATTGTAGATATTATGTTGGAATCAAAAATATTGTATGATAAAGAAAATATAGAAGATATACTAGATTATATTCTTGTGTGTTTCTTTTCTCATGCAAAAGAAAAAGAGAAGTATGTATATTGTATAGAACATGTTAATAAATGTTTACAAAGAATTAAAACTAATAGCAATTTTGATATGAGTATAGATACAATGCTTTTTAATATTTGGGAGGAATTAAATGAAAATTGTAGCAGGTATTAGATTTAAAAAACCAGGGAAAATATATTATTTTGATCCAGGATATTTGCCTTTAAAAAGAGGAGAACACGTAATTGTTGACACAGCAATGGGTGAAGAATATGGAGAAGTTATTATAGAAAAAAAAGAAGTGGAAGATAGTGAATTATCTGAACCATTAAAAAAAGTAATTAGAATTGCAAATGAAAAAGATGAAAAAATGCGTCTTAGTTTTAAATCTAAGGAAAAAGACGCTTTTGATATATGCTTAGAAAAAATAGAGAAACATGGTTTGTCTATGAAATTAATAGATGTTGAATACAAATATGATGGAAGTAAAGTTATATTTTATTTTACAGCAGAAGGAAGAATTGATTTTAGAGAATTAGTAAAAGATTTAGCAGCTGTATTTAAAACTAGAATAGAACTTCGTCAAATTGGAGTAAGAGACGAAGTTAAAAGATGTGGTGGAAATGGTATTTGTGGAAGAGAACTATGTTGTTGCTCTTTTTTAGGAAATTTTGAAACAGTTTCAATAAAAATGGCAAAAGAACAAAATATATCATTAAATCCTTCAAAAATTTCTGGAAATTGTGGAAGATTAATGTGTTGTTTAAAATATGAGCAAGAAGTCTATGAAGAAAAATTAAAAGGATTGCCAAGAATAGGGGCTATAGTTAAAACTAAAGATGGTACAGGAGAAGTATGCTCAGTAGAAACATTAAAAGAAATTGTTAGAGTAAAATATAAAGATGGAGAAGATTTCTTTTTTAGAAAATATGATGCAAAAGAAATCGTAGTAATAAAAGATGCTGTTATAGAAGAAGATAGCATAGATGCAGAGAATGCTGAAGATTTAGAAGAATTGAAAAAATTAGAAAATTTAGAAAATACAGATAAGAAAAATGCACAAAATGATGAATTTTAAAATAGAGTAAAAACAGAAGATTAAAATCATATAACTTAAAGGGAGCAATAGATGAAAACACTAATAACAAATGCTTATGTATTAGATATGGTTGGAGATACAGCTAATATAGAAAAAAAAGACATATTAATAAATGATAATATTATAGAAAAAGTTGACATAGATATAGTAGATGAATTTGATGAGAAAATAAATGCAAAAAATATGATTATAATGCCAGGATTAGTTAATACACATACACATTTGGCAATGAGCATTTTTAGAGGATATAAAGATGACAAAAAACTAATGGATTGGTTAGAAAATGTAATATATCCAGTAGAAGATAAATTAAAGCCAGAAGACATATATTGGAATTCATATTTATCTTGTTTAGAAATGATAAAATCAGGAACTACAACTTGTAATGATATGTATTTTGGAATGAATAAAACAGTAGAAGCAATAAAAGATACAGGATTAAGAGCAGTAGTTGCTTGGTGTATAAAAGATGATTCTTTAAGAGATAAAGTAGAAAAAACTAAAGAATATGCTAAAGAATATAATTCAGATGCAAATAGCAAAATAAAGATTTATGTTTCAGCAGATGCGCCACATACTTGTAGTCCAGGAACAATTGGAATTTGTGTTGATTTAGCTAAAGAATTAAACACAGGAATACACATTCATTTGGCAGAGACGTTAGAAGAAGAAGAGAAAATAAGAGATGATTATGAAAAAAGAAGTACAGAATATTTAAATGATTTAAATGTTTTTGACGTACCAGTAGTACTTGCTCATGGAATTTATGTATCTGATAGTGATATTGAAATTTTAAAGAAAATAAAAGGTGGTATATCACATAATCCAATTAGTAATTGTAAATTATCTTCAGGAATATGTAATGTTGTAAAACTTAGACAAAATGGTATCGCAGTAGGTCTTGGAACAGATGGAATAGGAAGCACATCAACAATGGATATGTTTGAAGAAATGAAGACAGCAGCTTATTTGCAAAAAGTAAACACTATGGAACCAACATCTATTAAAGCTTATGATATTTTAAAAATGGCTACAATAGAAGGTGCTAAAGTTTTAGGAATGGATAAAGAGATAGGCACAATAGAACCAGGCAAAAAAGCAGATATGATTTTTATAAAAACAGATAGAATTCACTTATGTCCAGATAATGATGTTTGCTCTAATATTGTATATTCAGCAAATGGAGCAGATGTAGATACTGTTATGATAGACGGAAAAGTTATTATGCAAAACAGAAAAATGGTAAATCTTGACGAGAAAGAAGTTATGAGACAAGTAAAAAAAATAGCTAAAAGAATTTTTTAAATTACAAATTAGTAAAAGTACTATTAAAATGATATAGTTTTCTTTAAATATTTAAAGAAATTTATATAAAATCTGTAAAAAGAAAATGGCTTTGGACAGCAGAACTATTTGAAAGGAGGCACAAAGAAATGGCATATAAAATTTCAGAAGAATGTATAAACTGTGGAGCATGTGCAGGTGTTTGCCCAATGAGTTGTATAGCTCAAGGAGATGAAAGATTTGTTATTGATCCAAATGCTTGTATTGATTGTGGATCTTGTGCAGGTGTTTGTCCTGTAGAAGCACCAAAAGCTGAATAATAATTAGTTTAATACATAAGAAAAATAATATAATTACTTAAAAAGAAAATAAACATATATAAAAGTTTATTTTCTTTTTTATATTGACATACGAACAAATGTGTGGTAATATTTTACAAATTAAAAGTAAGGAAGTGATTTTATGGAAAAAAGCAGTTCCGATATTCAAAATGTAAATAATTATATTACTAAAGAGAAAAAAAGATTTAATCAGGAAATTGGAGAAAAATTGAGAGAGAAAAGGAGGGAAAAAAATATAAGTTTAGGGGAGTTATCAGAAAATACAAACACATCGGCTACTTATTTGAGTCAAATAGAAAAAGGAGAATATAGTATGTCTTTATTCAAATTTATACTTATATGTAATTCTCTTGATATCAATGTTGTAGAATTTTTGCAAGAATTTGTTTTTATAGAGAATGAAAATGAAGATATTTTGTTTAGAAAAATGCAAAAAGATAAAAATATATCAAATAATATATTAGAATTTATGAAAGAAAAGAAATAGTAATTTAAAGTACGTCAATGCTTTTAAAATTTATTATTAGTAAATTAACTTTATTTATATGTAAATAAATAAAAGAGGTATGTTTTTAACATACCTCAAATTATAAAATTATTCACCTTTATTTGTCATTTCTTCTAAATCTAATAATTCTTGCCATCTTTCATCAACTTCTTTTTGGAAAGCTTCAATCATCCACTCATTTCCTGGTTTAAACATATGTTTAAAACGTTTTTGTGGTTTTAAGAATTCTTCTATAGGAAGTTTTTTAGCTGGTTTATAAGTAATTTTATATTTTCCATTAACAACTTCATATAAAGGCCAATAACAAGTATCAACAGCAAGTTTATTAATTTGCATTAAGTCTTCTGTATTATATCCCCATCCTCTAGGACATGGAGCTAAAACATTTAAGAAACAAGCACCTTCTGTATAAATTGCTTTTTCAGCTTTTTCATATAAATCTTTATAATTATTTAATGCAATTGTTTGAGCAACATAAGGTAAGTGATGTCCTACCATAATTTTTGCTAAATCTTTACGAGTTTGCATTTTTCCAGGTACAACAGTTCCAGCTGGAGTTGTTGTAGTATCTGCGAATTGAGGTGTTGCAGAAGAACGTTGAATACCAGTATTCATATAAGCACCATTGTCATAACAAACATAAACCATGTCATGACCTCTTTCCATAGCGCCAGACAAACTTTGAAGACCGATATCATAAGTACCACCATCACCACCAAAAGCGATGAATTTTGTATTTTTATCTTCTGGTAATTTTCCTTGTTTTTTCATAGCTTTATAAGCTGCTTCAGATCCTGAAAGAGTAGCAGCAGCATTTTCAAATGCTGTATGAATAAAAGAGTCTGTCCAAGAAGTATAAGGATAAATAAAAGTAGATACTTCCATACATCCTGTAGCTCCTGAAACTACAACATGATCTTCTGGTTTTACTGCTCTTAAAATAGTTCTAGCAACAGTTGGTGCACCACAACCAGCACACATTCTATGTCCAGAAGTAAATCTTGAAGGTTTATTAGCCATAATTTCTTTTAAATTGTAAGCCATATTAGATTTCCCCCCTTACACCTAAATATCTGTAAGGATTTTCAATTTTTCCAGAAGTTACAACTTCCTCTAAATCCTTATATACTTTTTCTATATCTTTTGTAGTAGTATCTCTACCACCAATACCATATACATAGTTAACAGTAGGAACATGAATATTGTTTACAAACATTCCAGAAACAACATCTTCAAATAATGCTCCACCAGCAGCATTTAAAGAATCTGCTTTATAA
>JAZROJ010000039.1:0-2443 GCA_045648625.1 Candidatus Scatovivens sp.
TATTTTGCAAGATTAATTATATATGAGTAAAAAACAAAAACTTCCAAATAACAAAAGAAAATTGAAAGGAGATTTTAAATGGAAAAAGGTGCAAAAATAAAAATAGGAATTATAGTTTTATTAATTATAGTAATTATGGGTGCTATAATAGGAATTTCTAAATATAGAAAATATTTAGAAATTGTAGAATTGGAAAAGCAAAAAACAGCTATTCAAACATTTTTTTCTCGAATTAATGAGAAAAAATATGAAGAAATGTATGATTTAATTACAGAGAAATCAAAACAAAATATATCAAAAGAAGATTTTGTTAAAAGAAATAAAAATATATATAATGGAATTGAAGCAACTAATGTAAAGATTGAAATTAAAGAAATGTGGGAAGATGAAAATATTTCTAATAAAAAATTAGTAAGGTATACACAAAGTTTTGTTACAGCAGCAGGAGAAATTTCTTTTGATAATACAGTTGATTTGTATAAAGAAAATGATATATATAAAATTGAATGGAAATCAAATTTAATATTTCCAGAACTAAATGATGATTATAAAGTAAGAATATCTACATTAGAAGCTACAAGAGGAAATATAAAAGATAGAAATGGTAATTTATTAGCTTATGATGGAAAAATATATTCTGTAGGAATTGTTCCAGGAAAGCTGGGAGAAAATAGAGATGAAGATATAGCAAAAATAGCAGAATTATTAGGAGTATCAACTGAAAAAATAGAAAAAGCTTTAAGTGCTTCATATGTAAAAGATGATATTTTTGTACCAATAAAAAGCATTGCTAAAAATTCTGAGATAAAAGAAAAATTGTTAGAAATAAAAGGTGTTATGATTTCTAATGTTGATGGAAGAGTTTACAATTTAGGAGAAGAAGCAGCGCATTTAATTGGATATATACAACCAATCAATTCAGAAGAACTAGAAAAGCATTCAGGAGAAGGTTATACATCAACAAGTTATATTGGAAAAGCAGGTATAGAGTATACATATGAATCAACTTTAAGAGGAATTGATGGAGCAGAAATTTATATAGAAGACAAAGATGGTAGAAGAGTAAAAGATATTTTAAAAAGAAACAAAAAAGATGGTACAGATGTAATTTTAACAATAGATTATAATTTACAAAAAGACTTTTATGATCAAATGAAAGATGATAAAGGATTATTTGTAGCTATGGATTCTGAAACTGGAGAATTATTGGCATTAGTAAGTACACCATCTTATGATTCAAATGATTTTATTTTAGGAATGTCAACAGAACAATGGAATAGCTTAAATAATGATGTAAATATGCCTTTATACAACAGATTTAAACAAAGTTATTGTCCAGGTTCAACATTTAAACCAATAACTGCAGCTATAGGTTTATCTGCAGATGTTATAAATAAAAATACTGAATATAATTATTCTGGAACTAGTTGGCAAAAAAATAGTGGTTGGGGAGATTATTATGTAACAACTTTAACTGATTATCCAGAGATTAAAAATGTACAAAATGCAATAATTCGTTCTGATAATATTTTCTTTTCACAATTAGCAATAAAAATTGGAAAAGACACAATGACAAAATATTTAGATAATTTAGGATTTGATGAAGAATTAGATTTAGAAATATCTTTGAAAAAGTCACAATATATAAATGAGAACAAAGAATTAACAGAACTAAAATTAGCAAATACAGGTTATGGACAAGGTGATGTACTAGTAAATCCAATACATATGGCAACAATATATTCAGCTTTTGTGAATGATGGAGATATGATAAAGCCATATTTAGAATATAAAAATGGTGAAAAAACAATTTTAAAACAAGATGTGTTTACAGAGGAAGCAACACAAATTGTAAAAGATGCTATGCTAAAAGTAATTGAATCTCCTAATGGTACAGCAAATGATGCTAAAGTGCTTGGTTTAGATATGATTGGAAAAACTGGAACTGCTGAACTTAAGAAAACAAAAGATGATACAGAAAGTGGTACTTTAGGTTGGTTTAATTGTGTTACTTTAAATAGAGAAGCAGGAAATTTAGTAATAGTAGGAATGGTAGAAAATACTCAAAATAATAGTGATGGAGGAAGCCATTATGTTATTTCTAAAATTAAAAAAGTTTTAGCCAAATAGTATTATGAATAAAACTTTAGATAATTAATTTTAATATATTTTAAATAATTAAATAGTGTGGTTATATTTTAAGAACATTCCATTCTTCGGCTGCGCTTCAAAACAAAGAAATTATAAAAACATAGAAATGACACTCCCCAAAAGGATTCGGGCTCCTTCATTTCTATGTTTTAACAATTTCTAATGTTTTTACACTAGCATTCATCATTTCATTTTCTTAAAATATAAACACACTATTTTTATTATAATATAAAGTGTTATTAAAATTAATTAACTAAAGTTTTATTCATAATACTATTTGGCTAAAACTTTT
>JAZROJ010000040.1:0-10993 GCA_045648625.1 Candidatus Scatovivens sp.
CATTTTTATTAATAATAAATAAAATTTTTTTTTAGTATTGAAAAAAAGGTATGATAAAGTGTAAAATATACGTAGAAAAAATTTAGGAGTTAAAATGGAAAAAATTAATAGAATTGCAATTATAGGAGCACCAGGATCTGGTAAAACTACTTTATCTCAAAAAATAAAAGATATATACGATTTGCCTGTTTTTAATATTGATACTATTTATCAATTACCAAACTGGGTTATGAATGATCCTCAAAAAAGAGATGCTCAGATAATAGAAGAATCTAAAAAAGAAAAATGGATTATAGACGGAACTTTTATTGATACATTAGAAGAAAGAGTAAAAAGAGCAGACAAAATTATATTTTTAGATTATTCGACAATAGCTTTTTTGAAAGGAATATTTAAAAGATTAATTCAAAATTATGGTAAAGAAAAACCAGACATGCCTGGATGCAAAGAAAGATTTGATATTAGTTTTATTTTTTATGTTGCTACATATAACTTAAGAAGAAGAAAATTTGTTGTTGAAATCTTAAAAAAATATCCAAATAAAGATATTATGTGCTTTAAAAAGCAAAAAGATTTAAACAAATGGGTGAGTGAGTTAAAAAAGAACATCTAATAAAAATTTTATTTTAGTAATACTTTACAGAGAACATGTTTTAAAAGTATAATAAAAAAGATTGTTATTATAAAGTTAGGTTTAAAAATTAATTTGCAATCAAAATAATGAAGAGGAGAAAAAAGATGAGTGAAAAAATAATAAATGCAATATTAGGAGTTTTTGGGGGATTAGCAAGTATTGCATATGGAAAAGAAATTTTAGTTTTTTTAATATCATTAATGCCAATATTAGAATTAAGAGGTGGTTTATTAGCTGCTGCTTTACTTGGTTTAGATCCTATACCAAGCTATATAATAAGTATTATAGGAAATGTACTTCCAGTGCCATTTATATTACTATTAATAAATAAAATATTAAATTGGATGAGAAATAGTAAAGTAGAATTTTTCAAAAAAATTGCTAATTGGTTAGATGAAAAAGTAGAAAAACATAAAGGTCAAATAGAAAAATTTGGCTATTGGGGAATTATACTATTTGTTGGAATACCACTTCCAGGAACAGGAGCGTGGACTGGATCATTAATTGCTTCTGTATTAGAAATGGATAGAAAAAAGACCTTTTTAGCAGTTCTTGCTGGATTAGTTATGGCTAGTGTAATTATGATGTTTTTATCTTTTGGAATTGTTGCAAATGTAATACATTAATACAATATTAAGAATTTTTTCATTTAAAAAACATAAATAAAGATATATAATAAAAGCAATGTAAATATACAAGAAAAGGAAAAAAAGAGATGAAGAAATTTTTAAGAAATACATTTCTTCTAATACTAATGCTAATTGTTTTTGTAGGAAGTTATTTTACATATGAAGGTTATAATTTATATAAACAAGCAATTAATGAAATTAGTGTAGAGGATAAAGTAAAACAAATAAAAGAAGAAAAAGAAAATTATACAAATATAGAAGATTTGCCACAACATTATATAAATGCAGTAATTGCAGTTGAAGATAGAAGATTTTATTCTCATAATGGAATTGATTTAATTTCTATAGCAAGGGCTGTACTTAGAGATATACAAGAGATGAAATTAGTAGAAGGTGGAAGTACTATTACGCAACAATTGGCAAAAAATATTTATTTCACTCAAAGAAAAGAATTAACTAGAAAAGTTGCTGAAATATTCATGGCTTTTGAAATAGAGAAAAGTTGTACAAAAGACGAGATTTTTGAATTATATGTAAACACTAGTTATTTTGGAGATGGTTATTATTGTGTAGGAGATGCTAGTGAAGGATATTTTGATAAAGAGCCTATAGATATGGATTTATACGAATCTACTTTATTAGCTGGAATTCCTAATGCTCCTTCAGTATATGCACCTACTAAAAATCCTGAACTTGCAAAACAAAGACAAGCTCAAGTTATTAATAAAATGGTAAAATATAAATATTTATCACAAGAACAAGCAGATGATATTTTAGAATAAAGAAAAATTTGGTGTGGGAACAAAGATGTAATACATAAATATGTTGAAATGAAAAAAATTTAAATGTACTCTTTTGATTCTAAAATATAAAAGATATAGGGGGAAAATCATAAATGAAAAAAGTAGCAGTTATGTTAGCAGAAGGTTTTGAAGAAATTGAAGCTTTAACAACAGTTGATATTTTAAGAAGAGCGGGAGTTAAATGTGATTTAATAGGACTTGACAAAGAATATATTATCGGAGCTCATAAAATAGAAGTTAAAGCAGACAAAATAATTGATAATAGTATAAAAGAATATGATATGATAGTTCTTCCAGGAGGTTTACCAGGAGCAACAAATTTAGCAGAAAATGAATTATTAATAGAAACTTTAAAAGAATTTAATGAAAATAAAAATAAATTTATTGCAGCAATTTGCGCATCACCAGCAATAGTTTTATCAAAAGCGGGTATTGAAAAAGATAGATATATAACTGCTTATCCGGGTGAAGAATTTGAAGAAATGTTAGAAGATGCTAATTATTTAGAAGAACTAGTTGTAGTTGACGAAAATCTTATAACAAGTAGAGGACCTGCAACAACAATGTTATTTGCATATAAAATAGTAGATGTTTTGTGTGGGAATTCTGAAAATTTAAAACAAGGTATGCTTTGGAATATGCTTGAAAAAGAATAAAAATAATAACCTCTCTTTTTGAGAGGTTATTTTGTTCTAAAAAAAATTCCTTGATATAGATTTTTTTCTTTTAAAATTTTATCTATTCCATTTAAAACCCATTTTTTATGTATATTCCATTCCGGAGCTATTAATAAATCTTTAGGAGCATCTCCTGAAATTCTATGTATTATTATATTGTGAGAAATGTGGGTTAAAACATAAGTTAATTTTTCTAAATAATCTTCTAAAGATATAGGTGAGTAATCACCAGAATAGTATAAGTCTGCTAATTTTGTATTTTTTACTACATATACATTATGAATTTTTATACCTTGAATATTATGTGTATTAATAAACTTAATTGTGTTTTCCAAATCTGTTTGAGTTTCACCTGGAAGTCCAATCATAATATGTGTTACAACATCAATATTATATTTATTTAATAACTTGACAGCTTTTGAAAAATCAGAAGAAGAATATCCTCTGTTTATAAAAATTCCAGTATTATCATTTGAAGTTTGTAATCCTAATTCTACACAAACATAATATTTATTTGTATAAGTTTTTAGAAGTTTAACAATATCTTCATTTATGCAATCTGGTCTGGTTGCTATTTGTAATCCAACAATTCTTTCATCTATTAAAGCAGAATCATATTTTAATTTTAAATTTTCTAAAGAATCATAAGTATTAGAAAAATTTTGAAAATAGACTATAAATTTATTTGCTCGAGAAGATTTATAAGATTGAAAATATTGATATATTTGTAGTTTTATATTTTCAGATATGTTTTTATGATAAATAGAATTAATATGGTCTCCAGAACCTTTTTGGCTACAGAAAATGCAACCAGAATTGCTAATAGAACCATCTCTATTAGGACAAGTGAAATTACCATCAACACAAATTTTCAGAGTTCTTTCTCCAAATTTGTTTTTTAAATATGTATTTAAATGTTTATATCTTTCTAAATTTTCCATGAACAAATTATAGCAAAATATAAAATAAAATTCAATGTTTTATTTGATAGGATAGTTGTTTGATTTATATAATTATAGCGAAAGTTAAGAATATTTAGTTCTTTTTGAAAAAAAAATTAATAAAAATAAAAGTATTACTATAATTAGGATAGATTATTTATTGTTTTTATAGTATAATAATCAAGAATTGGAGGGGATAAAATGTTAAAAGAAAAATTAATGGAAGAATTAAAAATTGCTATGAGAGAAAAAGATGAAATTAGAAAAAATACAGTTCAAATGGTAAGAGCTGCTATTCTTCAAATTGAAAAAGATAAAGGAATAACAGTTGAAGATGAAAAAATTCTTGAAATTATAGCAAAAGAAGTAAAAGGAAAAAAAGATGCTATTACAGATTTCGAAAAAGCTGGAAGGGAAGATTTAGTAAATCAAACAAATGTTGAAATAGAGATTTTACAAAAATATTTACCAGAGCAATTGTCAAGAGAAGAACTTGAAGAAAAAATATCTGCAATAATAGCTAAATTAGGGGCTACATCAATTAAAGATATGGGAGTTGTTATGAAAGAAGCAAAAGCAGAAATAGGAACAGCAGCTGATGGAAAAAGCATAAATGAAGTAGTTAAAAGTTTGTTATCTTAATAAAAAAATAAAATTTTAAATAATTAAAGGATAAAAAAGAAGTTAGCTAATTGTATGAGGAAAAACAAATAAATTGACATTTTATGTAAACGGTGGTAAAATATAAGAGATATCAAATTTTGTGAGGTGCAATATGGAAATACGGTTAGCAGAAAGAAACGAATTCGAAGTTTTCAACGAGATGTATGTAAACTTTTTTGTAGATGGTGAAAAAGGACATAGGCAGGCTCCTGTAACACCAGAAGCATATGACGAACTCTTGGAATATGAATGTATATATTTTGCAGTGCAAGATGGAAACATCTTGGGATTTGCGACAGTATATGCATTTGAAGATGAAGGAGTACAAATTTCTTTATTCTATATGAAAGAAAAAAATAAGGGCTATGGTGTCCAATTTTTAAAACTTATGGAAAAAGAAGTTCGAGATTCGGGATTCAAAAGAATATTCGTGCATGTTTTTGATGAAAGACCTGAACGGTTTTGGCAAAGACAAGGATATATGTCTGTGAACGGAACTGAAGAATTCGAAAAGATTTTCAAATAACTATTCCAATATCCACAAAAAGGGGATGAGCTGAATGCAGCTTATCTTCTTTTCTTTTTTGGGAAAGTGAATATTCATAATTAGATAACAATATGAGATAGATTAGATAAGCTTTATAAGTGTTGAATCTACATAAAAATCATGATATAATTCCTCAAACGTTTTTATTATTTCGCACACTTATGCGAATGCGTTATAACAAAAATGTAAAATTAAAAAGGAGGAAAAGTAATTTAGCAAGTGTTTTTTCAAAGAATACCGGAAGGAGGTTTGTGTGTGTTAAAACTACTTGTTCGGAACAATGATATTTGTAGAATTAGTAAATTGCTAGGAAAAAATAAATTAAAAGCATATATTACGAGTTCGACAATTATCATAGATAATGCTGAAATAGCAGAGGATGTCATAAATCAATTATGTGAAAATATTGATATTATTGCTGCTCAGAATTATCAAGAAGAGGATAATATCCAGATTCAAAATTATCAAGATGATGAAATTACTAATGTGGAAAATCAAATTGAAAAAGAAGATGAAAATTTATTTGATTATCCATATGAAGTAGAACACGAAGACCAGAATAACCAAGAAATTTTAGAAAGTGAACAACAAAACCAAATAGAATATTTTGGAGAGAAGCCTATAAGATACCTAAAAAAGCAAGATGTTGAAGAGGTTGATGAAGAGGTAATACTTTCCGAATTCTATGAGATGTTTGGAATAGCAAAAGAAACGGGAGAAATTTTAGATGAGAGTAATAAAAAATCAAAATCTAATAAGATTCCTGAAGAAGAGTTGCTTTATCGAGGAGAGGTTTATAGTTGGGGAAAGTTTCGTAAAGATGAAGAAGTAGATGGGAAAAAAGTTAAAGAATTTGTAATAATTCTTCAAAACGATTACCAAAAATCTGCTTCAAATGATACGATTGCCTTGCTTTGTACTTCTCAATATTCATCTAGGTCACCATTTCACTTTTATCTTTGCTTAGGTAAAGATAATATGGTTGACTATTATTTATCTCGGTTAGGACCATATGCTGAACGCTCAATGTTTGTTAGTCGAATTATATGTGTTGAACGGAATAAACTTGGAAGATATTTAGGAACATTAAATGCTTCCTTTATGAGTACATTACAACCTTCAATAGATTTCTGTTTGGGAATCAAAAGTCATAGAGATTTAAATGTAGATCAGGTAAAAATCTTATCTACAATTAATGTTCAAGAACTTTTAGATATTTCAGAATCAAATCTTAAGTATTCTCAAAAAGTCAAAGAAATCTTAAAACTTTTTAAATTCGATATGACTCAAAATGGTGTGCTGTATATTAAAAAAGCTATTCTAGTAGCATCTACTAAAGAAAAGTATATGCTAGAAGATTTAGTGAAAGTCGTTGCTAAATCAGAACATCTTGAAGAGGCTGAAATTCTGAGGCTGATAGTAGCGAGGATTAAGGAAAAGTTCCATTTCAGAAAATCTCCTGCTATTTCATTTATTAGGTTGATTGACACAATATTAAAGAAAGGATAGAAATATGGATATAATTCTTAATGTTACAAAAAAAGAAAGCAACCATATGGCTGGATTGTTAAAACTAATTTGCTCTTTGAAGTGTCGGTGCAAAGTAAATACAGAGGAAGGAATTGTTTCTATAGTTGGAATGCCAGATTCATATATTGAACCTGTGATAGATGCAGTTGATGCAGTATTCGAAATAATTACTGCAGATATCGTTCCTACAGAAGAAAGTTCAAATCCTGTATTTTTACAAGAAAAACCTGTAGTTTTTGAAGAACAATTTCCCAGTATCGAAAATGAAACTTCAAAAGAAGTGGAAGAAGTAGATAATGAAGAAAATACCGGAAATCTCAACATGGCTTCCGAAGAAAAAAACGCGGAAAAAGAAGAGAAAAAAACATCTCTTAAAAGTGAAAGAAAAATCACTTTGGAAGAGTATTTGGAATCTCTTTTAAAAGATTCTCTTGAAAAAATAGATAGTTCAAAAGATAAAGAAGAACAAATCGGAGAATTTCTCAAGAATATCGGATTTCAAAAAGAACAAGATGTTATATGTCAGGATGTTATACATCAAGCATTTTTAAGCGCATGTAGCATAGATAAAATTACTATTTCCAATATTGCAATTAAAATAAGTAATAATCTCACTTCTTTGAAAGAAAGTTAAATTATAAGCATTATGAAAGAAGAATTTAAGAAGTGGCTCAATGATTATCCTGAGATAAAAGTAGCTCAACCAAAGATTTCTTTTATGGCATTACTTAAGGTTTTTGCAAATAGGATGAACAAAAAAATCTAAAAATTTTGCATTTTACTGTGTAGTGGGGTTCTACTACACAGTTTTTTTATCATTTATAAATGAATAAAAACTAAAACTTTTGGAAAAATATTCCTAAATGTATAAAATTTTAGGAGGATAAAATGGAAAGTTATTGGAAAATTTTTAAAGAAAAAAAGTTTGAAGAGCTAAAAGAAAATATAAAAGTTGATGTATGTATAATTGGAGGAGGACTAACAGGACTTACTACTGGTTATCTTTTATCAAAACAAGGTAAAAAAGTTGTGATTTTAGAAAGGGATGAGATATGTTCTCATACTAGTAGTGGAACAACAGGAAAAGTAACAAGTCAACACGGCCTATTTTATGATTATTTAATAGAGTCTAAAGGGAAAGAATTTGCAAAAGAATATTTTGATGCAAATGAGCAAGCAATTTCTAATATAAGGCAGATTATAGAAGAAGAACAAATAGAATGTGATTTTAAAGTTCTTCCTGCTTTTGTTTTTACTCAAAAAGATGATGATGTGAAGAAAATAAAACAAGAGGTTGATGCAACACGAAAAATAGGAATAGATTCAAAATTTGTAGATAATATTGAGCTTCCAATGGAAATCTTAGGAGCAATAGAATTTCATAATCAAGCCCAATTTCATCCTATAAAATATGCAAATGGATTAGTAAATTCAATTTTAAAAAATGGTGGGGAAATTTTTGAACATACTAAGGTTATTGATGTTGAAAAAATCGAAGAAGGAAATATAGTAAAAGCAAATGGATGTGAAGTAACTGCAGAAAATGTTGTTGTGGCAACAAGATATCCTATTATAAGTGTACCAGGATATTATTTTCTTAAAATGTATCAATCTTCTTCTTTTGCAGTACTTGCAGATCCACATGAAGAATTAAAATTTAGAGGAATGTATATAAATACTGAACAGCCGCAACTTTCTTTTAGAATGGTAGAAGAAAAAGATAAAAAATTATTATTAGCTGTTGGTTATGATTATAAAACTGGTGAAGAATTTGTGGGGAACCCATATGAATTTTTAGAAAGTAAAATAAAAAATATGTATCCAAATGCCGAAATATTGTATAAGTGGAGAGCAGAAGATTGTATTAGTTTAGATAAAATACCATATATCGGTGAATTTTCGATACTGATGCCTAAAGTATTTGTAGCAACAGGTTTTAATAAGTGGGGAATGACTTCTTCAAATATAGCAGCAAACATTATTACAGATAAAATTATAGGAAAAGAAAATCCTTATGAAGAAATTTTTAAAAGTGTTAGATTAGAACCAGTAAAAAACAAAGATGAATTAACAAATATGATAAAAGAGACCGCAAAATCTTTTGTAGGAAAAAGATTACAAGGGGAAGATACACCCACTTGTACACATTTAGGATGTAAAACTCATTGGAATGATTTAGATAAAACTTGGGATTGTCCTTGTCATGGTTCTAGATTTAATAAAGAAGGAAATGTTATAGAAGGACCAGCTGTTCAAAATTTAAAAGAAAAAGAACTGTAATTCTTCTAAAATATTGAAAAAATACTTAAAAAACATTGAAAAAATACTAAAAATTTACAGAAAATACACACAAAAGCTTTATTTTAAGAGAAATTTGTGATACAATTATGATGTTCGTTTGCTTTTTTTGAAAAGTAAATAAAGAACATTAAATTAATATTATAGAACTATATATGTAAATACAAATATAGGAGGAGTTTTTTGTGTATAGATCAAACATGAAATTTGAAGTGAATCCAGAGGCTGTTATATCAGGAATTATTAATGGCGAAATACAAGCTCGTATGTGTTGTAAGACTAAATATCCGAATGATACAGAAAATTATAAAAGTGAGCTTAAGAAATATAGAGAAGCCGGAATAGTAGATAGTACACCAGCTATTGTTAGTTTTATAAAAAATCATCCAAGTGTTTTTAGAAATTCAAAATTAATTTCTACTAGAAATGGAAATATTTTTGAAGAAATGATAACTCTAACTTCACAAGATGGAGATTATGATGAAAGTTTAAAAAGCAGAATGGCAATAGTTCATGATTTAACACCAGAAGAAATGAAAGAAATGGATCCTTTTATAGAAGATTTTCATTCATTAGAAACCAAGCCAGACGTTAAAGAAATTTTATCTGAGACAAAGAAATATAGTAGAAAAATAGAAAATCTTTGGATAAATAATGAAACAAAAATAATGAGTCATATTGAAAGTATATTAGGTTATACTCCTGAAAATATAGGGAAAGTAAAAACATATATTATGTATCCAAATTATGATACACACAGAAGTTGTCAAGTTTCTGAAAATGATACATCACTATTTTTTGGGAAAAGAGGTCAAGATTCAGATAGTAAAATTTTGGCCCATTTAGCTCATCAAGCAGTTCATCAGCCAATGTTACCATACAAAATTCATATGTCAAAAGATGAAAAAGATAAATTACATTGTTTTATAAAATTTTTAACAGACAAAGAAATTTTTTCTAAATTTTCAGGTGAAAGTGGTTTGAAAATATTAACACCACAAGAAAATTATATGTTGATGGGAAAAATTTACCCATATTGGTTAGGATACAAATATAGAAACTCAGCAAAACAAGGCTTAATTCCAGAAAAAGAGATAGAAAAACAAATCAAAGAAGATAAGTCTTATTTTGATAGTTTACCTGAAAATTCAAAATTAAGAAAAAATTATAGTTATTATCATTTTGATCAACTAGATCCAAGTAAAATTGCCGAATTTTTTAGATTTAAAAAAGGTATAACACCATATGAGTTTGTAAAAATTGATTTTGATAATAGAGAAAATGTATGTAAAAAAGGAATGGAAATTAGCAGGAATTCAAGAAATTTAGAAGAATTGTATAGATAGTAAAATACAAAAGAAGGAGAATAAAATGGATAAAAAAAGTATTGTTTTGTTAATAATTTCAAGCATTGTATTTGTAACAGCTTTAATTTTTGCAATATGGAGTTTTAGTTTGGATTTAAATGTAGTAGAAGATAAGTATGCACAAAAACTAGAGAAAAATCTCCAAAACGAACTTTTATATAATGAAGAAAGTAAGCAAGAAGAATCTAAAACAAAAGATTTTTCAGCAATATACACAGATTTTGAAGCAGAAGATGCAAAAGGAAAGAAGATAAAATTATCAGATTATAAAAATGTACCAGTTGTTGTATTATTTTTTAGTGAAAAAAATGATGATTCTATAGAAATGCTAAATAAAATTGATGAACAATGTGATTTATATAAAGAAACAATTAAATTTATTGGAATAAGTGCAGATGAAGAAACAAATTCAAATTTAAAAAATGTAAAAGTTCCTATTTATTATGATAAAGATGGAGAGATAAGAAAATCTTATAAAGTTACAGAATTTCCTACAATATTATATATAGATAAATATAATGAGATTTTTAATGCTAAAACAGGATTGTCTACAACTGATGCTTTAAAAGCAAATTTAGATATTTTGGCAGAAAACTATTAAAATAAAATTATATAAAATGTCACAAATAGGAATGGCAAAAAGAGCACCTTTGGTGTTAAAAATTAAATAAGATATTAAAATAACAGGAATATAGGATAGTTTAAAAATCCATAAAAGTATTCCTGTTTTTTTTCGTTTTAAAAACAAATATGTAGGAATAGTATAATGTAAAACTGTTGTGCTACTAGCAATAAATAAAATTTTTAAGCTATATAACATATAATTTTGTATGTTTGTTTGTATAGAAAAAAGGGTTACTATTTTATCAGAGAAAAGATATATTATAGAAAAAATAACAATTTC
>JAZROJ010000041.1:0-6816 GCA_045648625.1 Candidatus Scatovivens sp.
TAATTTCCAAAATATGAGAAAAATTAAATAGAAAGGAGAACATATTAAAAAGTTTATTAATATGTAAATTATTTATGGAAAAAAAAGAAAAAGCAAAAGAAAAAATTAATGAAGAGGGAACAAAAATAGGTAGAGGGAGAAAAGGTTTTAGTAAAACAAGAGCAACTAAAAAAGAAAAAACAGAAATTATAAAAGCTCCAGAAAATGCTATAATTCCAGTACAAGAACCGTTTTCATTTAAAAAAGATAATTTAAAAATAATACCACTTGGTGGAATTGAAGAAATAGGAAAAAATATTACAGTTTTCGAATATGGAAATGATATTGTATTAGTAGATTGCGGAGTGGCGTTTCCAGAAGATGATATGTTAGGAATTGATTTGGTTATACCAGATTTTACGTATTTAGAAAGAAATAGAGATAAAATTAGAGGGTTAGTTATAACACACGGACATGAGGACCATATAGGTTCAATAGCATATCTTTTAAAAGAAATTAATGTTCCAATATATGCAACAAAATTGACAGCAGGATTAATAGCAAATAAATTAGAAGAACATCATTTAGCACAAGCAGCTAAAATTAATATAGTAAAACAAGGACAAACTATAGTATTAGGAAAAATGAGAATAGAATTTATAAGAAGTTGTCATAGTATTCCAGATTCTGTAGCTTTAGCAATTCATACACCAGTAGGAACAGTAATTCATACAGGAGATTTTAAAATCGATTATACTCCTATAGATGATCAAAAAATCGATTTAGGACGTTTAGCAGAACTTGGAAATAAAGGTGTTTTAGCGTTACTTTCAGATAGTACAAACGCAGAAAGAAAAGGATATACAATGTCTGAGAGCACAGTTGGAGAAGTATTTGACAAGTTATTTGCAAATTGTAAAAAAAGAATAGTAATAGCTACATTTGCTTCAAATATGCACAGAGTACAACAAATAGTAAATTCTTCAGTAGCAAATAATAGAAAAATAGCTGTATGTGGTAGAAGTATGATAAATATGATAACAACAGCTGTAGAATTAGGTTATATAAAAGCACCTAAAAATATATTTATTGATATTGATATGATAAAAAATTATACAGATGACCAATTAGTAATTATTACAACTGGAAGTCAAGGAGAACCGATGTCAGCTTTAACAAGAATGGCAAATGGGGAACATAGAAAAGTAAATATCAATTCAAATGATTTAGTAATTATTTCAGCAACACCAATTCCAGGAAACGAAAAATTTGTTGCAAAAGTAATTGATGATTTAATGAAAATTGGAGCAGAAGTAGTATATAGTTCTTTGGCAGATGTTCATGTTTCAGGACATGCTTGTCAAGAGGAACAAAAATTAATGCTTTCTTTAGTAAGACCTAAATTTTTCATACCAGTTCATGGTGAATACAGACAATTAATTGCTCATAGAAATACAGCAAGGCAAATGGGAATTGATGCTGATAATATAATACTAATGAAAAATGGAAGAGTATTAGAGCTAAATGAAAAAGAAGCAAAATTTACAAATTCAGTACCTACTGGAAAAGTTATGGTTGACGGTTTAGGTGTTGGAGATGTTGGAAATATAGTATTAAGAGATAGACAACATTTATCACAAGATGGTTTAATAATTGTAGTTTTAACTATGGATTCGTCAACAGGAAATGTAATTGCAGGTCCAGATATTATTTCCAGAGGATTTGTTTATGTAAGAGAATCTGAAAATTTAATGGATGATGTAAAAGCAGTAGTATATCAAGAAGTTATGAGATGTGTAGATTCTCATATAACAGATTGGACAACTATTAAAACAACAATTAGAGATGCTTTAAGAGAATATATATTCCAAACAACAAAAAGAAATCCAATGATTTTACCAATAATAATGGAGATTTAATAAATTTGGAAAAGGGGACGGTTCTCTTTTCCATAATAAATGAAAATACCAAGACAAATAAAATCTTGGTATTTTGCATAAATACAACAAAAAACTTAAGTTTAGGTATTTTATTTTTGAAAAATATATGATAAAATAATAGCCGAATTATTTAGAAAATTAAGGAGAATAAAAATGGATAGAAAAGATTTAGCAAATTTAATATTTCCAGAAGCAAAGGATTATACATTTTATGAAGAAAAATATCCAGAAAGAGAATTACCAGAAGGAGCAATAGTTACAAGATTTGCACCAAGCCCAACAGGTTTTGTGCATATTGGAGGATTATATCAAAGTTTAAGTGCTAAAAAAATGGCAAATCAAACAGGTGGAGTATTTTTTGTAAGAATAGAAGATACAGACCAAAAAAGAGAAATTGAAAATGGTGCTGAGCAAATATTACAATCTTTAGAAGATTATGGATTAGCTCCAGATGAAACAATAGGATTTGATGGAAAAGATAAAGGAAATTATGGTCCATATATGCAAAGTAAAAGAAAAGATATTTACCAAGCATATGCTAAAAAGTTATTAGAAGAAGGAAATGCATATCCATGTTTTTGTTCTTCAGAAGATTTAGAAAGCATTAGAGGAGACCAAGAAAAAGCTAAAGAAAGAACAGGATATTATGGAAAATGGACAAAATGTAGAAATATGCCTGTTGATATGGCTATTGAAAAAATAAAAAATGGAGATCCTTATATAATAAGATTTAAATCACCAGGAAATCCTGACAAAAAAATTAAACATAAAGATGTTATAAAAGGAAGTATAGATTTTCCAGAAAATGATCAAGACATAGTAATTATTAAATCAGATGGATTACCAACATATCATTTTGCACACGCAATAGATGATCATTTAATGCACACAAATTTAGTTATTCGTGGAGATGAGTGGGTAGCATCAATACCACTTCATTTACAATTATTTTATGTGCTAGGATTTAAAGCTCCTAAATATGCACATATTGCACCAATAATGAAAGAAGAAAATGGAGCAAAAAGAAAATTAAGTAAAAGAAAAGATCCAGAAGCTGCAGTAAGTTATTATAAAGAAGAAGGTATTCCAAAACAATCTGTTATAGAATATTTAATGAATATAGCAAATTCAAACTTTGAAATTTGGAGAAAACAAAATCCAGAAAAACCTATAGAAGAATTTGAATTTGATGTAAAGAAAATGAGTGTAAGTGGCGCACTTTTTGATATGGTAAAAATGCTTGACGTATCAAAAAATGTAATTTCTAAATATTCAGCAAGAGAAGTATATGATGCAGCTTTAATATGGGCTAAAGAATATGATGAAGAACTAGCACAAATGCTTTCAGACGAAGAATATTCATTAAAAGTTTTAGGAATAGAAAGAGGAAATGCAAAACCAAGAAAAGATATTGCAAAATGGTCAGATGTAAAAAATATTATTTATTATATGTATCCAGAAAAATTTGATAAAAATGGTGAATTTGAATATCAAAAAATACAAGATAAAGAAGAAATTGAAAATATAGTAAAAACATATTTTGAAAAATATTATAATGAAAATGATGACAAACAAACTTGGTTTGACAAAATGAAAGATTTAGCAGAAGAATTTGGATATGCAAGAGAAGTAAAAGAATATAAAGCAAATCCAGAAAATTATAAAGGTCACGTAGGAGATATAAGTACAGTAATTAGAGTAAAAATAACAGGAAGAAGCAATACACCAGATCTTTATGAAATAATGCAAGTATTAGGAAAACAAGAAGTATTAAAAAGAATTTAGCAAAAATTGGAAAAAGGGACGGTTCTCTTTTCCAATTTATTTAATATTAAGATGTAAATTTATTAATAAGAATTTAAACAATTATAAAATTTAAAAATTGGAAAAAAGAACCGTCCCCTTTTCCAAAGAGAAGGTAAAAATGGATTATAAAATAGGTGATATTGTAAAAACTAAAAAAGTACATCCTTGTGGTAGTAATGAATGGGAAATTACTAGAATTGGAGTAGATTTTAAACTTAAATGTTGTGGATGTGACCATGTAATCTTATTACCAAGAGAGAAGGCTTTAAAAATAATAGTTAAAAAAATATCATAAAAAGAAGAAAAGAGAAAAAATGGAAAATAAAGTAAAATTACGCTATTATACAAAAGACGATTTACAATTTTTGCATGAAATGTTAAGCGATAAAGATACTGTAAAATATTTCCCTTTTATGTATACAACTTCAATAGAAGATTCTAATTTAAGATTAAAAACAAGATTAATGGATCAAGAATATGATTATGCCAATAGATTTGTGATTCAAGATATAGAAATAGGTAAACCAGTAGGGGAAATATCTGGAAGAGAAGCTTCGGATAATGCAAAAATCATGGAATTAGCCATTGTAATTCATCCTAAATATAGAAATATGGGATATGCAAAAGAAGGTATTTTTGAATTTATGAAATATATTATTAATAAAAATAAAGGTATTGAAAAATTCAGAATGGAGATTGCAGATGGAAATAATCCTTCTTTAGCAGTTGCACATAAACTGGAATTTAGTTTTTCAAAAAAGACTACAAATAATATACAGTCATGGGAAAAAGATGCACGATAAATTATGTAAATAGTATTTACTTTTTTAAAATTTATGATATAATATTTTACGTAATAAATAGGCGTTTGATTAAGAACTAAGTAATAAATAAACTTTTTTTAGAGAGTCTGTGGTTGGTGAAAACAGAAAAAAGCATTTATGAAATCTACTCTTAAGAGCTTCTAGCAAACTAGACCGAGTTGTTGCAGGTTATAGCAATATAATGAGAAAAAATATGAACAAATTACTTAAAAGTTCATTGTTTGTAAATCAAGGTGGTACCGCGTAAATATACGCCCTTATACATTATTGTATAGGGGCGTGTTTGTTTGTGTACAAATAGATTAAATTTTAATTTTAAAAATATATAATGAAAGGATGCGAAAGTATGGAAGAAGTAAAGATTGGAAAAGTGTACAGACACTTTAAAGGGAATTACTATTTTGTAGAAAATGTTGCATTAGACTCGGAAACGCAAGAAAGAATGGTTATTTATAAACCTATATATGATAGAACAGATTCGAAGATATGGGTAAGAAGAGAGAAAATGTTTTTAGAAGAAATACCTCAAAGAACAGACAATATAACAGGTCAAAAGCATAGATTTGAATGCGTAGAAGACCTTTCAATAGATTATATAAAAAGAAGTTAAAATTTTCATAAAATAAATATTTAATAAAAAATAAAGAATAGAGGAGAGAAAATATTATGATAGATATTAAAATTTTAAGAGAAAATCCAGAAATGGTAAAAGAAAATATTAAAAAGAAATTTCAAGACCATAAATTAGTTTTAGTAGATGAAGTTTTAGAATTAGATAAACAAAGTAGAGAATTAACATTAATGTGTGATGATTTACGTATGAAAAGAAATTCTATAAGTAAAGAGATAGGTGGATTAATGGCAAAAGGAAACAAAGAAGAGGCAGAAGCTAAAAAAGCAGAAGTACAAGCTATTAATGAAAAATTAGCAGCAAATGAAGGAAAAGAAGAAGAATTAAAAGAAGAAATAAAGAAAAGAATGATGAAAATTCCAAATATTATGGATGCATCTGTTCCTATTGGAAAAGATGATAGTGAAAATGTAGAAAATGAAAAATTTGGTGAACCAATAGTTCCAGAATATGAAATCCCACATCATGCAGATATAATTGATAGCTTTAAAGGATTAGATAAAGAAAGTGCTGGAAGAACAAGTGGAAATGGTTTTTATTTTTTACTAGGAGATGTAGCTAGACTTCATGAAGCAATGATTGCTTATGCAAGAGATTTTATGATAAGCAAAGGTTTTACTTATTGTATACCACCATTTATGATTAGAAGTGATGTAGTAAATGGAGTTATGAGTTTTGAAGAATTAGAAGCTATGATGTATAAAATCGAAGGAGAAGATTTATATTTAATTGGTACTAGTGAACATTCTATGATAGGTAAATTTAAAGGTCAAATTGTAAAAGAAGAAGAATTACCAATAGCTATTACAGGATATTCTCCATGTTTTAGAAAAGAAGTTGGTTCTCATGGAATAGAAGAAAGAGGTCTTTATAGAGTACATCAATTTGAAAAACAAGAAATGATTGTTTTATGCAAAGCTGAAGATCAAATGGAATGGTATAATAAAATGTGGAATTATACAGTAGAATTTTTCAGAAGTTTAGATGTGCCAGTAAGAACTTTAGAATGTTGTAGTGGAGATTTAGCAGATTTAAAAGTTAAATCTTGTGATGTTGAAGCTTGGAGCCCTCGTCAACAAAAATATTTTGAAGTAGGTTCTTGTTCTACTTTAGGTGATGCTCAAGCTAGAAGATTAAGCATTAGAGCTAAAGGAGAAAAAGGAAATTATTTAGTAGCTACATTAAATAATACAGTAATAGCTAGTCCTAGAGGTATGATTGCTGTTTTAGAGAATAATTATCAACCAGATGGTACTGTAAAAATACCAGAAGTATTATGGAATTATATGGGTGGAAAAAAAGTGTTAACACCAGAAAAATAAAAATTAAAATAATTTAATTTTATGTTTATATAATTAAAGTTTATATTTAGATATTAAATAAGTATATAAGTTTATTTCGTTTAAATATTTTGTATACGCTAAAATTTCGCATAAATTCTAATGAAGTAAAATGAGCCTCTCTCAGCAATAGCTGAGCATTCCTCATTTCACTGCAAAGAATTTCTAACTTCAATTTTAGATACGCAAAATATTTGCTCTCATTAAACTTATATACTTTTTTATTTGTAATTTATAAAAAATGTAAATAAATTGTAATATAAATGTAACGTAAATTTGCTTGTGTCAAAATGCTA
>JAZROJ010000042.1:0-7509 GCA_045648625.1 Candidatus Scatovivens sp.
AACTTTTTTTTCTCATTTATTATACTCCTAATAATTTGGATCACTTTCTTTTAACTCGCTTATTTTTCTTGTTATCTCTAATTTTGCTGTTTTAAGGTCATTTATAGTTTTTGTCATATCTGCTCTACTAGATTCTTCTAATTTTTCATATTCTTTCATTCTTTGTTTCAAATTATTTTCAATAATTTCTGATAATTGCTCTAATCTTTCTAAATCTGCACTATCTACTTGATTTATAATTTCTTCTACATTTATATTTTTATTTTCTTCTCTTGATGGTTGTTCTGGTTTTTGTTTTTCTACATATTCTTCAGAAGATTCTACAGCATCAGCCATAGAATAATCTATTCTGTTATCTATTTCTTCTGTTAATGTATCTATCGATACCCCCATTGAATCTGCATTTTGGATTTGTTTATATAGGTATCCATCATTTTTATGATCTGCATATTTTTGAGCTGCTTCTTGTAATTCTTCGTTTTGGGCTTTATCTTTTCCAACAGCTTTTTCTAAAATAGCATTCAAATCAAATTTGTCAGGTTCTGCATATAAATCTCTAGATATATTACCTAAAATCTGATCTGCTTTATCATATTCTCCTAGAGCAATTAATAAAGCTTCTAATTGTTTTATTAAATCTTTTGTTTCTTCTGATTTATTTTCATAAGCACCATTCTCACCTTTTTGTTGAACTTTTTGCATATATCTTTCTAATTCGTCTCTACTAGACACTCTTCCTTCTGTATAATTTAAACTTTCTGTTGCCATAGTTTTTGTGCTAGAATTTGAAAATTCTTTGCCACCTTTATATCCTGCTGTACCAGTTCCTATAGCTGCAAATAAATTAGTACCTCCATAAGTTAATCCACCTAAAGCTATTCCTATTCCTAAAGGAACCGATGTCTTTCTTATATATTTACCAGTTTCTGAATTCCAAACATTGCCTACAAAACCTTTTATATTTTTTCCTTTATTTTCTTTTTGAGATACAATTTTTGCTGCCTCCTTATAGGCTTCGCTATTTTTATATCCATCTGGATCACTTTGCTTTTTATTCATCATCTCTTGGAATTCTTTTGAAGAAAGAGCTTTCTTTAATTGTTCCTCTATTTTTCCTTCTCTTCTATCTGCTCTTTTTTGTCTTTTCTTATCAGCCTTTTTCTTCATTGTTTCTTTATTATTATTTTCTCTTTCTTGCTCAGCTTCTCTTTTTGCTCTAGCTAAAGCAGCTGCTTTAGTCATATTATTTTCTTTCATATATTTTTGTTGTTTTTCAGTAATTTTCTTTCTATCTTTTAAATTACCTATGTCTTTTTTAATACCAGCAACAACTCCTTTTTCTTTTGCAAAATTTATACCTTTTCTAGCAGTTTGAGCTGCACCAACAACCATTTTTCCACCTTGAGTAACAGCTGCAGCTGTAGCAGCAGTCTCTAAAGGACTTAAAGACGAAGCTTGTCCAAAGCCAAAGATTTTTCTTACTATTTTTTCACCATCATCTATAAATTTAACACATAATATAGCAAATATAGTTTGACCAAGTTTGTTATCAAAAAGTTCTCCTACTATCCCTTTCCATGTAAATTCGAATGTCAACAATTCAAAAGCTACATTAACAAACGCCATATACATTACACAATGAAAAGGTTGGATTAGAATATTATATATAAATTCTTTTAGCCAAGTATTTAAAGCTTGAGCTTTTCCATCTCCCATTTTATCTAAAGAATATGTAATTGATATTAAAGGAGATATAATAATTAAAAAGCCTATTGTAAGCATACGTTTTATGTACTTACCTAAAATGCCCATTGTTTGGCAAACAAATATTAAATAAACTACAGTTGATCCCATTGCTGTCCAGCTTATACCTAAACTTGCAAATGCAATATCAGCAATAGCTTTATCTACTTCATCTGATTTTGAAGTAATTTCTAAAGCATTAACTATCGCTGAATTAGCATTTACCGTAAACATTATAATATACTGTAATACAAATACTAATGCCAAGCTAACTGACCAATCTAATAATGCTCTTTTATATACTGCTTTTTCTGATGCCACTGAAGCAATAGCCATTCTTATACCTACATATAATAATATGAATAATAAAATAGCAATGGCAATTAGTCTTATAATATAATACCATTTAGCTACAGCTGTTCTAACTGTTCCTGTAATTCCTCCTACATCTGTATCTAAAAAATTAACATCTAAAATTTTAGCTTTATTAAAAAATATTTCAAAAGGAGTTAAAAATATTCTTTGATCTAAACTAACTTTTTTTCCTGGTGTTGTGCTATCCATATATGCAACTTGCGCCGTAATTATATTTATAGCCGCGCCTATGGCCAGGGCTATTAGTCTAGGTATCCATGTAAATATACCTATTACTCCACCAAGAATATTAACCAATAAATTAATTGCATCTTCCAAAATCTCTGCAGCAGTTTCACTTGCAATAACTGGGACATAATTACTATATACATAATTAAATATAACAACAATTAATAATATAGCTGTTATTAGTTTTTGTCCTACTTTTTTCATGTTTTCCTCCTATTTTTTTCTTTTTTCTTAATTAAATAGTTTATAAACCTTTTATTAAATCTATAATATCTGTTACTGGTCCAAATACTTCTTTTGAATTTAATTTTGTTCCATCAAGATGTTTATATTCTCTACTGCCATCTCTTTGTTTTGTTATTTCAGTATTTTGCCCTTTCGCCTCTTCTTCTATTTTTCTACTTAACTCTTCAATTAAATCTCTATGTTGTTCCTGAGCTTTTTTAACTTTTTCTCTGCTTTTAGCGTGATGATAATCCGTATTTTTAGACGGCATTTTAGCGCTTTCCCCTCTCTTATTTAAACGCTTCATATTATTTATATTATCTATTAAAGAATAAACTTGTTCTTGTTGTTCTTTATTTTCAAACAACTCTTCAATTATCTCTTTTGTTGATTTTTGTATTGCTTGATTTGTTTTATCTTGTACAACTTCTTGTCCTGTTGTAGCAGCAAGTAACACATCTTTTAAAGTCTCTATTTTTTGTTCTTTCTCTGTTCTTCTTTCTTGTTGTGTCATATCTCCTTTAGCTTTATTGTAAAGTTTAATATTTGTAATTGCTTTCTCTATTCCCTCTATTTTTGCAGGAGTAAGTTTTGATGCTTCCCCAAACATAGATTGACGATCTGTACTCATTTTACCATTTTGTAATTTTTCTATTACATCACTTGTAGCTCTTCTTTCCTCAATTTTACTTCTTGCTTCTAGCATTCCTTCTGTTATATTATAAATAGAAATATCGGAAATTTTTTGAATTTCTTTATTTTTAATTTTTTCTCTAATAACTTCTTTAATTAAAACTCTATCAAAAGTACTCATTTCACTGTTTGTTTCTTCAGTATCTGTATTTTTAGTTAATTCTACTATATCTTCTGATTCTGTTTTTGATAATTCTTTACCAAATTCTTTATGAAGAATATCTTTTATTGCTTGATCAAGCTTCTTGTCAGCACCTTTTATTTTATCTTCTATTTTCGTTTTTCCATCTTTATCTAATACACCATATCCTACTAATTTATCTTCAAGTACTTTTCTTGCTTCATTATGTATTTTTTCTGGATCAAAATCTGGTTTTGAAATTTCATTTAAGCATTTTTGTATTATAGCTTCAGCAACAGCTTCTTCTATAATATTTTTTTCTGTTTTTTGAGTCAAGTATCCTTCTTTTTTGACATCTTTCTTTATATCTAATTTTAATTCTTCTCCGTTATTTAATTTAACAACCTCAACAACATCATCTTTATTATTTGTAGTATTTTCTCGTTTTTCTTGTAAAGAATTTTCTAATGCAGCTAGTAATACTACATAAGTATCTTTCATTTCCTTTGATTCTTCTTTAGATAATAATCTAATTTCATCTTTTACAAGTTCGCTCTTTAACTCTTTTAATTGTTTAAAATGATTTCTACTAATTTTTCCTAATATAGATTTTTGGCTATATCCAGAATAATGTTTTACTCCATTTCCAATAACATGTAGAGCTACACCTGTTGCTAAAATAGTAGGAGCAATTGCTAATGAACCTATACTAACAAAACCAGCTACTGAAAGTCCAGCTCCACCTAATTTTAAAGTTCTATATAATTTTTTATGATTTTTTCTTACATTTTCTACTACAGCTTTATTATTTTCTTTTTCAGAATTAGCCAATATGCTTCTTACAATATTTTGTTTTGCTCCTTTATTAAATCTATTAAATGAAAATCTCTTATTTTTTTCATCTACTACTGGAGGTCTATATGTTCTAGTAGTATCAGTTAATCCAGTCTTTTCTGCAAAATTAATCATACTACCAAATCCATTTGCTAACAATCCCATACCAACGGCAGGATTGGTAACTACAGTTCCGAATCCAACTAATAAAGATCCCATACCTAATAATGTACCTTTTGCCAAATCTCCCAATTCTTTAAATATTTTTTTATCTTCTTTAGTAAATCCTAATAAATTTTCAGATTTTAATTGTTCTGCTACAAGGTCTCCCAATGTACGTCTAACCCATTTATTTTGAGTTCTATCATATTCTTTTTTACCCAAAAAGCCATATTTAAGTTCGTATTTTCCTGTTTTCGCATTATAATCCATATAATTTCTTTTATCTAAAAATTTATCAAAATGATATTTTAAAACATCTCCTGTTGAAATATTTGTTAAATTATCAAATTTATCTCTTAACTTAGATATTGTTTCTAAATCTTCTTCTGAAATGTTATCTGCATTCTCGAATGCAAATTTTTCTAAAGCGCTAATTTGTTTATCTATTGCATCTTCACCATCATATCCAACTTCATTTTTAGGATTATAATAACTCAAAAAGTCTTTAAATTCTTTTTTTGGCTCACCAGTAGGATTTATTTTATTCATTACACTTTTTAATGAATTAGCAACATTTACAAGCTCTGTACTTCTTTGTGATACCCCATTATTAGTATTTTTTGTATTTGACGATTCTGTATTATTATTTTCATTATTATTTATATTGCCTATTGATATATTATTTCGTTGTTTTCTAATATCTATCTTAGATTTAATTATTGAAGCCCCTACAACAGCCCCTGTACCAGCCATTCTTATTGGCGCTGTTACAGCTTTGGTAATTGGAGATTTTCTTAATAAATTACCTGCAGTCATAAAATTAACTGCTGATTTTATTGAATTTTTCATATTTTTCACATTTTTTGGAGCATTCATAGCTTCTTCAGAAGATTCACTTGTTAGTTTGAACATTTTTCTAAATATCTCATCTGCTTTTGGCATAAAATTAATAAATACAAAAGCCAAAATCATTCCAGGTATAGAATCTAATGAAATAATTAATGCTGTGGATACAAAAATCGTATAAATTAATGCATGAGCTGATTGAATAAATGTATTTATAAAATACTCACTTAACCAATTTTTGAAACCTTGACTTTTTCCTGTCAATACCTTTTGAATTGCATATGAAAAAGCTATTCCTGGGGCCATTACTGTAAGTATTATAATATTTAAGTATCGTCTAAAATATATGAATATGAATTTAATAGTATATGATACTAATGTTACATATAATACCATACCTGTAGTTCCATTAATTAGTTTAGGATCATAAGCTCTAGATCTAACCGCTTCATACAAGCCTATCTCCATATCGTCATATTTTTTAGCAGTTAACCCAAATTCTTTTCTCATTATTTCCGTAACACCTGTATGTGAATCCCTTATAAAGTCTACCAAATATTCATTAGCATTTATCATAAAAACCATGACGTAGTGTATTAAAAATATTAATATCATTCCTACTATCCAATCTACAATCATCCTTTTATATAAAGCTTTTTCTTCAGCAATAGTAGTAGAGGCCATTTTAATTCCAATTACTATTAATATGATTAGCATTAATGCTATACTAAATAATCTAATTATGTAATACCATTTACTAACAGCATCTTTTATAACAGTAACAGCGTTAGCTTTTCTAACTGGTCTCCCATCTTCTATTAGAATTTTTCCATTTTCTATTTGAAAATAACCTTTTAATGCCATTTCTTTCCAACAATTTAAACAAGAGCACTCATCCATTGTACAAACTTTTTTATTTTTTCCTATTATTTCAGTCTCTATAGGAGCATATATGTTTCTGTTTGGATCTAATTCTTTTTTAGGATTTAGCTTATAATAGCATTCTTCACAAACCACATCATATCTACCTGTGCCACTTAAACAAGCATTTTTATTATTTGAAAACAAATTTATATTAAAAATTGGTACACGGTTATATACTATAGCTTCTACAGTAACACAACTTTCCATTGGATGCCATTGAATTACATTAAAACCATGTTCTTCAACAGGCACACCTGTTGTCGCATAAAAAAAGCGTGTTATCCATTGTTCTATTAAGGCTGTCCATCCAACAACAACTATTCTTACTATCATTGTAAGTAAGCCCAATATCCAATCTAATATTTCTCCTATTTTTTCTAATAACCATTCTATTACACCTTTAGAAACCCTATACGCCCCTTCTGATGTTCCAGCATAATAAAATTCTCCTTCTTTCATCTCTGTTTTTATAGAAGCTGCTTGTACTATTGGAGTCATTAGAAAATTTGTCAAAGTTACCACTATTGACAATACAACTAATATTTTATTAAAAATATTATTTTTTTGAATTACCATTTCAACCCTCTCTTTTAAGGAATCTTTATTTCGGTATTATTATATTTTAAAACACCGTTTTCAAAACTTTTTAAATCATATTCTTCTTTTCCAGTTACTAATGTTGTTTTTTTTCCATTTGTAGCATTGTATATAAATATACCTCTTTGAGCTTGACTATATATAAAACATTCGTTACTTATCCATAAATATTCATTTATACTATCATATATTTCTCTATTGGGATAAGCTCCGTCTTTAGAAATAATATACATTTTAATAATACTTCCAGAATTATCTACTTTCGGATAATTTCCAAACAATATACTCTCTCCTATTTCTTCTTTATTTTCTAGGTTTTCATAATATTTATTACAATTTGGCATTAAAGAATTATTAGCTATAACTCTTCTTTTTTCTGCTTCAAACAAATTATCTACACCCAATTTTGATACAAATTCTGGATTTTCCAAATATTTTTTTACAGTCGATAAGTTTGTTTTTACGTTATTGTATAATACAATAGCATTAGTATCTTCATAACCTATTTTTATATCTATTCCTTTTAAAGGATATGATAAAAATACTGATTCTTTATTATATATATATTCACTGTAATCAGGCCATAAATAAGTAAGTTCATTCATAAACTCTAATAAACTCAACTCTTCTGATAATAATTTATCAGCTAATTTAAAAAAGTCTGATATTTCAATCTCTGAAACTCTATAAACTGATATTTCAACATCTGAGAAAAATACATATATTTCTTTACTCTTATATCCTATCACATTCAATTCTTC
>JAZROJ010000043.1:0-4510 GCA_045648625.1 Candidatus Scatovivens sp.
TTGTTTAATCTTTGTATAGCACTCTACTTGATTGTTTGCTAATTTTTAACTATTTTTTTGTATATTTTCAACATTTTTTCATTGACTATATAGCAAAAATATTGTATTATATTATTTATACAAAAGTACATAATTAAGGAGATAAGAGTAAAAAATGATATGTTCAATATGTAATAAAAATACAGCAGTTGTATTTTTAAATAAAATAGAAAATGGTAAAAAAACAATGGAAGGGCTTTGCTATAGTTGTGCTAAAGAAAAAGGGATTAATCCTTTAGAATTTTTAGCCCAAAATGCAAATATTTCTAATGAAGATTTAGAAGATATGTCTAATCAATTTGAAAATATATTAAAAGGTTTTTCTGAAAATATGAATTTAGAATCTTTAGGACTTAATCAAGAAGGTATTGATGGAGATGCTCCTATTGGCAATATTTTAGGTTTTTTCAAAGCTTCAGGTGAATCCTCTTCTCAAAATTCAGAAAATTCTCAAAATTCTACTTCTAACAAAACAGTTAAAGTACAAAAAAAGGTAAAAAATAATAAAAAGAAATTTTTAGACACATTTGGTACAAATCTTACAGAAAAAGCTAAACAAAATCTTTTAGATGAAGTTATTGGTAGAGAAAATGAAATTGAAAGAATGACACAAATTTTAAATAGACGTTCTAAAAATAATCCTTGCCTAATTGGTGAGCCTGGTGTTGGTAAAACAGCTATAGCTCAAGGGCTAGCAATTCGTATTGCCAGACAACAAGTACCTGCTAAATTATTAAATAAAGAAGTGTATTTAATCGATATGACAGCAATTATTGCAGGTACACAATTTAGAGGTCAATTTGAAGCAAGAATGAAATCTTTAATAGATGAATGCAAAATGTATGGAAATATAATTCTTGTAATTGATGAAATTCACAATATTATTGGTGCTGGAGATGCTGAACATTCTATGAATGCAGCAAACATTTTAAAACCAGCTTTAACTAATGGAGAAATTCAATTAATAGGTACAACAACATTAAAAGAATACAGAAAATATATAGAAAAAGATTCAGCTTTAGAAAGAAGATTCCAACCTATTATAGTTGAAGAACCATCAATAGAAGATACTATTAATATAATTAAAGGTATCAAAAAATATTATGAAGATTATCACAAAGTATCAATTACTCCAGATATTATAGAAAAAACAGTAAAAATGTCTGAAAAATATATTCATGATAGATTTTTACCAGATAAAGCCATAGATTTAATTGATGAAGCATGTTCAAAAATCAATTTAAAAAATAAAGAATTATTTGAATTAGAAATTATAAAAAATGAACTTGCAAAAGTGGCTGAAGAAAAAGAAGAAGCTGTTTCTTCAGACTCTATTGAAGAATATCAAAAAGCAGCTGATTTAAAAACAAAAGAATGTAATTTAACAGAACGATTAGAAAAAATTCAAAAAAATTTAAAACCTGCTATTCTTACAATTCAAGATGTTGCTGAAGTTATTGAACGTTGGACTAAAATTCCAGTTACAAAAATAACAGAAGCTGAAACACAAAAACTTTTGAATTTAGAAGCAAATCTTCACAAACATGTTATTAGTCAAGATACTGCAATCACAGCTGTATCTAAAGCAATTCGTAGAAACAGAGCTGGACTTCAAAGCACCAAAAGACCACCTTCTTTTATATTTGTTGGGCCTACAGGTGTTGGTAAAACAGAGCTTGCAAAAGCTTTAGCTTATGAAATGTTTGGTAGCGAAGATGCTATTATCAGAATAGATATGTCTGAATATATGGAAAGCCATTCAACATCAAAATTAATAGGCTCTCCTCCAGGATATGTTGGATATGATGATGCAGGTCAATTAACAGAAAAAGTTAAAAGAAAACCTTATTCAATCATATTATTAGATGAAATTGAAAAAGCACATCCTGATGTATTTAATATATTATTACAAGTTTTAGATGATGGTAAATTAACAGATTCACAAGGAAATACTGTAAACTTTGAAAATACAATTATTATTATGACATCAAATGCTGGTTCTAACTTAAATAATAACTCAATTGGTTTTGGTAAAGAATCAATCATGGACTCTACAAAAATCTTAGGAGCACTAAAAGATTTATTTAGACCAGAATTTTTAAACAGAGTAGATGAAATTATACCATTCAATTCTTTAACAAAACAAGAACTTGTTCAAATAGTAGATTTATTATTAGAAAAAACTCAAAATGCTTTATCTTCAAAAGAAATTATTTTAACAGTATCTCAAGAAGCTAAACAATTCTTAGCTGAAAAAGGTACAGATTTAAAATATGGAGCTAGACCTTTAAGAAGAGCTATTCAAAAACATATAGAAGATGAATTAGCAGAAATGGTATTAAGAGGAGAAATCACTTCTACACAAAAAATACATGTATCACTTGATTCAGACAATTTAAAATTTGAAGTTATTCAATAGCTCTATGTGTGTAATTAATAAAATTTGTATCCAACAAAAAACGGAGAAAAGATATATTCTTTTCTCCGTTTTTTTACATATAACCTCTTCTATTCAAAATCTTCTATTTTAGAATTTAATTCTCCTGTTCCATATACTAACATACCAATTTCTAATGTATTTATATCTTCAGAAGTTAAATAATCTCTACTAATATCTGTTTCTCTATATAAACTTAAAGAACCTCCATTTCCAACCTTATATATTTCTATATTGTTCTCTCCTAATTTAACATAGTAATGTTCATCACATATACTATTTACTTCTTTGCATAAAATTAAAGAATTAGAATTAAACTCCTCTACCTCCCAATCTGAATAAATTGTTTCTATTTCTTTTTGAGTCAAATTAATTAATTCAGGAGGTATTTCTGATGGTTGAAAAGTAAAATGACCACATTCGTCATAATATTTCTTTAATGCAAATTCTGCATTATAAGAAATTTTTTCTTCTGTTTGAGATGTTTCTAAAGTACTTTGTTCTAAAGGTATCTGATTATTTGCTATATATTTTACTGCTATATTATCTTTATTGTGTTTCCAAATTGAAGAATAATAATATCCAATTCCAACAGAAAATATAAAAATTAATAAACCATAATAAAAAATTCTCTTCATATAATCACCTAAACGTATTATGGTCTTTTATGTAAAAATTATACTATTATTTACAATTTATCTTATTACATTTAATTTTTCTTTTTCAAAATCCAAATTTGAATATATTGTTTTGTTTTGGCCAATATATCCTACATAACCATTAAAATCATTTATTTTTCTTTTTAATCTTTCCTTACTTAATAATCCATTTGCTATAACCTCTTCATATTCTTTAGGAATAGAAATAAGATTTTGTTCTGAATATATTATTCCTATTTGCACCCCATCTTTAGTTTCTTCTATTATTATATATTGGTTTAAATCATAAGCTTTTTCTGGTTTTGGAATTAGTATAAAGTGAGAACCATCTTTTCTTACAAATGCTTTGTGTAATAATCTTTTATTAGAATCTAAACATTTTACAAAAATACTTCCATTGTATTGCTTACAAATACTACATTCTATATTATTAATTTTTATTGAGCTTAATTCTGCAATAGTTTCTTTTTTTGTATCTAATGGTATTTTTATAATTCTTAATTTATTAATAACTCTACTTGCCTCTATTAATTCTTGATCTGTATATTCAACAATTGGGAATTCATATTCTTCATCTTCATTTTTGATATTATGGTGCTTGTTTTGGTAAAAATTTTGACCACTTCTATTAAAAAAGTAAAAACAACATCCGGCTTCCCCTTTATTACTAACATCCCATGTTAATTCTAAAGCTCTATATTTTCCATCTAATTTAGCTATATTCCAACTATGCGATCCTTGTCTGTTTTGATAATGACATTCTATTCCTATTCTATCTAGGGCTTCTTTATAAATCATAGCAAATCCGCTACATACTGCTTTATTATATATTAAGCCTCCAATTCCTCTTGAATAATCTTTCCCATTTATCATATTTTCACTATATTGCATTCTATTACATAATTCTTGATATATAAACATTGCCTTTTGTGTTTCTGTCCAACTTAAATCAATTCTTTTTTCAATTTCTCTATAAATTGAAATTATTTTACTTAATTCCATAGGTGTATAGATAGTTCTTTCTTGATACCATTCTGTATCAAATTTTCTTTTAGAAGGATCTAAACCTCCAGTTACACTAAATATAATATTAGGATATTTTATAGCTATTTTTCTCATTTCTTCAGCATCTTGCTGTTTTGTATTTGGAATTATTATTTTTATTTCTTCTTTTGGATATTTTTGGCATATATATTCTATAGCTTTAAAAGAAACTGTTTCATCATTAGCTCTTATTCTAATCATTTTTTATCTCCTTGATTATTTCCATTCTATCATTAATAATAAAAATTTCCGAATTTATGTTATTTGTAATTCTTATTAAATTATAATCTTTTTCTGATATCGTTATTTGTTTTACATTAATTAAATTTAA
>JAZROJ010000044.1:0-37490 GCA_045648625.1 Candidatus Scatovivens sp.
TATCAGGACTTAGTGCTACAGACGCAAAGATAAAAGTAGAAAATTATTTAAATATAGAATTGGCTAAAGAACTAAATATCAAATATGAGGAATATGAAAACTTTTTAGAAAGTAATCAAATAGAGTTTAAATATAAAATAAAAGAAGCAGTAGAAGAAGCTTGTGAAATAGGAAGAACAGGAAATATATTGTTTGATAATTATACTTTGATTTTTGTGAATTTTTTTGGTAAAAATATAGACGTGGAATATTCATATAATGAAGAATTTTTAGAAGAGTTTATTATAAGTGCTGAGTCTAATTTGCCTGGAAAAGTTATACAACCAACTTATTATATAGAAGAGGAACAATTAATAGTAAACAAAGGGATAGATGGAATAATTATTAATAGAGAGCAATTTAAATCTAAAATTATAGAAAATATAAAAAATAGAAATGCTCAGAATATAATTAATAATAATGAAGAAGAGAACATACAAATTCCTATTACATTTAAAGAAGCAGATCCTATTAATATGGATAAGATTTATGAAGAGGTTTATACAGAGCCAAAAGATGCATATTATGAATTAGAACCTTTGAATATTTATCCAGAAATAAATGGTATAGATTTTAATTTAGAAGAAGCTAAAAATCAAATTAAATCAGAAGATAAAGAAGAATATAAATTTGATTTAGTAATAACATATCCGAAAGTAACAGTAAAAACTTTTGGATTGGAAGCTTTTCCAAACCTTGTATCATCATTTTCTACCAAATATGTTGCTGGAAATATTAACAGAAGTAAAAATTTAGAAATAGCTGCCGGAAAAATAAATGGTGTGGTATTAATGCCAGGTGAAGTATTTTCTTTTAATCAAGTTGTTGGTAAAAGAACTGTAGAAGAAGGGTATAAGGATGCTGCTATATTTCAAGATGGAGCAGTAGTTGATGGTTTAGCAGGAGGGATATGCCAAATATCTTCTACTCTATATAATGCGGTAGTACTTGCAAATCTAGAAATAGTAGAAAGAAGGAATCATTCTTTTAAGACATCATATCTTCCAGCCGGTAGAGATGCAACTGTGGTATATGGAAAAACAGACTTTCAATTTAAAAATACAAGATCTTATCCTATAAAAATTGAGGCAAATGTAAAATCAGGTTTAGCTACTTTTAAGATACATGCAGTTGCTTTTGAAGATGTGGAATACGAAATAAAAATAATACCAGTAATTACACAAACAATACCATATGTTACAGAATATATACAAGATTTTAATTTACCAAATGGAGTGCAAGAAGTTGTTCAAGCTGGGCAACCAGGATATAAAGTAACGACTTATAAAGAAACACTTAAAGATGGAGTAAGTATTTCAAAAGATGTAATTTCAAAAGATACTTATAAACCAATGAGAAATATTATAAAAACAGGTCCATAAAAAAACAGTTTCCTAAGGAAACTGTTTTTTTGGTGGGTCATCGGGGGGTCGAACCCCGGACCTTCAGATTAAGAGTCTGCTGCTCTACCAACTGAGCTAATAACCCATATATAAAATTAAATAGTTGTTTTAGCACTGTGCGCTATACTTATTATTTTAAATACTTACTTATTATAGTCTTTTTTTTTTATAATGTCAATAGGCTATAAATGTGATTATAGTTTGAAAAATTGGCATAAAAATTGTAATTTTTGAATAAAAAAATTTTTTATAGAAATAATAACTAAAAGAATTAGAAAAAGGAAGGAAGATTAAATATGAGTTCATTAAATCAAATTGAATTACAACATTTACGTCATTTTATAGAAACACAAGAAACTACCTATAGTAAATTAATTCATTATGCAGATAATGCTGTCGATCCGCAAATAAAACAAGTTTTTAATAAAGCAGCACAAGAAGCTTTAAATTCTAAACAAAAATTAATTTCATTTTTAGGTTAGGAGGAAATAATGGAAGAGAAAGTAATGGTAAATGACATATTAGAAAGTACAAAATATAGTTTGAAAGAATTTCAAGGAGCTATTTTAGAAACGGCTAATCTTGAATTAAGACAAACTTTTCAAAACTTAAGAAATTCGTTTGAGAGTTTTGAGTATGAACTTTTTAAATTAGCGGAATCAAAAGGATACTATATTCCTTCTCAAAACGCAACTCAAGATCAAGTTGGAAAAGTAAAATCAGAAGTAACAAATTTATAATAAAAAATAAAGGAAATTATTGTGTCCGCAATAAAAAAATAAAAGATAGAGAAAAAACGAAATAAAGAGAGAAAAAGTTAGATTAGGTTAAAAAACACCCCGAAAAATAGCGAAGATTAAAATTGATAATAAACTTTAAAATATATAAAATGTAATCGATAAAATTAAAAGGGGGTGCACTATCATAACTAGCGTTTTTAAAAATATTGTAATATATTTAAGATTATGGATAAAGATAAGTATGTTACTCGCTGTGGCATTCGCTATTATAGGATTTTTAGTTTTTGTAGTGTATCAACCAATGTATGCAGTAACATTAGATGGAGAATCTATTGGATATACTGAAAATAAAAAGCAATTACAAGATAAAATTGATGAATATATAACAAGTGGAGATAATGGAAAAGTTGCATTTGTTGAAGTAGATTATTTACCAGAATATGAAATGTGTCTTATAAAAAAAGATCTTGAAGCAAATGATGCAGAAATCTTTGAAAAAGTTATTTCCTCAGGAACATCTTATTATAAATATTATGCGATATTAGAAAATAGCCAAGAAAAATATTATGTAGAAACTTATGAAGAAGCAGAGAAAATAATTAATTCTTTAAAAGAACAAAACAGTGAGAATAAAGATGATGTTTCATATGTGTTAAAATATGAAAAAGAATTAAAAGAATTTACTGGAATAGAAGCAACTGTTGCAGGTTTGTATAAAGAAGAAAAAGTAGTAAAAAAGAAAAATAAAGTTAATACAACAAAAAATATGGATTATACAGAAACAGCATTAGGAATATCACTAATTCAACCAGTTACTGGAACAATAACTTCAAGATTTGGTAGAAGAAGTGGCGGAAGGCACACAGGATTAGATATAGCTAATTCTACAGGAACTCCAATAAGAGCTGTAGCAGATGGAACAGTAACATATTCTGCATATAAAGGTAATTATGGAAGAATGATAGTTATTCAACATACAAATTCTGTTGAAACATATTATGCACATTGTAGTAAATTATATGTAAGTGAAGGACAAAAGGTAAAACAAGGAGATATAATAGGAGCAGTTGGCTCTACTGGAAATTCAACAGGACCTCATTTGCACTTAGAAATTAGAGTAAATGGAGTGGCAAAAAATCCACAATATTATTTATATAAATAAAAATAGAAATAAAAAAATAGTAATTATAAATTACTATTTTTTTTTGCGCAAGAATATATAGCATTTTTTTCAATTAAAATTTTTCCAAATTCTTTTAATCTTATAAATGAATTTTCTGAAACAAAAACATATTCACTATATTCAGAAAAAAGAGAAGTTATTTTAAATAGTATTTTTTTGTCTAAAAATAATTTATCAATTGCTAAAAAGTAACAATTATTATATTCATATAATGAATTTTTTTCATTTAAAAGTAAAAATAATTCAGGATTTTTTTTGAAAAGAAATTCAGCAAAAGCAAAAAAAATCTCTAAATTTTCAAATTTATATAAGGAAATATTATTTTGTAAAGAAGAAAATTTTCTCTGAGTGCGTATTCTAGAGTTTAATTTCTTTTTGCTTTTTTCCAGAAATCTAGAAATAATCAAAGTAAAACAATCTTTATTTTGAGTTAACGCTTCAACTACAATTTTATAATCTTCTGTAATAAATCCTACTTCTTTTTCTGCAGCATCTAATATGGTTAAAAACAAAGCTTGACTTTCTATAGAATTTGACATAAAAGAATGAATCGAAATTTGATTATCTTGTAAATAATGATTATCAAAAGTAATTTTTATTCTGTTTTCATTAAGTTTTTCTATTTTCATATAAAATCCTCCGAAAGACTATAAATTTATTATACAATAATAATTTTAAAAGTAAATGTAAATAAATGTTAGAATTGATATAATGAACAAGTTTCATAACATAATATATATGCTAAACTTTTATTATTATTATGAAATATTATAAAAAAATGTGTATAAAATTACTTGAAAAAAAAGTAGTATCAATATATAATATAAAAGTAAAAAAATGGATATTTCCGTAGGGAAAAATGGAGGTAGAAATGGCAACAAAAGAAAAAAATATTTGGATATTATTAATATTTTTATTAGCAGGATTAGTACTAGGAGGTTTATTAGGAGAGCTTGCAAAAAGCGTAGATTGGTTGTGGTGGCTATATTATGGACAAACATTTGGACTAGCAGATCCTGTAACATTAGATTTAAATGTAATAAAATTTTCTTTTTCTCTAATGGTAAAATTTAATATGGCAAGTATAATAGGTATAGCAATAGCTATTTGGGTATATAGAAAAGTGTAGGGCGCGGAATAAACAGAAAGGATTTATTTTGTCAAACATAAAAAATATCCCTATATATGATAGGCCTTATGAAAAAATGGTATTATATGGGGAAGAAGCTCTTTCGGAGAGTGAATTATTATCAATTATTATAAAAACAGGAACAAAAAGATTAAGTGCAATAGAAATTGCACAAAATATTATTTTAAAAAATGCAGTAAATTATAGTGATTTTCGTTTTTTACAACAGCTTTCTATTAATGAATTGATGCAATTTGAGGGGATTGGGAAAGTGAAAGCGATAGAACTAAAAGCTATTGGAGAAATATCAAGAAGAATAGAAAAACCAATTAGCGAAAAAAAGTTGTATATACAATCAAGGAAAGATGTTGTAGATTTATTTATGGAACAATTAAGATATGAAAAAATAGAAATTATAAAATTGGTTATGTTAAACAATAAGAATAAAATAGAAAAGATTAAAACAATAGCTATAGGAAATTCTGCAGGTATAACTTTTGATATAAAACAAGTTTTATCAGACCCCATTAAATTGCAAATTCCAAAGATTATTATTATACATAATCATCCAAGTGGAAATCCAGAACCGAGTAATACAGATATAGAATTTACAAAACAATTAGATAAAGCTTGTATATTAATGGGGATACAACTTTTAGACCATATTATAATTGGAGATGGAATTTTTCAAAACGTAATTTGGAAAGGATAAATATAAATGAATAGAAATAAGCAAACAGAACTTTTAGGAGGAATTATAACAGGTGTAATATTAGTTTTACTAATATTTCTTTCAAATGTAGAAACTAATAAATTGTCATACCTAGAAAGTGCAGCAAGCACAATAATAAATCCAATTCAAAGAATTATAACAGATTTTAAAAATAAAGTTCAAGGAAATAAAAATTATTTTGCAAATTTAGAAACTATTCAAGCAGAAAATGAAGAACTAAGGAAAAAAAATAGTGAATTAGAAACAAAGTTAAGAGAACTTGAAATAATTAAAGCAGAAAATGTTACATTACAAAATTATATGAATCTAACTCAAAAATACGCAAATTATAACACAATACCAGCTTATGTTATTAACAAAGATGTAAGTAATTATAGCAGTACATTAGTATTAAATGTTGGAACAGAAGATGGTGTTAAAGAAAAAATGACAGTTATAGCAGACAAAGGGTTAGTAGGATATGTAACATCTGTAACAGAAAAAACAGCTAAAGTACAAGTTATTATAGATGCTGCAAGTACAGTAAGTTGTACTATTAGTACAACTCAAGAAAATATTATTTGCAAAGGAACTCTTGAAAAAAATCAAATACTTAGAGCAACTTATATTCCTACAAGAGCAGAACTAATAAAAGGTGATACAGTATATACTTCTGGTGTTGGAGGAATATATCAAAAAGGAATTATTATAGGAACAATAAAAGAAATAGTTACAACAAGTAATATTACAGATAGATATGCAATTATAGAACCAGCAGTAGATTTTTCAAAAATAGATACAGTGTTAATTATAAAAGATTAAAAATTCGAAAGGGAAAATGCATGAGAAAATTTGGAATTATAATAGGTTTTATTATAACTTTTTTTATTATTTATTTTCTACAAGTAAATATTCTTTCAAATTTTACAATTAATGGAATTAAGCCAAATTTATTTATTATATTTATATTATTTATAGGTCTATTTACTAATCAAATATTAGGAATTTCTTTTGGGATTATCATAGGAGGAATTTTAGATTTATTATACGGAAAAACAATTGGAATTACAGCTGTAATGTTATGTATTATAGGTTATCTAGGAGCCTATTTTGATAAAAATTTTTCAAAAGAAAATAAATTTACAATTATTTTTATGGTTTTAGGTTCTACTATAATCTTTGAATTTGGAAGCTATTTTATAAATTCCATAATAATAGGATCTGAAAGGGAATATTGGCCATTTTTTAAGATTTTAGTAATTGAATGTTTATATAATGTTTTGTTAACTATTATTTTATATCCTTTAATACAAAAAATTGGTTATATGATAGATAGGAATTTTAAAAGAAGCAATATTTTAACAAGATATTTCTAAGATATAAAATATGTAGATTTTATAGAAAAGAAGGTGAAGCCACTGAGACAAAAAACAGAGTTAGAAAAATCGAATTTTAGATATAATCTTTTAACAACAATTATATATTTAGTTGGAATTGCTATTATAATTCAACTATTTAATCTTCAGATTGTAAATGGTGCAGAATATAGGGATACATCAAACACAAAACTTACAAGAGAAGCAAAGATAGAAGCTGCCAGAGGTAGTATATTAGATAGAACGGGAAATGTTTTAGTTAGTACAGAAATGGATTTTTCTATAGAAATGTACAAGACTAAAGTAGAAGATGAACAACTGAATAATTCCATATTAGTAATGACTAATATATTAAAAAACAATGGAGATACTTATGTAGATCCATTCCCAATTAGTATAGAACCTTTCGAGTTTCATTTTAATACAGAAGAAGAATTAGAAGAATGGAAAACAAAATATAAAATACCAAAGACTGCATCAGCAGAAGAAGCTTTTTATTTATTTAGAGATAAATATAAAATTAATAGTGAAAACATAGTTGAAATTAGACAAATATTAGCTGTAAGATATGCAATATCAACAATAGGATATTCAACAACTAGATCAATACAAATATCTAATAGAATTTCAAGAAACAGTGCTGTCCAATTACAAGAAAACTCTCAAAATTTGACTGGAGTAAATATTGTTGTAGAACCAACAAGAGTTTATCATACAGGTAATTTAGCATCACATATTATAGGTTATACTAGCAGAATTAGTCAAAAAAATATAGAAGAATTTGAAAAAAAAGGTGATGACTATAAATATGAAGTAGATGACAAAGTAGGGCAAACCGGAATTGAAAAAACATTCGAAGAATATTTAAGAGGAGAAGATGGTATAAAACAGATAGATATGTCTGTTGATGGAACTGTAACAGGAGAGTACACAGCAAAAGAAGCTATAGGAGGAGCAAATATTGTTCTTACAATTGATGCAAATTTACAAAGAATAGCAGAGCAATCTTTAGCAGGTAATATACAAAAAATAAGAGATGGCGGTTTTGGAACACAGATTGGAGCAGAAGGAGGTACGGTTGTTGTAGTTAATGTTAAAACAGGAGAAATATTAGCTATGGCAAGTAATCCAGACTACGAGCCTAGTTTATTTTATAATGGAATCTCTACCGAAAAATATAATGAATATAATACAAATCCATATCATCCTTTATATAATAAAGCAATTCAGAGTGCATATGAACCTGGTTCAACATATAAAATGGTTACAGCAATAGCCGCATTAGAAACTGGAGTTACAAATACTACAGAAAAAATAAATGATGTTGGACAATATTTTGGAATAACTAGTGAAGGTACAAAAACACCAGCTTGTTGGTATTGGAATGATTATGGAAGAGGACATGGCCCATTAAATATAGTAGAAGCTATACAAAAATCTTGTAATTATTTCTTTTATGAAGTTAGTACTAGAATGGGAATTGATAAATTAAATAAATATGCAAAATATTTTGGATTTGGAACAAAAACAGGTGTAGAAATTGTTGGTGAAAAGAGTGGAACTTTAGCAAGTAGAGATTCAGCAGAAAAGACAGGAAATATTTGGTCAGCTGCTCAAACAGCATATGCTGCTATAGGTCAAGGTCTAAATAGTTTTACACCACTTCAAATGGCAAAATATATTGCTATGGTTGCTAATGGAGGAAATAAGCTAGATATATCAGTTGTAAAAAGTGTAAATTTGTCTAATGGAACACAAGTTGCAAAGTCTGAAATAGATGAATTTGTTAATCAAAAATTAGGATTACAAGAAGAAGTAGTAGAAGACGTACAAATAAGTCAAGAAACCATTAATGCAGTTTTAGAAGGAATGAGATCTGTTACAGAAGTGGTAGGAGGAACAGCATATTCTGTATTTAAAGATTTTGATATTTCCGTAGGTGGTAAAACAGGTTCTGCACAAGCTTCAAACAATAAAGTAAATGCATGGTTTGCAGGATTTGCTCCATTTGAAGATCCAGAAATAGCTGTTGTTGTAATGGTAGAAAATGGAAAACATGGATATTATACAGCAGAAGTTGTAAAAGAAATTATATATGAATATTTTGGAATGAATGTTCAAAGCATTGTAGAAGATATGTCAGCAGATTATGAAACAGAATCTTTTAGATAAAAAAGTAAGTTTACTTACAGAAAGGAATTTTAAATGCAAAACAATATCAAAATTAGTCAAACCACAAAAGAAATTATATTAAATGTAAATGTAATAGCAGAAATACAAGAGATTTTAGATGAATTACAAACAAAATTACCAAAACTTAGAGATTTTTATCAATCTTCTAAAATACCAATGAGGGTAACAGGAAGACTGTTTACAGATACAGAAATAGAAGTGGTAAAAAATATAATTAATAATGAAATTGATGTGGAAGTAAAATTTGATGATGTTTCAGATTTGCTAGGGCTACATGCAATTAAAAGGACATTTGAAACTCAAACAGATATATCAGAAACAAAATTTATTCAAAATTCTATAAGATCTGGACAAAGGGAAGAATATCCAGGAAGCTTAGTTATTTGTGGAGATGTAAATGCAGGAGCAGAAGTCGTGGCAGGAGGAAATATAATGGTATTAGGAGCTCTAAGAGGAGTGGCTCATGCAGGTGCAAATGGTAATACAATGGCTATGATATCTGCTAATTATATTGATGTTACACAAGTGCGAATTGCAAATATGGTAAGAGAAGTTCCGGAGAAGACAGAAAAATGTCCTATTTGTAAAGTAGAGAGAAATGAAATTATAATAGTTTAAAATAATAAAAGGAAAAGTGTTAAAATTAAAACAAAATCATAATTGCTTTCAGAAAATTTAGGTTTAATATTAGAATCAAAATTTTCTATAACAGAAAGAAGATTTGCAATTTTGATATATTGTTCTAGCTTTTCCTTTTTATCATTTTCTAAATATGGTTTTAAAGCCATAAGAAGAGTGTTCCTAGGGCTATGATTATTTTTATTAATAGAAGATAAGATGCTTTTAATTTTTAAAATTGTATCTATATCTAAATTAAAGTCACTGGAACTTTCTGAATTATCAAAGTTATTATCGTGTTCATAATTCTGATTGTTATCACATCCAGTATTATTATGCATATTTGAATTAGTAGGTGGCTGGTTTCCACCTACTATTTTATTTAAATCAATATCTTTTTCTTTTAATATACTAGAAAATTTATTTAGAATATTTGAAAAATCCTCACTCATAATTCCCTCATAAAATTGAAATATTTTTAGTTATCTTTTTTATTAAAATCTTGTTTAATATTAGAACTTTCTAATATTTTTTGAGCTTTGTATAAGTTTTTTTCAATTTCTTCTTTATCCATTTTTGATAGAGCTGAAAGAAGTTTGTTTATATCCATGTTATCCAAAAAAATCCCTCCTTAATGGTTATTGTTTTGTATATTATATGAAAAATAATTTTATAAAATGATTAAAAAAGCAAAAGTTTTCCACAAAAACAAAACAAAAAGTGGAAAAACTCCAATATTTTTAAAAATGTAATGAAAACTTAATATTGAAATAAAACGTCTCAAAAGCATATTTTCCGTAAAAATAAATTTTTGAAGTGCTTGTAATACTTGAAAAATAAGGAAAAAGCCTATGTACAAATAAAAAAATATATTGTAGTATAAATATATATTTTTATAATTAATGGGAGCATTGCGCCCAAAACAAAAGAAAGAGGAATTTGGTATGAAACAAGCAATAATTAAAAAGCTAATTATAGCACTGATATTATTTGTAATACTGTTTTCAAATTTTGGATATACGCTTATTGTAATAGCTTCAAGTGATGAATTTGAAGTTATTAAACACGGTTTTTTTGAAAAAGAAGAAATACAGTTTGAAGCATATTTTGGAGATGAAGAAGAAAAATCTTATGACAAAATAGTTGAAGTAAATAAAACTGTTGAACTAAATTTAAAGTTAACTCCAAAAATTGAAGGGTATTTAAAAAATGCAGTAATAAAAGCAGTATCTGAAAACGGAGAATTACCAAATTTTAGAATAAAAAATATAAAATCAAATTCTGAAGAGTTAGAGATAAAAACAGATAATGATAATATTGGTTCTGAAAAAACTGAAGAAATATTAGAAAATGTAGTTGTAGAAAATGAAATTGCGGAAGAAGAAAATGTTTCTGCAAGTGAAGAGACTGAAAATATAGTAGACAATCAATTTGTTATTGAAGAAAATAACAATATAAAAGATAAAATAGGAACTACAAATGATGTAAATACAACAAATGAAATTGTAGAAAACGAAGAACAAGAAATATTAGAAAATGAAGAAGAACAAATACAAGAAAATACAGAAAAAAAACAAGAAGAATCAAAAGATGAACAAGAAAAAGATAACAATGAAAAACAAGAAGAAATCTTAATTGATGAAGAACAAGTAATAGAAGAAAAAACAAATGAAAGTGAAGAAGAAATAGATTTAATATCTGATGTAAAATTAATATCAGATAATGAAATTAGCATAAGCAATGTAATTGAAGAAAATGTATATGTTTTAGAATTAGAATATGTACAAGAAGAGAATTTTAAAGTTGAAGATTTATATAAAAATATTAAATTACAACTTTCAGGAACTTATATTAATAGTGACTTAGCAGAAGTAAAAATAGCGAAAGAAAAAAATATTAAAATTGGCTGGGAATTTACAAAAGACGTAAATTTAGAAAATGAATATACAAAATTTTCACCATTTAAAGTAGGAGAAACAGTAGGAACAATAGTAGAAAGTACAATTATAGTAGAAAGAGAAATATTAGAAGGAAAATATTTACCACTTAAAACAACAAGAATTGTAACTAAAGCCCCAAGATTAAATGGAAAGACACCAATAGAAGTAAGTGTAATTGCAGAAAAATTATTAGCTACAAGAGGAGAAGATATAGGAGAAGTAAATTTCTATAAAGAGAATTGGAATTATAACGAGCAAAGTGGAGAAATAACTATCTTAGTAAATAATGGGCAAGAAGGAATAATAAAAAATGCTAGTGGTATTGATGAATACACACTAATATACAGATATGAAGATTATATAGAAGATGATTTGTCTAAATTAACTAGAGATGTGGCTTTAGAGGCAGAACAATATAATGGTAAAGAAAATAAAATAATTAAAAAAGAAATTAGAGACGAACAAAAAGTAGAAGTAAATGTTGGAGAATTAGTAACATATAGCATAAATTCCACAGAAGAAAAGATAGAAAAATCAAAAATTTATGCAAATTATAATTCAGAAGAAGCATTACATGAAACAGAATATACAAGCTATATAACTTTAAATATATTAACAAGTGATATGCTTGATAATGTAAAAATTGATTGTTCAAAAGAAGTATATAAAGATGTAAATGGTTTTGAATTTGAAGCACAAGAAATATATTATAAAAATATTAAATTTAATTATAGTGAAATAAAAAATATATTAGAAAATAGCGGAAAAATTGAAATTTATAATTTAAATGGAGCGCTTTTATATACATTAGATAGTTCTACAATTCAAAACAATGAGAATTGTATAGTTAACACAAATTATGCAAGTGGAATTATCATATATGTAAAACATGTTGATACAAATGGGACAATTAATTTCGAATTAACAAAAGTTATAAAAAAATGTAATTATGAAAAATCTGCATTTAAAAATTTTGTAGAATTAGAAAGTAGAATAAAAGCAGAAGTAAAATATTTAGATTTAGAAGAAACATTAAGTTTAGAAGAAGTAAAAACCACAAAAAAATTTAATGAAAGTTATACAAGAGCTAATATTTATATTAATAAAGAAGATTTAACAACAATAGAACAAAATGAAAATATAGAAATAAGAGTTGAATTAAATAATGATAAACAAGATAGTGATTTATACATAAATCCAAGTTTTGAATTTATATTTCCAAAACATGTAAAACAAGTAACAGTAGAAAATATAAATTTGTTATATGAAAATGGATTAAGAATAAGTGATTTTCACACATATACAGAAGCAGATGTTGTAAAAATGAGAATAGAGCTTTCTGGAGTGCAAAAAACTTTTAGTGAAAATACAATAACAAATGGAACTAATATAATTATAAATGTAAAAATAAAAGTAGATGAATATACACCTGTAAAACAAGATCAAATTAAAATGTATTACTGCAATGAAGGTGTAAGTAATTATGAATCTCAAACAAAATGGACTGTTAGCAAACAAATACCAAATGGAATATTAAAAACAACAAATGGATTTGACGTAGCATTAATAAAATATAATGCACCGCGAGGATTGATTGCTATTAATAGTATTGTAAATTATGATGGTAATTTAAGTGAAATTAAATCTGTAAAAGAAGGAGAAAAAAGTGCTCAAATAGCAATTAATTCTTCTTCAAAAATAGCAACAATGGAATTACTTGCATTAAACAATACAGGTAATGAATGTTCAGATATAGTAATGATAGGAAGAATTCCTTTTAAAGGAAATAAAGATGTAATTAGCAACAAAGACTTAGGAATAACTACAACTGCTGTTATGCAAGAATTTATAAAAGAAAATATTCAAAACTTTAATATGACAACTATTTATTATTCAACTAATGAAAATGCAACTAAAGATTTAGAAAATGAAGAAAATGGTTGGATATTAGCAGAACAAATTGCAAATGTTACAGAAGTTAAATCTTTTATGATTATGGTAAAAGGTAATATGGCACCAGGAGCTGTTTTAAGATATACATACCAATTTGAAATACCAGAAAAATTACCTTATGAAGCAAATATTTCTGGAAGTTTTGGAATTTATTATAACAACAATACAGATGTAGCAATAATATATGAGAGTGTTTTAGCAGATAAAGTCTCTTTAAAAACAGAAGCAGGACCAAAAGTAGAAGCTTTATTAAGTGTTGATGTAGGAGATGGAACTGAAGTTGGAGAAGCAAGATTCTTAAATTACACTTTAAAAGTAAAAAACGTGGGTAGTGTTGTTGCAGAAAATATAACAATAAAAAATCCTGTACCACAATATACAGTATTATATGAATATATGGAAGAGGCATTTGTAGGTAATGATAATTATGTTTCAAGTAGCAAAACCATTTTAGATTGGACTATAGAGAAATTAGATATAGGGGAAGAAAAAACATATAAATATATGGTAAAAACTAGAGAAATACCACCTTTTGAATCATATTGTTATATAAATGGATTTATTCAAGATGAGAGCGGTTATTATTATGAAGAAACCGATGAAAATGGAAATATAAATAAAAAATATGTGGATGAAAGTTTTAAAGTTTTTATAGAAAATAAAGCGACAATATCTATAGGGAATTTGGCAATAAATATAGATAGTAATATTGTCAAAAATCAAATTGTAGATTCAATTTTTGACTTGAATTTTAGTAGATCTTGTTCTGAAAATGTTCCTATAGGAAATGATGTGTCATTTTCTATAAGTGCAAAAAATATTTCTGGAAAAGTTTTAAATAATATAAAACTAGAAGTGGCTTTACCATCAAATCTAAAATATAAAAACACATTGGTAAAGTCTGCAGTAGAAGATATAAAAGCAACTGTAAATTACAATGAGGAAGAACAAGTATTGCAAATTACATTTGAGGAAATTATAAGAGAAGATTTAATTACGATTTATATAGATTCAGAAGTAATATCAGGGGATTTAATAGAGAAAGATATACAAGCTCATTTTTATACAGGAGATGGAAAAAAAGAAAGTTCTACACCAATATATTTAACTTTTTTAGGACCTAAGTTAGAAATTGAACAAACTACAAATTTAATAGAAAATCATGTAAAAGAGCAAGAGTATATAGAATTTTTAATAACAGTAAAAAATACAGGAAATTGGATAGCAAAAGATTTAAAAATAAGTAATGTAATATCAGAGAATTTAAAAAATGTTACAGCTGAAGTTACTGGAGATATTAGCACTCAATTAAAAGTAGAAAATAATAAAATAAATACAATCTTATATGGATTAGAGTCAAACAAAAAAATGGTACTAAAAATATCAGGAAATGCAACAGAAATAGAAGACTTAAATAAAAGAAATGATATTATAAATAAAGCAATTATATCAGCCAATTATGCACCAGAACAAGAGACAGAAGAAATAAGATTGAATATATACTATAATCCAGAAAAGGTAAAAAGTGAAGAAGAAATTTTAATGGATAACTTGATAGAATATGAAGAAATAAATATAAATTCTAATCAGGAAATAGAAGAAAATAAAGAAATAAATCATGATTCAAATGTTGTATTGGAAGAAGATGAAGAAAAAGAAAATGATAATTTAGCAGAGAATAATTCTATTGAAAATAACTATATAGAAGATCAAGAGTCAGAAGAAAACAAAACAGAAGAAAAAGTTGAGGAAATAAAAACTAATAACCAAATTAGTAATGAATCTCTAAATGAAGACATAGTTAAACCAAATATAGAAGAGCAAAAATATACTATTTCAGGAAGTATTTGGTTAGATACAAATAAAAATGGTATTAAAGATGATAATGAAGAAAATATTTCAGCAACAAAAGTACAATTATTAAAATCAGATACTATGATAAAAGCAACAACAACAGATGGAAATGGAAAATATGAATTTTCTGGTTTATCTAAAGGTACTTATAAAGTTATATTTATTTATGATGGAATTAGGTATATGGCTACAACTTATAAAGTGGCAGACACTCAAGAAGAGATAAATTCTGTAGCTATAGAAAGTAATCAAGGAACTTCTGTAACAAATAATATAGAAATAAATGATTCAAATATTATTAATATCAATTTTGGATTAGTAAGAAAAAAAGTGTTTAACATGAGTATTAATAAATATATAACTAAAGCTATTTTAAAAACAAAAGAAAAAGAAGAAGTACATAATTATGAAAATTTAAAATTAGGCAAGTTAGAAATAAATCCAAAAGAAATAAATGAAGCAGAAGTTACATTAGAATACTCTATTATAGTAAAAAATGATGGTGAAGTAGTAGGAAATGTTGCAAAAATAATGGATATTATACCAAAAGACATGATTTTTGATATATATCAAAATGAGAATTGGTATTTAGGTGATGATGGAAATGTTTATAATGATTCATTAAAAGATATTACTTTAAACCCTGGAGAGTCGAAAGAGTTAAAATTGATTTTAACTAAGAAAATGACTGAAAATAATACTGGGGTTATAAGTAACAAAGTTGCAATTTTAGGAACAGAAAATGCAGAAGGTAGGATAGAATTATCAGATGATAATGTAGACACCCAGGAAATGTTAATATTAGTAAGTACAGGAAAAACTTTGATTAGCCTAATTATAACAATATTAAGTTTTATTGTAATTGCTCTTGTTATATGGAGCATAAAATCAAAAACTGTATTAGAGAAATTAAAGATAATGAGAAATGGTAAAATTTATAAGTAAGGAGGTGAAATTATGAAAAAGAAATTAATAATTTTATTAATACTTGAAATTATTTTTCTAACCTGGATTATAGGATATTATGTATATGCAGAAATTGAAAATGGAATTTCAAGTGCAGATACTCCTAATATAGAAAATACTATTGGGAGATCACTTCCTGGAGATGGAAAAACAGAATATAAATATGAGCACATTGGTAGAAATGTTAGATATAAAGGTGAGTCAAGTGCTACTAAAGTAATAAAACGTAATGGGAAAGATTACGTCGGTGGTGGCGGTCCCACAATAGAAGAGGTCGTGAAAAGATTAAATAGCGTAAGATATAGTACATATGAAGCAAACCAATTAGATACACCGATAGATAGTGTGTTAGACGAAAATCCATTTGCAAGATCACTATTTTGTGTTGAATATTATCAAGGAATAGGGTATTATTATGGATTTCTAACTAGAAGCGCAAATAGTACGGATAGTTTTAGTGGTGGAGAATTTTATGATAGTGGAGACCAGTATGTATCTACGTATTTTCAATTAAGAGGACAAACCCTTACATCTCCCAGAACAAAATATAATGAAACAAGTAGTGATCTTAGATATGATTTGAAATCAAGAGTTATAACAGGGCAGGATCAAAGTTTAAGACTGGATTCAAGTGTTGCAAACTGGGGAATAGGTGATTATAGAGAATCTACAAAATCTTATTCAGGATTTGGTTCAATTAGATCTAATATATTGTATTATTTGACAAATGAAAATACAGAAAGTTTGTACCAAAATTTAGATACAGGACTTAACAATCCAAGGGAAACAAACGTATATGCCTATAGTTTAACTTTTGATGAAAAACTAACTGCAAACAATACTAATTATTGGTATGAAATTGGTCAAAGAGCTTTATGGGCAGAGACTGGACAATCAGAGGGAAGTCATAAATCTTATAGTACATTAGATGATGCTGCTTACGCTATTGATGAATTAGATAAACAAATAGATATTCATGGGCAAAATCCAAAGGTGAGTACTTTGACAGGAAATAAAACTATAGTAACAGATATAAGTGCTACAAGAGATGTTATTGGAAATAACAAATACGAACCAACAGGCTCTGTTGTATATCAAAATAAAGGTGACGGGCAAAATTATTATAGAATTGGTCCATTTAAAATGAGTGATTATGCATATGTATATAGTGATTATGTAGCATCATATTCAGGAAGAGAATTAACTGTTGATAAAAAATTAGCTGGTGGTATTGTATATGGAGAACTTGAGATAAATGGAAGTATTGTTCCAATTGGATATAATGAAAAAAATGGAAATGGTTTTACAAGAACAGATGGAAAAGGGAACGCTAAAATAGTATATCAAGACCCAAATGGAAATAAAACAACTCAAGGAGATAATAAGCGAACAGGAACTTATTTTAAAACACCAGAAGATTATCAATATCCATGGCCGAATTCTGTGTTTTATATTGATGTTCCGGTAAGTGCATGTGGAACAACAGGAACATTAAATTCTATCAATTTTGAATATAGAAGAACTTATTCAGATGGTGATGGATGGGTACTAAGTGGTAAATATATGGAAACTGAATGGAATGTAAAAGAGTTTCATAAAGGATGTACAACTTATTATCTTCCTGCTGGTGGATCATGTTATGGTGATGATGGCGCATATAGGCAGTATGGATATAATGCTTATGTGTATTCAAGTGTAGCTACAGTTGATGGCAAGGGTGGATACCATAGAGATGTAGCATGTTCGCATATTGTTCATTTAAATCATTCCGAGCAAGAAATGATAGATGGTATTTGTGAAAACTATACAACATGGTATAGTTGTGGATGTGGCGCCAGACATTCTACTTGGGAAATAGATCAAGGAAAATGTAGTAATATTAAAATTAACTATAATAGTTGTATGTGTTATAGAGATTATACGCATTATGTCTCAGGATATTTTGAATGTATACATACATATGAAGATTGTGAAGGTTTTACTTGGTCTTTGATTAGAGGGCCAGAACCTAAATTATCTCAACCAATGCTTGCAGTACACGACGCATATACTAAGGTAGATTTATATACAAGGAAAAGTCCTGTAAACGTTCCGGTTGCTACTAAAATAACTGTTAATAAATATATTTGTAAAGTAGAACATACAGTAAAAGATGAAGAAGAAGACGCTTCAGAAGGCGAAAGCTATAAAAAATATGATGAAGCGTATGATTCTGAATTTGAAAATGAAAATAGAAAAAATATGTCAGAATCTCAAAAAAGTCAGGCAGACGCATCTTTTGAAGGAAAGAATCAAGTAAAAGTAGAAAGAGGAGACAGAATAATTTTTAAAATACTTTTAGAAAATTCTTCAGGAATAGGTGCAAGTGTAATGCTAAGAGATGTACTTCCTGAATACTGTATTGTAAAATATATAAAAATAGGAAATTCTACTAAAAATATAGAAAGCTTGAAGGACGTAGAAACTTATTATAAAAAAGTAGATACTGCTGGAACTCAAAATGAAGAGTATTTTATATCAAAGTGGATAGATGTACCTGCTGGTGGAACAACACAAATATTAGTAGTTCTTGATGCAACTGCAGCGAGTGGATATACAATAAATAAGAATGAAGCTACAATAGTAACAGGAAATGAAGGATATAAGGCGGGAGATTTAGTAAAAGATGACATAGTACTAAATTATGTAAGAATAATTGGAAGTAAAGGAGCTGTTGTAAATTCAGCAGAAATAAGTGGTGGAGAAATATATAAAACTTTAAAATCAACAGAGTATTATAGAGTAAAATCTTATGGTGTTGTTTTAGATAAATATATTTCAAGAGTTGAACATGAGACAACAGGAGAAGTAATATATCAAAGATATTTAGGATATAAAGATGAAAATGATAACTGGATAACTGTTGATTCTGGTTCAGCACAACCATCAGGATATACTGAAGAATGTGCGAAAACAGGTATAGGACCATCTTTGCAGGGTTCTTCAGCAAATAGAGATCAATACAATTTTGAACAAGGAGGAAAAAAGGAAAATCCTGTATATGTGGAATATGGAGACCGAGTTACATATGATATAGATATACAAAACACTTGGGATGGAAATGATCTAGAAATAGATTATACAGGTAGACAACCATACTTTTTCCCAAATTATGTAAAAGTTGATATAACAGATACTTTACCAAGTTGCTATCAAAAAGGATCTTTGACGGTTGAGTATATAGTGCGAGATCCAGTTGATAAAAGTACTGATCCTTGGAAAGCAGGAGGAAACTTAATACAGGAAGTAGCAAACCCAAGCATAGGTGGACTTACTAGTGGAAATTTTGGTGGAGAGAAACATCAAGATCCACATGGTTCAAGAGGCAAAACAACTGTATCTGTTTCGGGAAATACATTTTCTGTTACGGATTTATATATTAACCCAAGATCAGAAGCAACATTAAGAATTTCATTTATTGTAGATACAAAAGAAACAGGAAAATTATTTGAAAATAATGCGTTTGTAAATTCTAGTTCAGGTAAAGGAAAATGCGGTGGCGGAGGATACGGTGGTGATTTAAGTTATGAAATAAGAAATATAAACAATTATTATGTATGTGTTGAATATAATAATCCCCAAAATAAGGGTATAAGACTTAATTCATCAGATTTTTTTACTTTAAATGATTATGAAGTTAGTGTTAACAAATTCATTAGTGATTATGGAGAAGAAATGTTAAAAGAAAACGTAGCTAATGGATTTGAGGCATATTACGAAACAAAATTAAAAGAAGGAGAACAATATGTAAGAGAAAACTGGTCTGAATCACAAAAAGAAACAGAACCCGTATCTGCAGAAAAATATGAAACTGTAGAATTTAAAATAAGAGCATACAATGATGCAAAATCTGACATAATAGGAAATGCTTATAAACCAGCTACAAAAGTAAGAGTATCTAATATGGTAGATATTTTGGATATAGGTTTTGGTATAGCAGATCCATTTGTTACAGTACAGATAAAAGATTCTAGTGGAAACACAGTAAAAGATTTAGGAAAAATAATGATAGATAGATATGCATTAAGTTGTAATTTAAGTATTCCAAATATAGTAGGTGGAGAATATACAGTAATGAAGCCCCGGCGAATATATGGAATATACGATAAAACTTAATGTAATTATATCTAACATGCATTTGAATAATATTAAAAATGTAGCAGAAATAGATGTTTTAACTAATATTAATAATACATCTCCTAAAGCGGGAGAAGGCTTATTCGCAACTGACCCTACTGATCATACAAGAATAGTAACAGACAAAAACTTATCTAAAGATACAAAAAGTGCAGATTATGTAAGAATTAAAGATTTAATAATAGCAGGACGTGTATGGCTAGATTTAGATAAAAATGGATACATGGCATCTTCAATGCCTACTATTTCAAATGGTGCTAGTAGCAATATTTTACAAGAAAGTTTAATGTCTGGCATTGAAGTTGTATTATATAATGTTACTAATAACAGAATTGAAAGAATCACATATACAGATGGCAATGGAATGTATACATTTGCAAGAAATTCAAGTGGAAATTATTTTTCTGGTGAAGCTCAAAGAATAGATAAAGCTACAAATAAAGACTCAAATGGAAACTATACTTCGAGCAGTAAATTTATAGAATATTATATAGGATTTAGATATGATGGAGTTTTATATAAAGCTACAGATGTTTATGGAGGTAGTAGCTCTTCAGTAAACAATTATGGTGATAATAACATTAAAAACTACGGAGTACTAGATACAGAAGATGAATATAAAATAGATTCTAATGCATATGAATATATAAATGATAGAGAAATGTTTAACTATACTTATGAATATGTAGCATATAATGGATTGGGAATGAGTTTAAATAGTGGTTTAACAGATGCTACTTATACAAAAGAAGGACATAATTCTTATTTAAATATTGACCACTCTAGAAGTATGGAAGCTTATACTTTTATATTAAAAGGAGCATATAATTTCTTAGATGATATAAAATTCTTGTGGCTATATAAAGATAAATATTATACAGAAACAGAATATTTAAAATATATAAATCTAGGATTAGCAGAAAGAGAAGAAGTAGATATTTCATTAACAAAAGACGTATATAAACTTACAACAACTATTAATGGCGAAGAATTTTCATATGAATATAATCAAAACAATGGTTCAAATTTAGGTCAATATGTTATTAATAATCCTTATAATTTGGAATTATATGAATCAGATTTTGAATACAGATTTGAACAATATAAAAATGAAGTTATAAAAAATTATAAAGGTAAAGAAAGTGAATTAAATGTAGAAGTTACTTATAAGATAACAATAAATAACAATTCTATAGGTAACAATGATTTAAATGCTAAAATTCATGAAATTGTAGATTTATATGATGAAAACTTTATTAAATTTACAGGAAATGAAAATCAAAGCATAACTGTAAAAACAACAAATGAAGAAGGACAATTAGTGAATAAACAGTTAAAAATAGCAGAAGCTTGGTATTATGACAATTCTAATAGTAGAAATAATTTGAAGTTGAGCACAGAATCAATATATAGAGACAGAAAAGAAAACAACTTTACTTCAGATGGATATAATACTGTATACATAAGCGGTATGGATAATTTAACTATTGAAGAAGGTGAAAAACTAGATATATATGTAAAATATATATTAGATAAAGACAATACAAGAACTTTAAAAATTAAAGATACAAAACCAGAAAATAAAGGAACAGAAAATATAGCTCAAGTAAATGTTTATTCAGTTTGGTACAACAATGGAAAAGCTACATCAATAGTAGATAAAGATTCAAATCCGGGAAATATAGGTATTGATGATAATGGTAATAGTGTATCAGCAGATAACAGTAATTATTATGAAGATTTTGTTTATAAAACAGGTATTGAGATTACTGCTAGTCAAGATGGTTCAGCAGACAATTTAAACAGAAAAATTATTGGAAAAGTTTGGGATGATACAAGAAGTGAAGCAACATCTGGAACAGAAGATGCACAATACTTTGGAAATGGTTTATATCTACCTGATGATAGAAAGCACACTTTAGCTAAAATGAATGAAAACGTGTCAGAAAATTACAAAAAAGCTGAAAATGTAACAGAAGAAACAGATATTGCTGTAAGAAGTGTAAAAGTTGAAATTGTTGAAATTATAGAATTGAGACAACCAGATGGTAGCTCGAGATTTTATGAGGAAAAATTATCAAATCTTACATGGGATGCAACACAAATTGTTAGAACAGATGAAAATGGGGAATATAAGTTATCAGGTTTTATACCAGGATATTATGTTGTAAGATTTACATATGGTGATACATCTGGAACAGGAAAAGTAAAAAATGATATGTTACTATTTAATGGACAAGATTACAAATCTACAAAATATACAGGACAATCTGATGATGAAACAGATTATGATAAAATCTTAAAAGGTCTTCAGATAGTAAATAATTCAGATGCTAGAGATGATGAAATAAGAAGGCTTGAAGTTATATCATATTCAGAAACAATGTCAAATCCAAAAGCAGAAGTTTTAAAAGGTTTAGCTAATGGAACAATAGTTATAGAGGAAGTAAATACAACAGAACAATTACAAACACTAACAGACAATACTTATATGTATGCAGATACAGTAAAATTCTATGTAAAACCAGAAAAATTGGATAAGTTAACAGTAGATGGATTAAATGATCTTAAAGTTAAATATGGAGTAAATGGGGATAGCATAAAATATGTGGATTTAGAGAGCATATATTATGATGAAATTAAGGATAGTGATGTTAGAAAATTTGAAATAAAAAATTTAGATTTTGGAATAGAGTATAGACCTGAGAGTCAAATTTCTTTGAATAAAGAAATTGCCAAAATAACATTAAAAACTTCTAATGGAGAAGAATTGGTAAGATTAGTGTTTAAAGAAACTGAAAATTTTGGAACAACAGCACAACAACACAAAATAGATGAAGATAAGTCTACAGGTATGGAACATGTTCAATTTATTAGTAATAAATATGATTCACTAGACGAATCTGGTATGCCAACAGAAAAAGTACAAGGAATAACATTTATTAATATTGATAAAATCATATTACAAGGTTCGACCATAGAAATAGAATATAGATTTATTGCTTCAAATTATAGTGAGATTGACAGAATTGGTAAAAATCTAGATAATTTAAAAAATAGAGAAGAAGCTGAAACAATAGAAGGCGGTAATTATAAACCATATATATCATACATAAGATTAGATGGTGATGGTACACTTTATGGAAAAGATGTTGTATTGATGTCAAATGGAAAATTTTTCTATACAGCAGCAGGGACAGCGGCTAGAATTTTAAAAGAATATGAAGGATATGAAATTAAAGAATTAGCTGATAATAGTGTATATTCAACTAAAGAGAAAAAAGCTGGTGAATATTATGGAAAATATTTAGGAGAATTCTATTATAAAGGTATAATAGATAACGATAAAGATGTTGTTTCAAGCTTAAAGTTTGATAAAATCCTAGATTATTTAGATACAGGTTTAGTTTATAAACCTTCAGCATCATTACCAGGAATAAATTCTTTATGGTTACAATCTACAGATAAAGATTTAAAAGGATTATATGTAAAAGAAAAATTCTATGAAAATGTAGGTACTCCAGAAGATCCAATTCATAGATTGATAAACTTGAAAGGTGTGTCATTTGTTACATATCAAAAAGATAATGAAGGTAATGTAACAGATATACCTATAACAAGTAATTTATTAGTATCTGTAGATGATTCTACTGTAAATAATGAATTATCAAAATATTTACTTCCAGCTGCAAATGATGAAGACAATAGTAAAGGAAGAATAAGTTTAATAGCAACTAAAGTATTATCTTCAGAAGATGATACAATTGATATGGAATACGAAAACATAGCCGAAGTAATACAATTTACATCTCAAACAGGAAGAAGAACAAACTTCGTAACTACAGTAGGTAATGTGGATATTAGAAATGGCAGATATTCAGAAGATACAGAAAATCCACCTGATAAAGATAGTCCAGAGTTTGAAGAGGCAAAATCAGAGCTTGATACAAGTGCTACAGAGGTAATAACATTAATTCCTCCAACAGGATTAGATAAATTTAATAGAGTTATAAGAGATGCAGTGGAAGTAACAGGAAAAGGAATTGGAATTGGTGGAATAGTAATAGCCGTAACATTTGGAAGTTTTGTAATTATTAGATTTATAGTTAAAAAATATAGAAAAAGAACTATAAAATAATTTGAAAAAGAGATATGGAAACATATCTCTTTTTTTTGTTTTTCTTTCTTAAAAGTCAATAAGACAAGTTATGTGAAAAAAAGTTAAAAAATAAAGAAAAAAACACTATAGAAAGTTTGAAAAAATGGCAAAACATATATGAAAATACTTGAAAAAGTTTACATAACGGTATATAATATTGAATGTATAATTATATGACATAACTGTAAAAAAGTAGCATTTATTTGTAATATAAATTTTATATTTTAAAAGTGGAAATTGCGTTAATAAGTATCCGTAACAATATAAACAGAACGCTTAGAATATGAAGGGAAATGGGTATTGACTATATGGTAAAATGTAGTAAAATGGTACTTAGTAAAATAAGATGCTATTACTATGTCAAAAGTTTATAATCGTAGGAGGAATTAAGATTATGTGCAAAAACAAAATTCTAGAAAAATTGTTAGCAATAATCCTAATATTTACATTGACCTTTGCAAATTTTGCATTTGCAACAGAAAGTATAGCTATGAGTATAGCCAAAACACTATTTGGTAAAAAAGCTGATACTGGTCATAAAAATGTAGAATTTGAGGCTTATTTTGGAACCGAAGAAGAAAAAGAGACTTCGGTTATTTCTGATGTAAATAATCAAGAATTATGTATTAATCTAGATTTAGGAATTAAAAGTTCTGGTTATTTAAAAAACGGAAAAATTGAAATTTTAGAATTCCAAGAGGGGGAAAATTTAAATTTTAAAGTAAAAGAAGATATTTATTTGTCAGAAAATATACAAGATTTTGAAAATAATGTTATATATTTGAATCAAATAGATTTTTCAGATGAAAAAAACAATATCTCATTACCAATAATGTATGAAAATGAAGATTATGTAAGTGAAGAAAAACTTTCAAAAGATGCTAGAATTAAATTTTCTGGAATATATGTAGATGAAGATGGTGAAGAAGTAGAGGTATCTAGAGAAATTACTTTAAATATTTCTTGGAAAGATGAGAGAGAAGTTAGAATTGAAAGTGATATAACAAAATATATTGATTTTGAAGACAGAGTAATATTACAAACTTCTGTAAAAATAGATAATTCTACAGATAAAAATACATTACCAATAAAAAAATCAAAAGTTGAAATTAAAGCACCAGTATTAGATGAAAAAACTCCAACAAAAGTTACTGTAGTGGCAAATTCTACAGAAGGAACAAATGGAAAAAAAGCAGGAGATGTAATATTTAATGAGGAAAATTGGTATTATAACCAAGAAAGTGGTTTATTAACTATTACTGTAGAAAATGAAAAACAACTTGTTGAAATTAATAAAAATGCCGAACAATATTTAAAAGAAGCAGATGAGGAAATAGAACAAGAAGAAAGATATTATAGCAAATCTGGAATAGATGAATATTTTATAACTTATACTTTTGAAAATGGTATTATGAATGAAACTACAATTTTAACATCAGAAATATTAGCAGAAACAACTTTATTAAGTGGTGTCGAAAATGATGATTTTATAAATGTAATAACCTCTGAAAACGATGTAGAATACTCTTTTGAAGGAAAAACTGGAGATATAGTATCCTTAAATATAGAAAATGAAACAAAAGAAATTTCAAAAGCTTATATGTATTCAAATTATAATCATAACAGTAAATATCAAATTGAACATAATACTAAAACAATTTTAAATATAGCGTATAAAGAATTTATAGAAGAAATATACATAGAAGATGTGAAAGAATTTTATGAAGATGAACAACAAAATAATGTTGTTACTGAAGATTTTTATTATAAGCAACTTAGTATTTCAAAAGAAAATTTTGATAAAATACTAGGAGAAACTGGTAGATTAGATGTTTGTGATTTAAATCAAAATATTATAGCAACAATTGACAATGAATCAGAAATAGATGAGAATGGTAATTTTATAATAAATTTTGAAAATAAAATTGATAAAGTAATAATAAAAATTAGTGCTCCTGTAGAAGAAGGAAATTTTGTAATAAATAAAACAAGAGAAATTGCAAATGTAAGTATAGACAAAGAAACATTAAAAAGCATGAAAGCTATAGGAATAGAAGAAAAAATTAAAGTAAAACATTTTAATATAGATAATGTGCAAGATATTCAAAAACAAAGTATTTACACTAATTTACTAGATACAACTACTAAAGCAAATTTAGTTATTGATAGAAATAGTTTATCTACTTTGGCAATGAATGAAAATGTAGAGTTAAGAATAGAGTTAAACAATGCTACAGACAAATCAGATTTATATGGTCATTCAGTATTTGAAATAGAATTACCTTCAGACTTAGAATCAGTAGAAATAATAAATTCTAAATTAGTTTATGGAGAAGGTTTAGAAATTACAAAAGTAGAAGTAATTGATAGAATTATAAGAATTACATTAGATGGAGTTCAAGAAGGTATCAATTCTGGAATATTAACAAATGGAACTAATATTACATTAAACGCAAATATAAAATTAAATTTATATTCACCAGCAAAGACAGAAAAAATAAAATTGCGTTATACAAATGATGAAGCTACAAATTATGAAACAAATGGTTATGAAGAACTAGAAGTTGAGTATTCTGCTCCAACTGGATTGGTTGCAGTAAACAGTATATCAAATTATGATTCAAAAGGATCTACAGTAACATCAGTAAGACAAGGATATAAAGAAGATATAATAGATGTTTATGCAGAAGCCAAAACATCTACAATGGAAATTATTTTAATGAATAATAACAATAATGAAATATCTGATTTAAGTATATTAGGGAGAATCCCATTTAAAGGTGTAAAAGATATTATATCTGGAAATGATTTAGGAGCTACTGTAGATACAAAATTAATTTCGAATATTATTTCTGATGAGCATAATAATGTTGGATTTGATATTTATTATTCAACAAATGGAGAAGCAACAAAAAGCTTAGATGATTTGGAAAACGGGTGGACTAGAGTACCAGAAAATTTAGAAACTATTAAATCATATTTAATAGTTCCAGCAGATAAAACTTATGAAATGGAAGAAACAGAAATTTTAAAATTTACATATCAATATGAAATTCCAGAAAATTTATCTCATAATGAAAATATTTTTGGAACTTTTATAGCTTATTATATAAATCATTCAGAAGTTGCCACAACAGAAGAAACTTCAGTACCAGATTTAGTTGGATTGACTACAGGAAAAGGTCCAGAATTAGATATTAGTATTAAAGTAAATAAAGAAGTTGTAAAAGAATTAGAGGAAATAGAAACTACAATTACCGTAAAAAATATTGGTAAACAAGTAGCTCAAGATATTATTTTAAATATTCCAACACCACAGTATACAAAATATAAGAGAGTAAAATCAGAAAAAGAAAATTTGACTATAGAAAATACGGACCAAAATGTAAAAATATTATTAGGCGAAATAAAAGAAAATGAAGAAGTAGATATAAAAGTATTTTTTAATGTAGAAAAAATACAAAATATTGAAGAAGAAATTATAATAAATGCTTATGTAACAGCAAAAGATTTAGGGAAAGATTTAGTTTCAAACACAGAGAATGTTAAAATAACAAAAGCGGATTATTCATTATATTTATATGCTTCAGATACAAAAGCAACAGACGGAATTCAAGAAGTAGGAACAGAATTAGAGATAATGATACAAATCAAAAATTTAACTTCTAACGAAAAGAATAATGTTGTTGTAACTCAAGAAATACCACTGGGCTTTGACTTTGTAAATGCCAATGTTTGTTCAGAGAATTTTGTAAGACTGGAAAAAACAGCTAATTATAATGAAGAGACAAGAGTAATTACATGGAATATTGATAATATTAAAGCTAATTATTCAAGATGTGTAGCTTATAAAATAAAAATAGCAGAATTACCAGAAGGTATAACAAAACAAGAGATTCGTTCTGTGGCTAAAATTACAGAAAATGGAGAAGTTTATAATTCTAATACTTTACTAATTACTTCTGGAAAAGCGGTGCTTACAATTCATCAAATAGCAGATGTGGAAAATACATACATAAAAGAGGGTACTTGTATTAATTATATATATACAATTAAAAATGAAGGCACTGTAGCTGCAAGAAGTGTTAAATTGGTAAATGAAACACCAGATGGATTAATTATAAGAAATATAAAATTAAATTCAAATGGATTTGAAACAAATCAACAATTATCTTCTAAAACACAATCAATAATAAGTTTAACTATTATGCCAAAAGAAGAGGCTAAAGTAACAATAAAAGCTTATGCAAGTAATTTAAAAGGTGTACAAGAAAAAACAGTAACAAATCTTGGAGTATTAAAATTATCTAATTCAGAGGAAATTAAATCAAATTCTATAACTCATATTATAGAAGCAACTGAGAAAAACGTAGTTAATAAGGGTGATGAAGATTCTTTTGTAGGAAATGGTTCAACATCGAATGATATTGTAAAAACATACAAAATCACAGGTGTTGCTTGGTTAGATTCTAACGAAAATGGTATGAGAGATGCTAGAGAACAATTAATGCCTGGAATATCAGCAAAGTTAATTAATAATGAAACAGGTGTAATTACTAAATCAGTAACGACAGATAATAAAGGTACATATATTTTTGAAGGTGTACAAAATGGAAAATATTTAATTATATTTGATTATGATACAGCTAAATATACTGTTACAACATATCAAAAAACAGATATAGCTACAAATGTAAATTCAGATGCTATTACTGCTCAAATTGAGCAAAATGGAACAATAAGAAATGGAGCAGTAACAGATGTTATTGAGATAAAAAATGGTAGTATATCAAATATAGATATAGGTTTTATATATGCAGACATGTTTGATTTACAATTAGAAAAAACAATTACTAAAGTTACAGTTCAAACCTCTAAAGGAACAACAAATTCAATATATGATAAAGCTACTTTAGCAAAAGCCGAAATACATTCAAAATATGTATCTGGTTCTACAGTATATGTTGAATATACTATTACAGTAAGAAATGTTGGAGAAATAGCAGGATATGCTAAAAAGATAGTAGATTATATTCCAGAAGGAATGATATTTAATTCAAGTTTAGAAGCAAATAAAAATTGGTACACAGGAACAGATCAAAAATTATATACAACAGCTTTATCTAATATTGAATTAGCAGCTGGTCAATCAATGGATATAAAATTAGTTTTAATTAAAAACATGACATCAGAAAATACAGGACCAGTAAGTAACTTAGCAGAAATATATGAAGCTTATAATATTTATGGTGTAACAGATGAAAATTCTATTCCAGCTAATAAAGCTCAGGGAGAAAATGATTTAGGAAAAGCAGATGTAATTATAACAGTAAAAACAGGAGAAGTATTTATAAACATTTCTTTAATAATTACAAGTATTTTATTAGGAAGTGTTGCAGTGTTTATTATTTATAATTCACTGATGTTAAGAAAAAGAAAAGGAGGTGCTTAATATGAATAGAAAGTTTGAAAAAATGAATAAAAAATTAATGTTTTCTGTGTTGACTATTATTGCAGTATTAAGTGCCTTATTAATATGTTCAATATATGCAGCGAGTATAACACCAGAGATGAGCTCTAAAGGTTCTGGGTTGGGAAATGGTCAAAAGGGTGCAACAGGTTCTTTATATCGTGAAGATTTAATAGAAAGATATGATATATTGTGTGCATCACAAGGAACTAATGTACCGTTTTCATACGCAGGTCAAGAGACAAAATATGAAGTAGTTGATGTAAAAACAGCATCTCCTAAAGAAGCATATATTTTAGCTGAGATGGTTAATGATTTAGAGGAACTTTCTCGAAATGAAATCTCTTTTTTAACTGATGCAAATGGTAATTATTTAGAATATAAAGATGTTAATAATTTGAAAAATTCACAGACTATTACATCTGGTGATAGAACCATGTATATTATTAATAATCAAAATGTTGAAGATGCAGATGGAAACCAAACAAATCAAGAAATGGGAGCTGGTAGTGAAAAAATAGTTATGCAAGGAGAAGATGGCAAATATTACTATGTTGCAACATCTTCGAATTCAGGATATAACTCTTATGGAAATATATATTCTTATGTACAAAGAGCTTGGTGGAATACAAGCGCTGGTGGAGGAGGAATACCTGTACCACCAAATGAATTATTTATGGAAGCAGAGCAATTTGAAGCTTATATAAATCAGTTAGGACCAAGCGGAGAATATAAACCAAGTTGGGGAAATACTAATCCTACTGTATCTTATGATATGGAAGGACAATATTTCTTAATGGGACCTTTTTCAATAGATTATGTTGAAGCTTATTCTAGTTCAACAGGAAGACCAGAGGTTATGTTTGCTGGGATTACAGGAGTAGAAGTAAGTACAAATGGAGCAAGCGGACCTTTAGAACTAGGTAACGGATGGGAATTTTATTGGCAAGATAGAGATAGTTCAGAGGATTCTGAATATCCTCGTCCAGGAGAATCTTTTTATATAAAATTAGATTATCAAGAAGATGCTTCTATAGTTAGTAATATAAAATTTAAATTTAAATATATGAAGGCAGAAGGACGTTATGAACAATTAGAAGGGAAATATTATATAGTAACAGAAGATGGAACATATGAAAAAACAGCACAATCTTTAACTGGTGGTTTAAGTGGAGAAAGATGGTATGAAGAAGTAGAATTAGACTGGACTGGTGATTATGAAGCTGAAGAACCACCGATAGAAGAAGATGACGACGACGATGATGATGATGATGATGACGATGATGATGACGATGATGACGATGATGATGACCCACCAACTCCACCAGAGCCAACTGTATATTTTGGAAATTTAAGAATTGTAAAAAAATTAACAGAACCAGCAAAAATGAATCAAAGTTTTTCTATTATCGTAAAAATTACAAGTGATGGAAAAACTTCAGAAATACCATTGGTGTTAAACATTACTGAAGGCCAAACAGAGGCATATACAGAACTTAGTGGATTTAGCTGGACTGAAGGAAATGCACCAACATATACAGTTGAAGAAGATACTACTTTTAATAGTGATTACGAATTACAATCAATTACTCCTAGAAGTGGAACAATAAAAAGTGGTGAAGTAACTACAGTAACAGTAACAAATAAACCAATAAAAGAAAAAGTAAAACTAAAAATTGTTAAAACTCTAGAGAATGCAGATTTGTATACTAATGAATATATAGAATCTTTGGTATTCAAATTTAAAATTAATGTAGACGAATATGGTACAAATATAATCGAATTAAAACCTATAAGGGAAAATAAAAGATATATATGGTATTATGAATCAGATTATTATTATTTAGAAAAAAATCAATTATTAAATTATTCAATAGAAGAATTTGATTTGCCAGAAGGAACAAGCTTTGTTAGTGCAAATTGTTCTGATAATGCAATAACGGTAAGCGGAACAACTGTAAAAGGTGTTTTATCTGATATAAATGGAGACCTAACAGTAACTAATAACATTATTAACAAAATAGAAGCTCCTAGAAAAGGTAATTTAAAAATAACTAAAATCATAAATTCAGATACATTAGCAGCAAAAGATTATAAATTTGTGCTAAAAGTTTCAGGAACATTTACTTATCAAGGAAATACCTTTGTAAATGACACTATGGAAATTCCAGTAACAATAAATGTTCCAGCAGGTACAACATCTGCAGAGACAGTATTAACAGATTTTATATGGAATGGAAATGAGCCTACATATTTATTAGAAGAAAACTTAAATGGTTTAGATGGAATTCAAGCAACTATAAATCCAAAACAAGGAAATTTAAAAAATAGTGAAACAATAAATATTATTGCAGAAAACAGAACAAAAACTAGTAAAAAAGGTTCTTTACATATTATAAAAGTATTAGAAAATGCTAATAATTTCTCAAATGAATATATTAAATCTTTAATTTTTAAATTTAATATTAAAGTTGGAGAAAAAGATTATGGAATTGTTTCTTTAAAACCAGAACTTGTAAATAATAAATATATTTGGGAATATAGGGCTGATTATACTTGGTCTGAAGATGAAGCAAATCCAACATATGTAATAAAAGAAGTAGAACTTCCAGAAGGAACATATTTAGGTGGAATAAATGCAGATAGAGATGCTACAGTTAATCTTAGTGAAAAAACTGTAACAGGAAAACTAAGACCAGATAGTGAAGACGATTTTGTAGTAAAAAATGAATTTATAAATAAAATAAATAAAACATCTGGATATTTGAAAATAGAGAAAAAAGTAATAGATAAAGCATTAAAAGGTATTGCATTTAAATTTAAAGTACAAATAAAAGGTACTTTCAAATATAATGGAACTGAATATAACAATACAACAATGTTATTAACAGATATTAATGTTTCTAGTGAAAACATGTGGACCTCTAATGTAATTGAATGGTATGGTGAAAATGCACCAACTTATATAGTTGAAGAGCAAGATTCAAGTATTTCTAAGTTGATGTCTGTTATTAATAGTAGTGGTAAATTAGTAGAAGGAGGAGTAGCGAATGCTCAAGTTGCAACTTTTACTAATGGTTCTAAAAAAATAGGTGGCCAAATTCAAATTACAAAAAAATTAGAAAATGGCGGTACTAGTGAGGATACATTTTATTTTAGAATAACAGTAGAAGGGTATGAGCCATACATTGTAGGTATAAAAGCAGGAGAAACATATCGTTCTGAAAAATTTATATGGAGTGGAGATATTGCTCCTACATATACAGTAGAAGAGATTGATTCAGGAAGAGCTACTCTTGTAAGTATATCTAATGCTACTGGAAGATTAGATAAAGATGGAATTATAAATGTGGTTTGTGTTAACAGACTAGAATCTCAAGGAGCTAAGATAAGAGTAACAAAAGAGATTATTACTGATGAGAAAATGCAAGCAGATGCTCTTGACGGAGTATTTACTATCAGTGTAGCGATTACAGGTTCATTTACATTAAATGGAGAACATTTTGTAAATTCTACTAAAGTTATTACTGATACATTAAGAGCTGGCGAAAGTTTTGAAACACCAATAATTGAGTGGTCTGGAGAAACAGCTCCTACATATACAGTTTCAGAAGTAGGAATGCCTAAAGGATGGAAATTACAAAGCATTACTAATGAAAGAGGAACTCTACAAGAAAATAAAACTATAGATTGTATAGTAACAAACAAATTAAGTACTAGAGTAGAATTAAATTTAACAATAGGATTATCTGGTTTTGTTTGGGAAGATACTAAAGTAGAAAATAAAGAGTCAGAACAAATTCAAAATTATGGAACACAAGGTATTTATGATCAAGGTGAAATAGGCCTTGATGGTGTAGAAGTTTACATTTATAAAGTTATTTATAGTGGAAATACAGAAATATCAAGAGAATTAGCAAGAGGAGCTAGTTATCCAATATACACAGAAGGTGGATACTGGAGTGCACCTAAACTAAATGTACCAGCAGTATCAAAAGAGCAAAAAGAGAGTGGATGTAGAGCTACATATGATGTTGAGTTTATATATGATGGTCAAACTTATGAACCTACAACATTCTTAAAAACATCAGGAGGTAGTGCAGAATCTTTTAAATCAGCTACTACAACACAAAGAGATGGCTGGATTAAAGATTCTATGGCATTAGATTATAATCGTGAAGAAGTAAATAATAGAATAGCACAAGTTTCTGGTGGAAGCCCAATAGATATTGATGGAAATACAGTAGGTCAAGTAAGTGGTTCTGGAAATTATTCTGTATATTATAAGGCAACAGATTATTCAGAAGGTTTTGATACTTCAAGAAAAGTTTCTAAATTACAAACAAAAGATAGCAGAGGAAAAATTTATGAAGTATTTAAAACTACAGCAAGAACTTCAGAAGGTGGATTAACATATCCTTTTGATAATAAATGTCACTTAGAAAATGTAGATAAAGATATAGATGATTTAGGTATGGTGGAAACATATACATATTCATCAACTTATGGTTATACTACAAATATTAACTTAGGTTTAATTAGAAGAGAAGAGGCAGATATAGGAGTAACAAAAGATTTATATTCTGCTAAAGTAGTTGTTAATGGAAAAGTAATTAATTATAGATTTAATTCATTAGCAGATTTGACAGGAAGCTCAATATCAAGACAATTAGATGCAGATAATATGAATATTAACTATAAATTAGGTCTTTATAATACAGATTATTATTATAGAGCAGAATTGTATCAGACAAAAGGTACTATGTATGATGCTGTAGAAGAATTTTATAAATCAGTATTATTAAAAGATGTAAGCTCAACAGAATTGGATGTATATCTAACATATAAAATTAATGTTTATAATGAATCACCAACATATGTTGTTGGAATAAATAGTATTGATGATTATTTTGATAGCAGTTTTGGATCACCAATAATGGAACCAGAAACAAAATATATTCAAACAATAGATGGAAAACCAGTAGAAAAAGTTACAGAAATAGCAAATGCTTCAACTGTAAATGGTTCAAAAGTAAACTGGGTAGTAACAGATAAGAATTTATTAGGATCTGATAATTTAACTTATAATAAAATGACTGCTAACTTAGGAAATTTAAGATTGGCAAGTGGAGATAAAGCCGAAATTATAGTAACTTTTAAAGTACAAAAAGAAAATTATGAAGGTGTAAAAAATGCAATTATATTAGGGCAAAAAGCTAATATAGTAGAAATTTCTAATTATTCAACATATTATAGTAATGGAAGCGTAGCTGGTAAAATTGATAGAGATTCAGCTCCAGGAAACATCAATATAAATGAATATAATGAAAGATCTTGGTATGAAGATGATACAGATTCAGCTCCAATACTTAACTTAACTATTGTTGAAGAAGAAAGAAATATAAAAGGTACAGCTTGGGAAGATAGAGCTGATGTGTCAAATATTGGAAATGGTAAGTATGATGATGGAGAAGCTCTAATAGGAGGTTTAACTACTCAACTTATCGAAAAAGTATTAGTTAAAAATCCAGGTGCATCAACAGAGTATACCGAATATGATTTCTTATGGCCTACAAATAGACAGTTAGACATATTAGGAGGTAGAACTCTAGAATCTTTAACAGGATTTGATAGTACTACAGAAACTTCAAGAACAAATTCAATAGATGGACTAAAACCAGGAGAATATTTATTTGAAAATATTCCAGCAGGTAACTATGTTGTAAGATTCTTATATGGAAATGATAAAACAGAATTGGAAGATTCTGAAAATATTACAGGAGCACCTGTTGCATTAAAATTAGATGCTTCTGGAAATGTAACTCCATATTCTGGAAATGAAAAAATATTAATAGCAAATTATGATGGAGATGCACTTCAAAAAACCACAGCTATATATAATGGTAATGACTATAAAGCTACAACATATCAACCAGGAGTTTCAAATACGGATTCTAATGGATACTTAAACAATGAATGGCATGATTTAAATTTAAGTATAGAAAATAGAATTTCTGATGCAAGAGATAACGAATCTAGAAGATTAGAAGTAATTTCTAAATCAACAACAATTACAAATGTAAATGGTTCTGTTCTTGCAACAGCTAATGATGTAGAAGCAAATCATACAAATCTATATAAAGATTATTATATGTATGCAGATACAGCAAAAATTAATTTAAATATTGAAGACACTAATATAAATACAGTTGTTGGCGAAGAAAATTTAGCTGGTATTACTGTAAAAGAATTAAAAGGAACTATAGATAATGGATTTATACAAAATAAAATTATTGTATATACTGTAGATAATATTGATATTGGTTTAGAAGAAAGACCAAAAACTAATATAATATTAGATAAACAAATTAGTTCTATAAAATTAATCACATCAGATGGAAAAGCAATATTTGATGCAATATATGATATTAGTTATGAAGAAATTTCAGAAATTGAATATGTAGCAAACAACTATACAAAAATAGGAAAATTAAATAATGGAAATTATTTAGTAGCGAAGATAAGTTTAAATGCAAGTTCAATAGGAACAGATAAATTACAGGCAATTAATAAATATGAAGATAAAGATTTGTCAAATGGTTTACAAAACTTTAGATTTATAAACATTGATGAAGATTTATTACAAGGTTCAACTGTAGAAGTACATTATGCAATAACAGCATTAAACTTAAGTGAAATTGATAAAGTTGATAATAAACTTAAAAATATTGAACAAGTTGCAATAGCAAATAATACAACAGTAGCAACGGAATTGTTAAAAGCAGCAAAAGATATACAAAAAAATAATTCAACATATGTAAAAACAACAGCAGGTTTACAATCTAATATTAAAATTGGAACATATCTAGGAAAAACTTATTATAAAGGTTCAGAAGCTGCTAGTGGAGACGAAATTGTAACTGTAGCTGTTAGACAATTAGTAGACTATGTAGATAATGATGCAGTATTTTCAAGTGATAAAAACAAAGGTGTTGACAGTAGTTGGAGAAATGTAACAATTAATGAAATTACTGGAAATGGATTTGAAGCAAACAGATTAATAAATAGAGATATTATTAGGGAAAATAATATCAAAGATAAATATGGAATATTCTATATAACAGAACAAAAAAATAATTTGATTGTAAGTGTTGATAGTATAGAGGATAATAATACATTAACAAATAAGGGATTTGAAAAAGAATTATTACCTTATAGTGTTGATGCATCAAAATATTCTTCAAAAATCGCATTACAAACTTCAAGAACAATAGCTTCAGATTCAGATGCAGATAAATTAGCATTTGATAATTTAGCAGAAGTAGTTAAATATGATGTTATAAATGGTAGAAGAGATGTAAAAACAACTCCTGGTAATGCAAATCCAGTTAATGGAGAATTCAAAGCATCAATGGAAGAAAGAGATTCTAGTGCAACAGAAATTATAACATTAACACCTCCAACAGGTATTAATGCTTGGAAAGAATTAACAATACAAATATTATCTATAATATTTGTAGCTTTAATAATAATTGCAATAGGAATTATTATTATTAAGAAAAAAGTTATTAAAAAATAA
>JAZROJ010000045.1:0-2237 GCA_045648625.1 Candidatus Scatovivens sp.
ATATAAAAACCTTAAGTTAGAAAAGGAGAAAATATTGAAAAAATTATTATTATATTTTTTACTTGTAATTTTATTAATATTTGCTTTACCAATTTTGTTTACAAACAAATTTGAAACAGAAGAAGTTGTAGCAGAAGAACAGGAGGTTCAAAATATAGTAGAAGAAAAATTTGATTATGGAGATTATAGTAATATCAAATTACTTCATGTCGCAAGCAAAGAAGTAGAGACATTAGATTTAGATACTTATTTATATGGAGTAGTATCAGCTGAGATGCCAGCAAGCTATGAATTAGAAGCTTTAAAAGCTCAAGCAGTAGTAGCTAGAACCTATACTAGTTTTAAAATGAAAAATGGAAGTAAACACGAAAATGCAGATATGTGTGATGACTCAAAATGTTGTCAAGCGTGGATAGATAAACAAAATAGAATGGCTAGATGGGAAGAAAAAGAAAGAGAAGAAAATTGGAATAAAATTGTAACAGCGGTTAACGCTACAAAAGGTAAAGTTGCATTATATCAAGGAAATCCAATAAATGCTTTTTTTCATAGTAATAGTGGAGGAAAAACAGAGCTACCAATTAATGTTTGGGGAGGAGCATATCCTTATTTACAAGTGGTGGAAACTAGTGGAGAAGAAGCTTACACATCTTATAGTTCAGAAATTGTATTATCAAAAGATGAATTTAGAAACAAAATGTTAGAAAAAAATTCAAAATTTGAAATAGATTTTGAAAAAGAAGATTCTATAAAAATAACTGAATATACAGAAGGAGATAGAGTAAAAAAAATTAAAATAGGAAATACAGAATTATTAGGAGTAGAAATAAGAAGCCTATTTGGACTAAAATCTGCAAAATTTAAAGTAGAAGTTTTAGAAGAAAATATAAAATTTGCAGTAATTGGATATGGTCATGGAGTAGGATTAAGTCAAGGCGGAAGTGATGCTTTGGCAAAACAAGGAAAAAATTATGAAGAAATTATAAAATATTATTATAAAGATGTGGAAATAAGTGAATAAACTTCAAAAAAATGCAAATACTTATATTAAATTTAATACTTAGAAAGGAATTAGATATGGGAAGAAGAGATTTTTTTGAAGAGAGAAAATTAAAAAGATTAATTTATATTTTTGCTACAACATTAGTAATTTCAATTATTGCATTTATAACAATTTTTGTAATGTATAATAGAAAATTAAAAGATGAAGCTAATAATCAATTATTAGAATTAAGTAAAATGAGTGATATTGTACCAAATGAAGATTTGAAAGATTATACTCAGGCTAGTAGTAGTTCTGATAAAAATATAGCAGAAGCTAAAAATAATACTGTAAAAGAAGAAAAGAAAAAAAGTACAAGCAAAACACCAGTAGATTCTACAGTAAATAAAAAAACAAATACAGTTAATAATACAGTTAGCAATACTAATACTGTAAATAATGCTGCTGCAAACACTGTTGGAAATGTTGTGAATAATAGTGCTATAAATGAAATATCTAGTACTACTACAGAAAGTGTAGAAGCAAACTTGGCTTTTTGTGCTCCTGTTTCTGGAGAAATTATTAAAGATTTTGCTAAAGATACTTTGATTTATTCAAATACTCTTGAAGAATGGACAACTCATATGGGAATTGATATAAAAGCTCCTAAAACAACTATTGTAGTTGCTTCTGAGAAAGGAACTGTGGAATCTATAAAATCTGATCCTAGATTTGGTTTATCTATTACTATTGTTCATGAAGGTGGTTTTAAAACTATTTATTCTAATCTTTTAACTACAGAATTTGTGTCTGAGGGTGAATGTGTCGAAAAAGGTCAAACTATTGCTACTGTTGGTGAAACCTCTAGTTTTGAAATTGCTGATGAGCCTCATTTGCATTTTGAGATTTGTAAAAATGGTGAGTATTTGAATCCGACTATTTATTTGAAAGATATGTGATAACTTTTAATTTTGACTTTTATATGTTTTATAAGTATAGAAAGTTAAAATAAATATAAAAAATATAAATAATAAATAGAAATAAGTATATAAGTTTACTTCGTTTAAATATTTTGTATACGCTAAAATTTCGTATAAATTCTAATGAATTAAAATGAGCCTCTCTCAGCTAAATGCTGAGCATTCCTCATTTTTCTTCAAAGAATTTCTAACTTCAATTTTAGATATGCAAAATATTTTCTCTCTCTAAACTTATATACTTATTTTTTTATAATTAATTTTATATTTATTTTTTA
>JAZROJ010000046.1:0-23601 GCA_045648625.1 Candidatus Scatovivens sp.
TAAAACCTTTTTGTTTTAAAATGTGTGAGGAAGATATATTAAATGGTAAAAGAGTATCTTTTTTATTTTATGGATTAAATAAATTAATTAAAGAAAAATTTAGCAAATTAACAAAAATAGAAAGAAGATGTATTTCTTTAGAATTAGGAAAAGATAGTTGTTTTATAGAAGAAATCATAAAACAAACAAATCCTCAAGAATCAAAAAGTATAACACTTGAAACATTGTTAAAAATAATTAATTATTTGGAATTAAATAATACTGATTTTGAATTCATAGTAAGAAAAGATATAGAAAATAACAGGAAAAGCATAGAAAAAAATAAAGAAAAAATTAAATATAATGTTGAAACTCTTAATAAAAATATCGAGTTTATAAAAATGTGGGGAATTTAATACAGTTTCCCTCATTTTTTTATGCTTTAAAACCTGCTAAAATAAAGACATAGTCAAGCTTGATTACAAGAAAAGGAGGCAAAATGACAGATGAAATTTTAATAGAAATAAGAGATTTATTAAAAGAATTTTGTTCTAAAAATAATCAATTACCAGAATTACTGTATGCTAGAGAAATTAAGGATAATTACCCAATAGGATTAAACAAAGCTACTGAATTTTGTCAGAAATACGGTACGAACTTTGGTGGTTGGTGTATTGAACGTACAAAATTTCAAGAACTCTTACATAATGCAAAAGGAAATTTGTTTAATTAAAAAATATAGAAAGGAAATAAAAAATGGAAGAAGAAAAAAAAGATAGCAATTTTGTAGAAATGATGATAAATCCTCAATTAGCTAAGTTAGAAAAAGCAATTTTACAATTAGGTAAAAAAGAACAAGACATATTAAAAAGTGTGGATTGGTCGTCCTTATTAAATCCAGAAAAACAAATTTATTATAAAGCTGAAGAAATAGCTAATATGTTAGGTAAAGGTTGGACTGGAACTAAAGTAAATGAAATTTTAAGAGAAATGCAATATCAATTCTTATTTAAAAAAGATTATTTACCAACTAAAAAAGGTGTAGAAAGTGGTTGTTTTCATAGGCTTATTTTACTAGACTTTAAAGAAACTAGTACTGCTTTTAGCTTTAGTTTAATGTGGACAATTAATATAGTAGATAAAATTAAAGAATATGTTGAAGGAAAAAATATAATTATACACAGTAATGAACAGGAGGAAAAATAAAATTGGAAAAAAATAATAAATTATCTCAATATAAGCAAAAATTAGAAAAACTAGAAGTGTCTACATTAGATACTTCTAGCAATTATAACCAAGCAGAAGAATTTATGCTAAATGTTATAAATGATGAGGAAATTGAAAAAACAGATATAACAAATATAATAAAAGAAGTACATCAGAAATTTCAATTAAATACAGAAGAAAAAGAAAAATTAGGACTAATTTGTAAAGAAAATTTTTCAAAAACAAAACAAGGAAAAGAGGAATATATAAATAATCTACTATCGGAAATAGCACCAGATAATGATTATATACATATAATAATACCTTATATGGATTTCACAGAGGAACACGGTTTAAGTTATATGGCAATATTAAGAAGTAAAGACCATAAGAAAGTAAAGTGCTTTGTTTCATCAAAAAAAGAATTATATAAATATGAAGATTGTGAACAAAAAGGAATTTATCTGAAACACGATAAAAATACATCAAGCTTTAAAGTAGAATCATATATAAGATTTCTAAAAGCCCAAGACAATATAACAGCTGGAAAAACATTTAAAAAGTTAAAAGAAAAATTATTAAAATATATTATTTTTCCAATAGAAAGTTTATATGATATTATGGCTTTATGGATAATGCACACTTATGTTTATTGCTTGTTTAGATATGTTCCATATATATGGCTTAATGCAGAAGCAGGAAGTGGAAAGTCTACTGTAATTGATGTTGTAAAAGAATTTTCTTTTAATGGAATTACAAATGTAGGCTCTACTCCAGCAGTATTATATAGAATAATTGAAAATAATGGCTCTACTTTATTTCTTGATGAATTTGAAAATATGACAGGAGAAGATAAATCTTTAATATTAACAATTTTAAAAGTAGGTTTTAAAACAGGAGCAACTGTTTCAAGATGTTCTGAAAATAATTATGAGCCAATATCTTTTAGTGCGTTCTCTCCAAAGGTATTTGCAGGTATTACAGATATAGACAATGTTCTTTTTAGTAGATGTATAAAAATTAATATGAAACGAGCTAATAATATATCTAAAATTGATGAATTTCAATTAACTCCACAAGTGAGAAAAGAAATATCGGAAATTATAGACGAATTACATATTTTTGGCTTAAAATATGCAGATGAAATACATAAATTATATCAAGATAAAGAGTTATTAGTATTTCCAGAGAATTATACACCTAGAGAAAAAGATTTGTGGAAACCTTTATATGCAATTGCAAAAATTGTTGATAAAGAACTTAACATTCAAACGGTTAATTCAATATTAAGCTATGCCGAAATTTTAAGGCAAGAATTAGATAAAACAAAATATACTGAATTAACTCCGAGAATAATAAAATATTTAGAAATTTTAGTAAATGAACAAGATGAAATCAAAGAACACCCAGATTGGTACAAATTAGAAGATATGTATTATTTTTTAAAGGATACAGGAGAATTTGGAGAAATAAAATCATTTGAATCACTTGGAAGATATTTAAGTAAATTTGAATTACAAAAGGACAGAAAAACTTATGGTGGGATTAATTCCAAAAAAAGAATGTCATATTATATTACTAAAGGAATTTTAAAAGATTTAAGAAAAAAATATAATTTAGATAATGTATAGACATATAAGAATTTTAAAGTGTCTTTCAAAATCTCCTTTAAAAGCCCACAATTTTTTACACAAGGACAGGTAGACAGGTTATAATAAGTAGGTCGGTTTATAATTAAGTTATATTAAGCCACTAGATATAATAACTTGCTTTCCTGTCCTCTTTTATAAATTATTAAATAATTACAATGGATTTTTTATGGCAGGTTATTTTTTATATCTTGTTAAAGGTTGCTTACTAGTGTTACGGACTAAAGTAAATAAAACAATTCTTTCTATTGTTCAAAATGCAAGCATTTCTCACAATAGAGATTGTTTGTATTTACTTTCTCGGAGGGAGATTTTTGCTTCGCAAAAAATCCCCCTCAAATATCAAAAATTTCAAGGCTTTTAAATCTATCAATCCTATAAACACTTTTTATAATTTGGTTTTTGCCTCAAAACCCAGACATTAAAAAAATTGCTTGGGGTCGAGGCATACCACCTATTTTTAAAATCTTTTTAGTTTAGCTTTAAATTTAAATATGCAGGACTGTCGTGGTACACATACACTTATTTAGATAAAGAAAAAAGCTAGTTTTCCTTTACTAGCCCCCAGTATGTTATATTATTTCTTTTATTCTCTGTTTTGCAATATCAAAATACTTCTCATCAATTTCAATTCCTATAAATTTCCTGCCTGTTTCCAAACACGCAACTCCTGTCGATCCACTTCCAGCGAAACAATCTAATACAATATCATTTTTATTTGAACTATTTTCAATTAATATTTTCATAAGTTCGATTGGCTTTTCAGTTGGATGCAGTTTGTTCTTAACGTTTGGAATTTTTAATATATTAGAAGTTCCCATATTATTTATATTTTTTGAATTTCCTTTTCTAAAAAATAATATAAATTCTGTTTGATTCATATAGTATTTGTTACAAACTTTATTGTCTTTTTCCCAGACTAAAACATTTTGCAGTTTAAATCCAACTTTTTCCGTTTCAGTTATAATTTCATTAAGGTTACTCCAGTTTGAAAATATGTAACAATGACTACTATTTTTCAATACACGATAAACTTCGACAATATATTCATTTATTTTAATATCGTTATTATTGAATATTTTACCACTTTTTATATTATTGATATTTTCTTGTGAATTAGTATAACTGTCAAATATTCCACCCATATATTTTTTGCCGTTCCTTCTTTTTAGCAATTCCTTTACGGCTTATTTTGTATGGAATATCTGATACAAACAAGTCTATACTTTCATTTTTTATATTATTTAATATGTTTCTACAATCTGCATTGAATAACATTACAATATCTGTTTCAAAATCAGCACTAATATTTTCAGTATTAAAAACAAAATCCATTTTAAACAAGACCTTTCAAAAAAGGTTGCCTGTCTAAAATGGTGCAACTTCTTTTATATGTGTTATAGTTGGATAATTTATCCACCATATATATTATACCACGAAACACTTGTTCTTGTCAAGTTAGGTGGAAAATCCCTAAAGCCTCTCTGTGCCTCACTTTCAAGCGAAAATATTTTGCAAAATTTATGAACTTTTTTCGTTTAGGTGATTCCCAGAGTTCATAAAATATGGTATAATAAATATAGGTTAAATGCTAGAGCGAGAAGCATTTTGACGATTTGATTAATGGAGAAAAGGAGTTGATGAAAGTTGAATGTTTTGAAAAGAATTTTACAAAAGAGTACAAATAAAACAAAAAAATGATGTAGTATCCATCGCCAAACAGAGTACTACATCACACTAGAAAATAACTTATACAAGCTATTTCATATATTTATTATACAATATTTGAAATCACTTGTAAAGTTTTAAAATTTTAAAATTTGAAGGAGTGATTTTTTATTATGTCAAAAATAACAAGAGAACAAATACAAAAAATTAATAACCAATGTAAAAACAATTGGAGGTTTGATACAGAATATTTTATATTTCACAATGAAAAAAGTTTAATTAAACATATAGACCTAGATAAGCAAAATTATTTGCAATTTAAATTGAGATACAATTACAAAAATCAAGTATCTTTAAACATTAGTAAATTTTATCATAAAGAAGGAGATTATTTCGCAACATCCACAGGTTTGGGAAAAAGTAAAGTTTTAAATGAAATACAAGCTAAAAGAAAAAATGTAAATGATTTAGTAGAATTTACAAATACTTTAACAGATGATGAACTAATGGAGATAAACAGAACAACAGAAGTGACAAAAAGTTGTATGTTTATAGAAAGTGAAGAATTTTAGAAGTAAGGGGATTAAATCCCCTACTTACTAAAAATTAAAAATCTAAAAATTTAAAATTTAAAAAAAGGAGAAATTAGAAAATGCAATTTAGTAAAATTAAATTACAAATGGTAAGAGAGCAAGATTTTAAGTATAATTCTAGGATTATAAAAACACCATTAGAAGTCGTTGAATACATAAATAGTATAGAACAATTAAGTAATGCACCAGAAGAGAACACATTGTTAATATGTTTAAATAGTAAAAATCAAGTTGTTGCATATTCTCAAATTGCAAAAGGTGGATTTGATTATTGTGGAATAGATATTAAAACAATTTATAAAACAGTATTATTAGCTAACGCAAACAAAATGATTTTAATACATAATCATCCTAGTGGAAGTGCAAAGGCAAGTCAAGCAGATATTAATATAACAAGAAGAATTAAAGAAACATCAAAAATTATGGATATACAACTATTAGACCATATTATTGTGGCAGATGACGATTTTATAAGTTGTATGACCTAGAAATTTAAAGTATTACTGGAGGCGAATGATAAAAATGCTATTCATATTATTACAGATTATAGTTGATATTGCTTTTATCTGGTGGCTATGTGATAGATAAAAATGAGTGTTGAAAAAAGTATAAAAAAATCAATATTAAAAATTAGTCAAAAATCTTGTTTAGAAAAGTGGTTGCAACACTTTATAAATATTTAAAAATATATGACTACTTTTCTAAACATAAAAATTAAGAAATGGAGTGATGAAAATGTCAAAAACAGTAGCTTATGTTAGAGTTAGTAGTAAAGACCAAAATCTTGACAGACAACTTGAAGTATTAAAAGAAATGGGAATTGAAGAAAAATATATTTATCAAGATAAGCAATCTGGGAAAGATTTTGAAAGAATTGGTTACCAATATATGAAAAAATCATTAGAACGTGGCGATACATTAGTAATTAAAGAACTAGACCGTATTGGCAGAAATCAAGAAGAACTAAAAAGAGAATGGCAATATTTTCGTGATAATGAAATAAATGTGCGAGTTTTAGATTTACCAGCATTAAACATTAATTATGAAGATGAAAATATTAAACCTCTTGTTAAGATGATAAATAACATCATTTTCGAAATTATGTGTTGGAAAGCTCAAAATGAAAGAGAAATAATAAGAAAAAGACAAGCAGAGCGGAATTGCAATTGCAAAATCTAAAAATGTAAAATTTGGTAGACCTAATATTGAAATTCCTACAAATTTTGAAGAAATATATATTAAATGGAAAGATGGAGAAATTACTGCTACAAAAGGAATCGAATTAACTGGTTTAAAAAGAAATAAGTTTTATGATTTTGTAAAATTATATGAAAATGGAGGAATTAAAAATGCAAGATTTAAAAATGCAAGATTTAAAAAATAGAAAAGTTGGCAGACCTAAATATATTTCAGATGAAGAATTATTGAAAAAATTATATGTAAAAATTAAAAATAAAGAATTAACTAATACAAATGCTTGGCAGATTGCAGGTTGTCGGAAAAACCAAATGGTATGAATTAAAAAAGAAATATGAAAAACTGGAGGCGAAATCTAATGCTAAATAATATAAATTATGTGAGAATGAAAAAAGCATTAATTAAAAATTTTAGAAATCAAAAAGTATATGTTGAAGTCAAAGGTATATTTAGTACAAGAATATGGATCGACAAATCAAAAATATTAATAAATAAGCACAAAATTATTATTTCAAACGAAGATATAGATTGTACAATATTATTAGATTTTATTAAGAAAATTAAAACTGATAAAGCACTTCGTATTGAATTAATTGGAATGGATGCACAATATATTTTAGAAGTATAAGGAGAAAAGTAAAATGGAAGAAATTGATTTTGAAGAATTTAAACAAAGAATAGAAGAATTTAAAGGCAAATGTGCATATTTAAGTATTGACAGTTGGATAAAAACATTGTTTATAATAGAAAAAAGTAAAATATTAATCAACAATTATAGGTTAATATTAAGCGATAAAAAAGATATAGATATAGAGTTTCAAATCGACCAATTTTCAAATTTTTATGTTTCAGAATTTAAAAATGTTTTTAAACTACAGAGTGAAGAATTGGGAGATATATTAATTGATTTTGATAAGAATTCATAATAAAAAATATAAAGACTATTTACAATAAATGTAGATAGTTTTTTTATTTTAAATAATAAAATTATTGTTTTATTTTTGATAAATTTAAGACATATATGTACTTATGAGAATTAATTAGAATGGATAAAAAAATAAATAATAAATTTATTATCTTGAAAATTCAAAGTCGTATATGTGGATAGTATAGAAATAAAATTGTACAAAAATTGTACAAAAATTGTACAAAAAAATCATAATATGTTATAATATAATTGTATTATTATATGGAGGAATTATTATGGAAAATGAAAAAAATTTAAGTGATATGAGCATAGATGAATTAGCTTTATTATTAATGAGAGAGCCAGATAGAGTTAGAGAAATATGTTCAGTAATAGATGATGTTTCTGAATTATATGATGCTATAATACAGTATAGATTACCAGATGGTGCTATTGTAGATGATGATGATTGGCAAAATAATAATGATGTTCAACAAGCTTTAGATAGTTTATCTGATTATCTAGGATATGATATAGATAATGAATATGAATTAGATGATGAATATATTGAGAACATTCCTTATGATAATGAATTTGCACAAAAATTAAAAGATGATATGGCTTATGGAGCAACACCTGCCGATTTAAGAGAAATGTGTGAAGATAGAGGTTATAGACTAGAAGAAATTTTTGATACGGATACTTTAATTGAGTTATATGAAAGTTTTGGCTATACATATAATCCTGATAATGACAGCTTAACAAAAATAGAAAGAAAACCAGAAAGTAAGGAATTATTAGACTGGCTAGAAGGAAGAGAAGATAGTCCTACAACACTAAAAAGAGCTAGAAATTTAGAAGAATTGTCTAACGCAGAATTAGCAGATGTGTTAATAAGGCGTCCTGACTGGGCAGATAAAATTTTCTCAATAACAAGTGATATACAAGAATTATATAATATATTGCAAGAAAAAATAATTTCCCCTGAACAACTTAGTCGCTATTGGCAATTAGACCATAATCGTCAAGTTAGACAAGCAATGCAAAGCATAACAGGACACTTAAAAAATGATAGAAATTATCAAATTTGGGAACTTGTTTGGGATAAATATTCAGAAGATTCAGATAGTTTATCTAAAAATTATCAAAACTTTAGAACTACGTTAACACCTTATTTTTCATCTGGAATGACACCAGAGGAATTGAAAAAAATCTGTGAAGGTGCAGGATATAAATTAGAAGAAGTATATCCTGAAGACACTTTAAAAAGAGCATATGCTGAATTTGGGTATGAATATCACAGTGATAGCAAGTCGATTACTAGAAATGAAGAAATAAGATTTTTTATTGAAGCTGAAGAAGAGTTAGATAATTTTTATTCAGAAAATCCAGATATGGATGATAGACCAGATTCTCCAATTCCAGAGTGGATGACACCAGAAGAGTTTGGTGAAGCAATGAGTGTAGATGCATCTATTAATGAATTTGGAGAAATTATAAGACCTGGAAAATCACCATTACAACAAAAGAAAGCTGAGAGAGATTCTTTACAAGAAACAGCAAAAAAATATACAGAAATGGAAGCATTGATAGCTAAACAAAGTGAAAAAACAGGAGAACAAAAATAGGAGTGAAATAGTATGAAGGAAAACACACAAGAAAAGTCATTAGTACAAGTAAATGAAAATAGTATTTTTTATAAAATAAAAAGTTTTTTTAGAAACTTATTTCGTAAAAATAAATTCGTTAGCGAAGTTAATGCTATTGAGAATAACACAGAAAACATAGCAACAGAAAGAGAAAATACAAAAAATTCTTTTATGGAATCTATACGAAATATTGAAGATGAAGAAACAAAATTATTAAAACTTCAAAAGCAATATGATAATGGAGAAATTAAAGAAGAAGATTTAACACAAGAACAATATATTTCGCTTTGTAATTTATATGACAAGCAAATAGCTGATTTAAAAAAATCAAACCAAATAAGAAAACAAAAACTTTTAGAGTATAGAAGAAAATTACAAACACAAAATTAAAATGTTATGGAGTATAGAAAAAACTATACTCTATATTTTTATCAATAGAATTTTAATAGTTAATTATTTTATCTTGTTATCCTGTCACTATCATAAAAAAACAATGTATATATTAGATTTTTTTCAGACAAGATAAAATGTATAAGCTGTCCATTTTGATTTTAAGTATCTATATAATATACAGAAATAATTTATCAGATATAATATTTTAAAATTAAATGAACTATGTATATTGATAAATGAACGTATTATAAATACGCTATTAAAAAAATGTAATTATATCTGTCAATATTTCTCACTTGCATTATAATTGCATTATAATTTTAAAATTAATTCTAAAAGTGTTGATATATCAAGGCTTTCTGACTTAAGCTCCTTGTACTACCGACCAAAAACGAACTAAAATCATTGATTTTGGTTCGTTTTTCTTTTGGTTTCACATAATATCATAGAGTATTACAAAATGCTAAAAGCATTGAAAAATAAGTGCTTTTCAGAGAATATATTTAGTTTCTAATTTTTATCCAATATTATACAATATCACACAATAATATAGGCGTTGCATTAAAATTGCATTTTAATGCAGTTTTTAATGCAATATAATCTAAAAATAAAAAAGCTGTGCCACAGCAAGTGTAGCACAGCAAAAAAATGTCACCAAGAAACTATAAAGAATGGGGTTAACCCATTTGGAGTATGAATTTCAACTGTATAGCCAAGCTCTCTTAATTTAAGGAGTTGTTCTCCATTAATATAAGCTTCACTAATACAAGTGCTTGAGTACCCATTATCTTTGCTTTTTTGAATTTTTTCAAATATTTCTTCAATAGGCAAAATAGAGTACTTTTTGGAAGATTGCTTAATAGATTCTTTGGCAGACAAATGATTTGTCTTTGCAACCTATTTAGCTTCCTTCATTTCTTGGATTGATTTTTTAAATTGTTTGAATACTTTAAACATAATAGTATCCTCCTTTTAAATTTAATCCGGAGGCTTGCGCCTCCGAATATTTAACAAATCAGAAGCGCAACAATAATATGTTACGCAAAACAGTATAGCATGGTATACATAAAAAGTCAAGCAGACATTTTTGTAAATAGTTTCAAACCAGCATTATAAAAGGAGTAAAAATTTATAAAACATCAATTATAAACTTTTACTCTTTTCTTAATTTAAAATTAAACATATTCTCTTTTTATTTTTTCATCAACATAAACTGGATTAGCCTCAATAATAACTGTATCGTCAACCTTACATTCAACATCTGTAACATCAATTATAGCATGATGTGTACCCAATCTACCTAATATATTACATTGTTTCCCATTAATAGTTACTTGTAAACGTTTAGTATTAAATAAATTTTTAAATTCTCTAAGAGCTGCTATAAAATTATCAATTTTACTAAAGGTATCACGCTCTCTTGATTTATTAATACCATCTAAATAGCCCAATGGAATAGTAGCTAAATCTGTGGTCTTTTTTGTAGTATATTTATTAGTATAACTAACATTTGAACCAGGACCTACCGTGCGAATTTCTAAAATTCTTGATTTTAATGTTCCAATTTTCTTCAAATTTCCAATATTATTAGGCAATCTTCCTTGCCAAGCAGAGCCTATTCGAACAGCATTTAAATGCATATTAGGATATTTAAAAAATGCAGTTGAATTACAACAATGCAACATATTTGGCTCGATACCATTTTTCTTTAAATAGTTAGTAACCTCAATAAATCTATTAAATTGGATATTAGTCCAAGATTCATCTAAAGTTTTTGAAAAATGTGTAAACATTCCTTGAATATCTATTTTTTCATTATTAAATACATTTTTAATTTCTTCTAAATCATTATATAAAAATCCATAACGTGAAAAACCAGTATCTATTTTTACATGAACTTTTATTTTTTCTACTTCTAATTCATCATATATTTCATTAATCAGATTAAGCTCATAATTGCTACCAATTGTGATTATAATATCACTTTGTATTAATTCTATTAAAGTGTTTTTTTCTATAACAGGAGTTAATAATAAAATTTTACAGTTAATACCATTATCCCTTAAGATAAATGCTTCTTCTGGTGTAGATACTGCAAAAAAATCAACTCCATTTTCCATTAAATACTTTGAAAAAGGTACAATTCCCAATCCATAAGCATTTATTTTTACAACAGCTATGATCTGAGTAGATGATTCAACATCTTGTTTTTGAGAGCCATTTGCTTTTTCAAAAATTTTATCTATATTATATTTCAAATTTTTTTTATTAATTTCTAATATATTCATTTATTATCCTCAATTATTAATACAAACAATTTTTATAAAAACTACAAAATAAAAATTTAATAACAATATATTTGTAGCCTATTTATTATTTAATTTTTATTGTTTCATTTTTCCAATCTACAACATAATTATTATTTTCACACCATCTATAAATCAAAATAAGAATGTCATAATCATTATATACTGATTTTATTTCATCAAATTTGATAATATCTTTTTTGATGTTTTTTATTTTATTAACAAATTTTAAATAGTGTATAGGATTATATATTGATCTAACTTGTAATAAATCATATTTATGTGTTTTTTCTTCTCTTTCAGATAAAAATCTTCCTCCTGCAAAAATACTGTTTGCTTGAATGTTTTTCGGAACAGTAGATCCCATTCCTATTATAGAGTTTTCTTCTATAATAACACCACCAACAATATTTACATTAATTCCTATCCATACATGTTCTTTTATTATAACTTCTTTATATATGTTTGATAATCCATAAGGCATAAATAAATCTTCTTTATAATCATGATTGTATGTCATTATTGTACAATTATAGCTTATTAGAGTGCCTTTACCAATTGTTAATCCACCAATACAATTACTATAAAAGTTATTTCCGATATATACATTATCTCCGATGGTTAATTTTTCAGGATTATCAAATTTGCAATTTTTACAAATTACAACATTTTTTCCAATTTTTGCACCTTTTTGCTTTAAAATCAATATTCTCATATAGTTTGTATAATATTTTAGTGCATTTGAAATATAATTATTTATTTTTCCCATATAAAGATTTGTATGGCTAAATTTTTATTTTTACAATAGCAAGGGTTCTAGTTAATAACAATGCCATTGTTTTTGGAAAAGTTACTAGTTAGCCATATGCTCCTTTCTTTTCATAAAATTAAATTTTATGTGTTTTTTAATAAAGATGAATATATATGAACAGATGAGATAGGTTGTCCTCTATATAATATATTTTCTTATAGCTTCATCTTGTTTTTCTGCTTCTTTTGAAATTTTTTCAATTTTTTCATTATCAACAGCTTTAAAATTCTCAAGTGCCATGTCATAATTTGCATCTAATTCGTTAAAGTGAAGTATAGGAATATTTAATTCCAAATCATCAATTACTCTATCGATCTTTTTACTATAAGACATCACATAAATTTTTTGTTTTGCTATAGTTGATAAAATCATTGCATGAAATCTTGCACAAATCATATATTCCATTTGATTGTACTTTTGTAAATATTCATCTAAATCACCAGTATATTTTACTGAATGAATCTTTGATTCATTTGGAAAATTATTCATTATTGTATTTATTGTAATTTCGTCACCTTCATGTTCACAGAAAGAGAATAAATAAACTTCACTTCCAGAATTAATATAATTGCTGATATTTTTACAAAGAAATTGTATATAATCTTCGTTTTTATCTTTTAAATCGTTTCTTATTCCTAAATCTATAACAGAAATTCCCACAGAATTTTTAATTTTTGAAACTTCTGGTAGTTTGTAGCTAAATACAAAATCAGGTGCGTATCTTACATTCTCAATATCACTAAATAAATTATAAGAATATAAATCTCTAAAACAAATATCAGTACATGTCATAAAGTTTTTTCTTGAAAGATCAAAATATTCTTGTGTTTTATATGGACCATAATTACAGCTTATATAGCAAAATGGTTTATTATTTTCTTTACATCTTTTTACAAAATCATAAAATTTTTCAGAAAGATTGTAACATACGCCACCTTCCATAAATATAGATCCACCAATATATATATATGCATCATAGTCATTTACATCAGAATTGTATAATTCTTCATCTGTATCTTTTCCATATAATATATGCAAATTATCATATTTTTTAAAGAAATCTAAAAATTCGTGTTTGTCATATTTAATATAAAAATCTAAATTTGTATATTTTTCTAGTAGCATTTTTATAAAAAGGTCGTCACCTAGATTTTTTCTTAAATAGGCCATTATAAATACTTTTTTCATATAGTTAATACCTCCTCGTACTATTATATCACAGATATACAAATTTTCAATTTAATTTTGTTATTTAGATGAGTAATCATTCAGAACTGTCAAGGATACAAAATATCATCTTTAAAATTAAAAGCCCCCGTAGCTATAGCTTCGGGGGATCTTATGTCTTTTATAATGAATTGAAAAAACTTTAAATGTGCCAAATGAGATCAGAGTACTCTTTTATGGTACGGTCAGAGCTAAATACACCAGATGAAATAGTATTCATAAACTGTTTTTTGGTAAAATAACTTAAATCACCAGTAATTTTTTCTGTAGCATAATCTCTATTAGCTGCAAGGGTGATATCTATATAAGGTTTTAAATCATACATAACCTTATAAGTATCAACATGTTCCAATTCATTTGCCAAACGCCAATAAACATGACGCAAACCGGGATATTCACCTTTGAGATATTTGATAAGATTTTTGAGCTCAGGATTTTCATTTAAGAACTTTTCGTGGTTATAGGATTGCTTGATACCATTGATAACATCAACTGTTGCTCCGAAGATGTAGTTGTTATCTTCAGAAGCCACGTCAACAATTTCTATATTGGCACCATCTAAAGTTCCTACAGTTACTGCGCCATTCATCATCATCTTCATATTTCCTGTACCAGAAGCTTCGGTTCCAGCAAGGCTAATCTGTTCAGACATATCGGCTGCGGGGTAAATGTATTCTCCATAACTAACATTAAAGTTTGTTACAAGAACTACTTTCATTTTTGTGTTTACTGCAGGGTCATTGTTTATCATTTCCTGAAGGTCATTAATAAACTGAATTACAAGTTTTGCAAATTCGTATGAAGCTGCGGATTTACCACCAAAAATGAATGTAGTGGGGTAGAAGTCTGTAAGTTCTCCTTTTTTTATCTTATCATAAAAATAAAGAATCCTCATTCCATTCATAAGCTGACGCTTATAAGCATGGAATCTTTTTACTTGTACATCAAAAATGCTGCTAGGGTCAATTAAAATATTTTCCAATTTTTTAACTCGCTCTACCAGTCTAAGCTTTGCAGAATTTTTTACTTTTGCAAAATTAGAAAGTACAAGTGGGTCATCTTTTAAAGCTTGTAGTTGTTCAAGCTCAGACAAGTTGGTAATCCAATTTGTTCCTAAATAGTCATTTAAGAAGTCTTCTAAATATGGATTAGCTAGGCTAATCCAACGTCTAGGAGTTACTCCATTTGTGACATTTAAAAAACGATTAGGATAAATATCATGCCATCTGCGAAGAACACTATCTTTGAGAATCTCGCTATGAACTTTTGCAACACCATTGATTTTGTTACCAATGAAACATGCTATGTGAGCCATTTTGACTACACCATGCTTAGAAAGTTCGTAATGGTCAATATCACTACGCCAGTTAGGTTCACGATAAATACGACCATTTTTGACTTTGGTAAAACAAAATCTATTTTGCCCTATAAGGCTATCGATAAGCTTTTGATTAAGCTCTTCAATAACTTTATAGATATCAGGCAACAAATTCTTGAACATGTACATTTCCCATGTTTCAAGGGCTTCGCTCATAACAGTATGGTTTGTGTATGCAAAGCACTTTTGAGCCTTTTCAAATGCTTGCTCGAACGTATATCCGTGTGTTTTGAGTAAACGAATAAATTCGAGACTAGCCATTACTGGATGAGTATCATTCATCTGGAAGAAATAGTACTCTTCGAAATTGTCAAGTGTACCATGTTTTTCAAGATGAAGTTTGAATAATAGTTGAATGGTTGCGCTAGTAAAGAAATATTCTTGTCTGAGACGAAGAATTTTTCCATCCTCATTATTATCATTCGGATAAAGCCAATCTGAAATGGCTGCGGCAGAAGAATTTGTTTTACCAGGTATAATTTCTGCTTTCCAAAGCATAAGAGGATTTACAGGCGGGGCTTCAAGATCCAAGTTTTTATTACATCCTATAACAGGCATAATATAGGGGACTGCCAATACTTCTGTGTCAGAATAATTGACAGTAACGGCCCAATCCTGTTTGGGAGTAAACCAAGAATCTCCTCTTGATGTCCAGTCGTCAGGTTCTTCAATTTGCCGACCTTCAGAATCAAATCTCTGTTTGAAAAGACCATATTTGTAGTAAAGTCCTACACCATAAAGTCTTTTTCTCATGGAAGATGCTGATTCTATGAAACATGCGGCAAGGCGACCAAGGCCACCATTACCTAAGCCGGCGTCATCAACTTCTTCCAAAGAATTGATGTCGATACCTTCTGTTACAAGAATATTTTGAGTTATTCTATAGAGGCCGGTATTATTGAGTACATCAAGAATAACGCGTCCTATAAGAAACTCGATGGAAAAATAAATTGCAATTCTTTCTTTAGAATAAAGATGCAAAGAATTTTCCAATTCTGGTGAAATGATTTGTTTTTTCACCACATTTGAAATGACTTGTTCAAGTTCATTAGGTGTAAGCATTCTTAATTCTTTGTTAAACAAAGACCGGGCTTCACACTTAAAGTCACAATTTAAAGCCACCTCATCAAGTCCATATGGTTCAAGTGTGTTCATATGAATATTCTCCTTTTATTGATTTTGTAGTTATATATTATCTCTCAATTTAAAATACCTCCTTTACAAGAGAGACATAAGAAAGTCTGAAAATGCGCCAAAATAACAGCGCATTTCTACCTAAATTTAAATAACGAAAGTTATTTCAGCAAATTATAACATGTTTTTTTGTTTTAGACAAGATATTTAGATGCTTGTAAGAAAAATGCTAGAAGAATATTGAATAAAAGAATATTTATTTAAAATGAAATTACTAAAGGCTACTAGATGAATTATCATCCAGTAGCCTTTAGATTAGTGTTTATTTAAAGAGTCCGCTAATAAACTCAAGCAAATTAAAGTCATTGTAGATACAAACAAAGATAATAGAAACTGTGCTCATAATTTTTATCAAAATATCGAGCGAAGGTCCTACGGTATCTTTTAAAGGGTCTCCGACAGTATCACCAACAACAGCTGCTACATGAGCGTCAGAACCTTTTTTACCCATAGATTCGATGTATTTTTTTGCATTATCCCAGGCACCACCACTATTGCCACAAAAAACAGCAAGCATAATAGCGGCTATTGTAGCTCCAACTAAAAGTCCGGCTACAAAATTAGGTCCAAAGATAAAACCACTTACAATTGGAACCAATACAGAAATAAGTGCAGGAGATTTCATCTCAGATAAAGCACCTTTGGTTGCAATTGATACACATCGTTTGTAATCAGGATTTGCAGTTCCTTCTTTTAATCCCTTGATTTTTCTAAACTGTCTTCTGACTTCTTTTACCATTTTTTGAGCAGAATTTGAAACTGCTTCAATTAATTGGCCAGAGAAGAAGAAGGTTAGAGCGGCTCCAATTAAAGAACCAGCAAGTGTAAGAGGATCCATGAAGTTTAAAACAACATCTTCCTGAATAGGTGTAAAGGTATATAGGTAAGAAATCATTAGAGATACTGTTGCAAAAGCAGCAGAACCAATTGCAAATCCTTTACCTATAGCTGCTGTGGTATTACCAACAGCATCAAGTTTGTCAGTGATGCTTCTAACATCTTCTCCGAGATGAGACATCTCTGCTATACCACCAGCATTATCACTAATAGGACCATAAGCATCAACAGATACAGTAATTGCTACAAATGATAACATTCCAACTGCGGCCATTGCCACTCCGAATACTCCAGATATCCAATAAGATATCATAAGAGCTAAGCTAAGAGTGAAGACTGTAAGAAGTGTTGATTTCATTCCAACAGATAGACCTTGAGTTATGGTAATAGCTGCACTATTTTCACAAGCTTTTGCCAAGTTTTTTGTGGGTTTATAATCATAACTAGTATAGTATTCGCTAATTTTGCCTATGATAATACCACACAAAATACCTGCAACAGCAGAAAACCAGGGGGAGAAAATACCTACTTTAAAAGGCAGATCTCCAATGGATTTTCCATTAAAGAGAAAATAGGTTGCAAGAGCAGTGGTTGCTGCTGTAAGACCAGCTGCAATCCATGTGCCTTGATTCATTACATGATGGGGTTCTTTAACATTTTTCCTTGAGAAAATATACCAAAGTCCAACCATACAAGAGAATAAACCAAGAGCGCCAACGACAATTGGGAACATGTATAGGGTTTCGAAAAGTTTTTCACTAAATTCCATATTTTTAGCTTGATAGCTAATAAAAAGATGGAATACAAGAACAATACCACTTACGATAGCTCCTATATACGATTCCAATAGGTCTGAACCTAACCCGGCGGTATCTCCTACGTTATCACCAACACAGTCAGCAATAACGGCTGGATTACGAGGGTCATCTTCGGGGATATTAAACTCTGTTTTACCAACAAGGTCTGCACCCATATCTGCTGCTTTTGTATAAATGCCACCACCAACGCGGTTAAACATTGCAACAATAGAACAGCCAAGGGCATAGGATGTTAAAGTCATAGAAAACGGTACAAAAGATATTCCACACCAATTTTCTACACTACTAAGTTCGAAAATCTGATTTCGATAAAGTAGAAATACAATAACCAAACCTATAAGGGCAAAACTACTTACACAAAGACCCATTACAGAGCCGCCTCTTAAGGCAACTTTAAGTGTTGAGGCAATGTTTTTTGTTTTTCTTGCTTCATTTGTAACTCTTACATTAGCATAAGTAGCCATTTGCATACCGATATAGCCTGCGAGACCACTCATTATTACTCCAATCAAAAATGCGACTGCGCTAGAAATTGAAAGGAAAGTAGCAAATGCTATTGCAAGAATTATAACAACTGGAACAAGAACTTTGTACTCGCCACGCAAAAAAGTATTTGCGCCTATCCGAATAGCTTTTGCTATTTTGGACATTTCAGACGAGCCTTCGGGAAGCCGTTTGACTTTGTTGAAACTGTACATCGCGTACACAAAGCCTAATACGGCTATGAGACATGCAGTTAACAAAATTTTCATACCTTACTCCTTTAAAATTATTTGAAATATAGTTTCTTGGTCAATAGTATCTACAATCCTCCTTTGCTTAGATTAATATTTCTTAACGAAATATTTTAATACTGACTGCTTGACCAAAGCACGTATCTGCATTTTACCACTTTTTTTGTCATTTTGCAATTATTTCAAAAATAAAAAAAGTAAAGTAAAATCTTAAACTTAAGATAATACTTTACTTTTTCGATACTTAACCATTGTTTTCCGTGTCTTGTATCATTTGACGGTAGAATGTAGAGGAACGCGTTTTTGCTATACCAGGGTCTCTTGTGGTAAAGAGGAAAAGTATTCCGTCCGGGTTGTCATACAATTCCTGACCTTTACAGTCAGAGCCGAGCACGATAGCGTCAATAGGGGAACCCACCAGAGATGTAACTCTTTCATTAGCCCAATGCTTGTTGTGCGTTGTGACTATAAAAGCATGGTCTACGAAATAGAGTTTTTTAATTACGTTGATACGCTCTATTTCGTTTTGCCTTGTGAATTTCCCTTTAGTTTCAAAGACATTTTGGTCAGACTTTACTCCGACAACTAAGATGTCTCCGAGTTTTCTGCATTCAAGCAGATGTTCGAGATGCCCCTCATGGAGTAAATCGTAGGAGCCGGGAGCGTAGACTACATGATATTTCTTGGGTGATCCATCATCTACGTAAATTGGAGATTCTTTTAATTCTCCAATCTGGCAGTCATCAATATTGGTGACTTCCCAAACCAGGTCGACTCCTTTTATAGCGTTTGCCAAATGCGCCCGTTCCTTATAGGGCTTGATAGGGGGTCTACCATAAATTTTTTCGAAGATGTCGTCACTATAGACACCTATTCCAAACTTATGGTATTTTTCGCTGTTTTCCTCAATTTGATACAGAAGTTCCGGTTTAAGGAATTCTACACCGTCAAGGATGTAACCAAGATGTTCCTTCATAATGCTGGTATCCTTTCTAAAATTATTTTAGGAATTCACTATAATTATACCGCTTTTTGATGATTATGTCAACTTTAGAATCTTTTTAGTTCTCTGAAAGTTGTCCATTTGATAGGATTATCACGTACATCAGATGCAATATCTTCTAAATTCATGTTGGAAATATCTTCAATCATTTCTTCCATTAATTCAAAAGATAATATTACAAGATTACCTTCTTTAAAAAATACTCTATTTTTTATCTTTTCAGGTAATACTACATTATATTTTTCTATCAATTTAGCATTTAATATATCATAATCGTTGTACATATCGTTTGACATAGAATCAACATATTTATTATAAAAAAGATAATCAGTTAATAAGTGTAAAAAATATCCTTTCTTAAAACTATTATCAATATCATTCTCTTTTAAAAATTCATATAAATTTGAAACTGAACTTTTTGCACCATAATGTGTTTCAGACTTATCTTTTACTCCGTCTGGAAATATAACACCTTCAATAAATTCATTATAGTTTTCTTTAGTATTTTGGTGTTTTTTTAGATATTCTTCAGCAACAGATAAATGTATTACATATCCTGGCATATTAAAACCTCCTTCAATTGCTAACAATAGCTTTTTGAGATATTGTTAAACAATTCTTTATAAATAAAAATGAAGTAGCTTCAGCTACTTCATGGTGCAACTGGAGGGATTCGAACCCCCGACCTTCCGGTTCGTAGCCGAACGCTCTATCCAGCTAAGCTACAGTTGCAAATATTATATTAAAATATAACAATACTAATTATAAACGCAATTAATATATTTGTCAATAAAATTTAAGTACTCTACTTGCCAAAAAAAGATTTAATTGATATCATATTATCGAATAATTATGATAGGTGGTAAAAAGTGAACGAAAAAAACGAAAGAAAATCTCCTTTAAAAATATGTGTCATATTTTTAATAATGGTATTTGTTGTTTGCAATATAGCTAGATATGTTGCAGATGAAGAGTTTAGAGATATGATTGATGCTCGAGTTTTAAAAAAAGAATTAGAAGAAGCAACTCTAGCGACAATAGAACTTAATTCAGATGCGAATCCATTTATTTTTGCTTATGATAAATATATTAATGTACTAAGCAAAAATAATTTGGTAAAATATACGGCAGATGGAACTGCTGTTAAAAATTTTGAAGTAAATATTTCAGAACCACTTATAGATTCTAACGGTAAATATCTAGTTTTAGCAGAAAAAAAGGGGCAAAATATATATTTAATTTCTGATAGTAATATAGTTTGGCAAAATAAACTAGAAGGAAGTATTGCAAATATAAGTGTAAATGACAGTGGTTATGTGAGTGTAGTATTAGCTAACACAACATATAAATCTGTTATAGTTGTATTTAATCCAGAAGGAGTAGAGTTGTTTAGAAGATATATATCAAACAACTATGCTATATGCACAGATATTTCAACTAATAATGAATTTTTAGTTGTTGGAGAGATTGACTATTCTGGAACAATGATAAAATCTTATGTAAAAGTAATTTCTATATCTCTTGCCCAAACAGATCCAAATAATTCATTATTATATACGTATGATTCTAATTTTGGAGATATCATCACAAATATAGTATATAATAAAAAGAATGAAGCTATATGTATGTTTGATACTTATATACAAAAAGTAACTAATGAAAAAGATGAAAAAATATACGAAATAAAAAAAGAAGATTTGTTTTTAGATATTAAACTTAAAGATAATATAGCCATCATAGACAAAGAATCTTCAGGATTATTTACTTTTGAATATGAATTAATGATAAAAAGCACAGAAAATAAAACTGAAAATTTATATATTTTAAATAGTGATGTTCCTAAAAATATGATTATTAGTGGGGATTTAATTGGTTTAAATTTTGGAAATGAAGTACAAATAGTTAATTCAAATGGGTGGTTAATAAAAAAATATACTTCAAGTAAAGAAATCAAAAATCTAGTTTTAGGAGATAACATAGCAGGAGTGGTTTATAAAAATAAGATAGAAATAATAAATTTATAGGAGGTTAATGTATGGAAGCAATTAATTGGATAGCTGCTGGTGGAATTCTTGTAGATTTAATTATTATTTCAATTATTATATCAAATTCTTTTTTTGGATATAGAAGAGGCCTAGTATCTGTAATATTTAAATTGCTTGTTTCAGTTGTTGCTTTAATAATTGTTTGGTTTTTGTATAAACCAGTTGCAAATTTAATTATAAATAATACAACAATAGATGAAAAATTAGTAACAGCGATAGAAAAAAGCATTTCAGGAATAATGCTTACAGAAGGAGCAACAATAAAGTTTGAAAACCCTATTATATCAGATAACATTGTAGAATTAATAAATTCTTTTGTAAATGAGGCATTACAAAAATCAGAGACTAATGCTGTAGGATATGTAGCTGCCCAATTAGCATATTTTATGATTAGAATAGGAACGTTAATTGTTTTATATATAGTTATTAGATTTTTCTTATTATTTATTCGATTTGCTGCAGAGCTAATTGGAAATTTGCCAATCATAAAGTTATTTAACAAATCAGGTGGATTGGTTTACGGAATTTTAAAAGGTTTTGTTGTTATATATGTGATTTTGGCTATTTTTTCTTTAATTTCTCCACTTATTAGTGGACTTGGAATAATAAGTTCTATACAAGATTCACACATAGGTAGAGCTATGTATAATAATAATATTATATTAAATTTATTTAAATAATGGATTAGGAGAGGATATATTGAACAAAATCGAAAAAAAAGGTAATAAAAATCATCGACTAAGAAGATTTTTTATATTATTTATTTTAATAACTATAGCTATTTTAGATTTTGAAATTACCCAAAATGGAGGTGGAATAGAAGGAGTTATATCTCTTTTTTGGAGACAAGATGCAAAAACATTAGAAAAGCTAGAAACGGTTCATATATTACTAATGGGTGTTAGTTCAGATATGGGAAAAGAGCTAACAGATACTATGATATTATGTTCATATAATCCAAAACAACAGAAAGCGTCAATGATATCTATTCCTAGAGATACATTTATTGGAAACAATAAGAACAATGCAAAAGGGTCAGATAAAATTAATTCTTTGTATTCTATAAGTCCACAAAAAACAATAGATACAGTTTCAAAAATTACAGGGATTGATGTAAAATATTATTTAGTTATTAATACTAAAATGTTAGTGGAAATAATTGATACTATAGGTCGGAGTTGAATTTAATGTTCCAATAAATATGGATTATGATGATGAAACTCAAAACTTGCACATACATCTAAAAAAAGGTTTACAAATAATAGATGGTGATAAAGCTGAGCAGTTACTTCGATATAGACATAGTAATCCAAACGAAAATGGAAGTATGACAACATATCCTTCTGAATATGGACATGATGATTTCGGAAGAATGAGAACACAAAGAGAATTTTTAGTTGCAACTTTACAACAAACATTACAAATAAAAAACATTACTAAAATAAAAAAATTAAGTAATACAATAGTTGAAAATCTAGATACAAACATAAAATTAGATAATATTTCACCATATGTTCCTTCTGTAAGTAAATTAAACATATCAAGCATAGAAAGTTTACAATTACCAGGAGAGTCAAGAAAATATAATAACTTATGGTTTTTTGCACATAATGAATTGAAGACTCAAGAAATGGTAGAAGAACTAATAAATGAATTAGAAGGAATAACTATAGATGTTCAAGAAGGAAATTATATTAATAGTAGTAAAAAATAAAATTATAAATTTAATTTGATAAAATAAAAGTGATTTGTTAAAAGCACAATAAGAATTTTAAAATAAAATATAATAAAAACTATAAAAAGCTTGATTTTTAAAAATCAAGCTTTTATAATGTATAAATAGTTTTAATTACTTATATTATATCAAATTTTATTAATTTCAAATATAGTTAAAATTTTATATCAAATATTTGCGGCTTTGTATGTTTTTTTTTGTTTCTTTATGCCTCTATTAAAATTAGCTATTATAAACTTCAAAATTCCTTTTATCAAAATATTAATATTATT
>JAZROJ010000047.1:0-7747 GCA_045648625.1 Candidatus Scatovivens sp.
AAAATCAGATTTTAGAAAATTATGGATAGTAAGAATTAATGCAGCAGCTAGAATGAATGGTTTAACATATAGCAAATTAATCGCAGGATTAAAAAAAGCTAATGTTACAATTAACAGAAAAATGTTAGCTGAAATCGCAGTTTCTGATAGCAAAGCATTTGCTGAATTAGCTGAAATCGCAAAAAAAGCTTAATAATTAAAATAAAGAAGATATGTATCTATACATATCTTTTTTTATTTAATAGTGAACATTATAAAAGACGTTTAGCAGTCTGCCAAACGTCTTTTATTTTTGATTGCTTGCAATTAGACAATGTACTCAAACATATAGTAATCATCATTATAAATTTCTTTTACTCCTGGAATTTTACCAAGGGTTTTAACAGAGGCAATATTCTCTTTTTTTATATAAAAACTAAGAACTGTTTTTTGGGGAAGAGATGCTATAAAAGCATTTAATGCTTCTGTCATATAACCGTTTTTTCTGAAATTACTATGGATAAGAGCACAAACCTCAATAGTTGAAGAATCTCTGCCTTGTGTCGCTAAAATAGCGCCAACAATTTTATGAGAGAGTTTCTCTTCTAAAATAAGGTAATAATCATGTTTGAAGTCACATTTAGAATAACTGAGTTCAATGTTTTCTATTGTTTCTTCCAAAGTTGGTGAGCAAGCATATTCGACATATTCCTGTACAAGTTTATCAGTGGTCATTTGATGATAAGCCACTGCATCATCAAGTTGGAATTGCCGAAGAAAAAGTCGCTCAGATTCAATCTTGTAATTCATTCTGAAAAGACCTCCTAAAAATTTTTACTATGTAATTATATCACAAAACTTTAATTATGTAAACGCGTAATATAAGAAGTGTGTTATTAACCTGTGAAAATGTTAACGTATAAGATGTTAACATTATTTTTTAGAAATGTCACAAAATAAGATAAATATGTATTAAACAAACTGATTATCATTTTATATGATTAGTATTTTAAATTTGGTATTTGTTTTGCTATTGTTTCATAATTTGGCTTGTATTTTTTTAACATATCATAGAATTTTTTAGAATGTGTTTTGTATTTTAAATGGCAAAATTCATGAAAAACAACATATTCTATAATTTCTTTTCCATACATAGCGATATAAGGATTTATATATATTGTTTGTAAATCTTTATCACAAGAAGCTAAGGTATCTGGTATTTTTTTTATTTCATAATCTTCCGGGGCAAAACCGAATGTGTGTCTTGCTTTTTCCATTATTACTTCTATTTCTTGTTCTGCAATTTTAGAATACATTTTGTATAATACTACATTTAATAAATTTTGATTATTATTTTTTCTATACTGCATTGGTAAGTAAATATTAATACTATTTCCAGATAAATTTAATTCAGGAGATTTTATTTTTAAATAATAAACATTTACTGAATAATTTAATCCAAAAATTCTTGTGAATTTTGGGTGTAATGTTTCATCTTTTCCTAAAATAAAGCTATCATTTTCATAAGTTTTTTTCTTTAGTGTATATGTTGAATTTTTAACTATTTTTGAGAAAATATTCATTTTAAAATCCCCCTCTTGATAAACTACCAACAAAAAGATGTTCGTACAAATCTTTGTTTGTTTTATTTTACACATATAATTTTAAAATGTCAATACTTTTTCGAAAAAATGTTCGTATTTTAAAAACATTTTATTTTGGCTTAGAAAATACTGGTTTATAAATGATTGCAATAATATTTGAATTTAAAAAAGACACATCAAGCTTTAAAGTGAACACCAAGATTCTTACTTCAAAAAAAGATGAGTCTTTTAAATATGTTTAAATAATAGAATATACTAAATAAGTTTATACTATTATAAATTATTGTTTTTTTATTTTTGGTTTGGAAATTAGTGAAGCTATATAACCGAAAAATATAGCAGAGGCAATACCACCTGCAGCAGCTTTTGTTCCTCCTGTAAATGCACCTATTAACCCTGTTGATTGAATTTCTGTAATAGTTCCTTTAGATAATAAATTACCAAATCCTGTTAGTGGAACTGTAGCTCCACAACCAGCAAAATCTATTAAATATTTGTACCAGCCAAGTCCTCCTAAAATTGCTCCTGTTGTAACAAAAGCTACTAAAATTCTAGCTGGAGTAAGTTTGGTTTTATCAATTAAAATTTGTCCAATAACACAAATTATTCCACCAATAATGAAGGCTTTTATAATCATAAACCAATCCAAAAAAATCACCTCCTTATTGTAATTCAATACTAATAGCATGAGCTATACCAGGAATGCTTTCACCTTGTTGAGCACTTGTTGCATTAGTTAAAGCTCCAGTTGCCATCATTAATACACGTTTATATTTTTTTTCTTTAAATAATTGATAAACATATCCTGAAAATACGCTAGCTATACAACCACAACCAGAGCCACCAGAATGTGTGTCTTGTTTTTCTTTATCAAAGATTAATACACCACAATCATTATAATTCGATTTTATATTATATCCTTTAGAACCTGCCAAGTCTATTAAAATATCTTTACCAACATGACCTAAATCTCCACTAAAAATAGCATCATAATAGTTTGGGGACCTACCAGTATCTTTGAAGTGGGTAATAAGAGTATCTTCAGCAGCTCCAGCCATAGCAGCTCCCATATTGTTTGAATCTTTAATACCCATATCTATAATTTTACCTGGAGTAATAGTTGTAATAAAAGGTCCAGTTCCTTCTTTTGTAAGGACAGCAGCTCCAGAGCCAGTTACAGTCCATTGACTTGTTGGTGGCCTTTGATTTCCAAGTTCTAGTGGAAACCTAAATTGTTTTTCAGCACTACAAAAATGGCTTGATGCAGCACATACTACATTTGTAGCAAAATCCCCATCAATAAAAACACTTCCACAAAGCATTGATTCTATAAAAGTAGAACAAGCTCCAAACATTCCTATAAAAGGAACATTACTTTCTCTAAGACCAAAAGATGAAGCTATACATTGATTTAATAGGTCGCCTGCAAAGCAGAAATCTATGTCATTTGTAGCAATTCCAGATTTTGAAACAGCCATTCCAACTGTTTCTTTTATTATTTTACTTTCTGCTTTTTCCCAGCTTTTTTCACCCCAAAACTCATCTTCTAAGCATTGATCAAAATATTGGTGTAGGGGCCCTGCTTTTTCTTTTGGGCCAACAATAGATGCTGTTGCAGCTATATTTACAGGTTTATTTAATATATAACTTTGTTTTCCAGTTTTTTTAATAAATATCACTCTCCTTAAAATAAATTTTAAATATTAATTGTTATAATAGGAAAGCTCTAGATTCCTATTAAATAAAATTCTAGGTATATCTAATGTAAGAATTGGAGTTTAAAGAATAAAAGATAATTAATATTATTAAACTAATATTAAACTTTGTGTATTAAAAATAATATATATTAAACCAACAATAATACTAGCTGATATTCCATAAACTAATACAGGTCCTGCAACTGTAAACATTTTTGCACCAACACCCATAACATATCCTTCAGATTTATATTCCATAGCAGGAGATACAATTGAATTTGCAAAACCTGTTATAGGAACTAAAGAGCCAGCTCCAGCAAATTTACCAATTTTGTTAAAACAATTTAAAGCAGTAAGAAAAGCACTTGCAAAAATTAAGCACATAGAGACAATAGTATAAGAATTTGTTTCATCAATTCCTCGCATTTGGCAAATTTCAAAAATAATTTGTCCTATTGAACAAATTAAACCACCAACCCAAAAAGCATTAAAACAGTTTTTTAAAATAGGTGAATTAGGGCTTTTGGCATCTACATATTCTTGATATTCTTCTTTACTTTGAATAGGCTTCATAAAAACCCCCTTTACATATTATCAGAATTTTGACTTTCGTCATTAGGTTCGTCTTCAATAAAGAATGCGATATCTAAATCTGCAATATATTCTATAATTTTTCCATTTGCAATTCTGGCACGTTGTCTTATAATTTCCATATTAGATAAGTGATCTAATGATTTACCAGCTTTTTCTACACTTTTTACAATTGCATCTTTCCAAGATATATTAGAATAACCAGTAATTCTTAAATGTTTTTCTGTATTCATAAAAACCTCCTATGTTTTAATTTACTAAGTATATTTTCCAAAAAATACATAAATTATTCATAGAAGTTTCATAAATGTTTTATATATTTGCTTTTATAATAGAGAAGTTATTTTATATTTTAAATTCTCTTATATATATTTCAAAATTATTGATGTTTGAATGCTAATGATTTTTTTTAGAAATATAATTTTTAGGAAAGTAGGGAATCTCAATTTTACATTGAGGGCGCTGCTTTCATAAAAATTTATATATTTCTTTAAAAAAATCATGCAGCCGAAAACAAAATAATTTTTAAATATATATAAGAGAAACAAAAATAAAATATAAAAATTATAAAATTTATGGAGGTACCATGGATAAATATTTAAAACAATTAAGTAAAACTTATAAAAACATACAAGAAGTTACAGAAGAAATCATAAATTTGCAAGCTATTTTAAATTTACCAAAAGGAACAGAATTATTTTTAAGTGACATACATGGAGAATATGAAGCATTTATACATTTATTAAATAATGGGTCAGGAATTATAAAATCGAAAATAGAAGAGATTTATGGAAAAGCGTTAACTGAAAGAGATAGAAAAGAACTTGCAACATTAATATATTATCCAGAACCAAAATTGAATTTAATAAAAAAAGAAGAAAATAATATAAAAGAATGGTACAAAATAATGTTGTACAGATTGATAGAAGTTACAAAAAGTGTAAGTTCAAAATATACTCGTTCTAAAGTTAGAAAAGCCATGCCTAAAGGATTTGATTATATAATTGATGAATTATTGCATTTGCAAGGGGAAGACGGAAATAAAGAACAATATTATCAACAAATAATAGAGAGTATTATAGATTTAAATAGAGCAGATGCATTTATAGTAGCAATTTCAGAATTAATAAAAAGAATGGCAATAGATCATTTACATATTGTAGGTGATATTTTTGATAGAGGACCAGGTGCTGCAATCATAATGGATAAATTAATGAATTTCCATAGTTTAGATATTGAATGGGGAAATCATGATATTTTATGGATGGGAGCAGCAGCAGGTAGTGAAGCATGTATTGCAAATGTAGTTAGAATTTGTAGTAGATATGATAATTTAGATACTTTAGAAGATGGGTATGGAATTAATATTAGACCTTTATCAATTTTTGCTTCTGAAATGTATAAAAAAGATAGTTGTGAAGGGTTTATGCCTCGTAATAAAATTCAAACAAAATATAGTAATACTGATAAAATTGTATTATCAAAAATTCAAAAAGCAATGGCTATTATACAACTAAAATTAGAAGGACAGTTAATTCAAAAACATCCAGAATATCAAATGAATGATAGACTTTTATTAGATAAAATTGATTGGAAAAAAGGGATAGTAACAATTGAGGGAAAAAATTATAAATTAAATGATACTAATTTTCCAACAATAAATCCAAAAGAACCTTATAAATTAACAGAAGAGGAAGAAGAAATTATAGAAAGATTAAAAATTTCTTTTAAAAATAGTGAAAAATTAAATAAACATGTAAGCTTTTTATATGCTTGTGGTCATATTTATAAAAATTATAATTCAAATATAATGTTTCATGGTTGTATACCTATGAGAGAAGATGGTGAATTTGAAGAAATTGAATTAATGGGTAAAAAATTAAAAGGGAAAGCTCTATTTAATCATATTGAAAAAATTGCTCATAAAGCATATTTTGGAGAAGATAGTGAAGAAAAACAAGAAGCTATTGATTTAATGTGGTATTTTTGGTGTGGACCTAAATCACCGTTTTTCGGGAAAGGCAAAGCAGCTACTTTTGAAAGATATTTTTTAAATGAAAAAGAAACTCATAAAGAAAATAAAAACCCATATTTTAATTTAATTAATAAAGTAGAAACTTGTAATATGATTTTAAAAGATTTTGGAGCTAATGTTGAAGAAGGACACGTTATAAATGGTCATGTTCCAGTAAAAGCAAAAGATGGTGAAAGTCCTATAAAAGCAGATGGAAAACTAATTGTAATTGATGGTGGATTTGCAAAATCTTATCAAGATACTACAGGGACAGCAGGATATACTTTATCTTATAATTCTCATGGTTTAGTATTATCTGTAAATGAGCCATTTTTGTCAAGAGTTAAAGCTATCGAAGAAGGTAGTGACATTAAAAGTCAAATTATATTAAAAGAGAATATAGCAACAAGAAAAAGAGTTGCAGATACAGATATTGGTACTAGATTAAGGGAGGAAATACAAGATTTAAAAGAGCTTTTAAATGCATATAAAGAAGGCGTTTTAAAAGAAAAAATGTAATAAAAATATTGATTTTTTAAAATATAAATATACTATACATGAATGAGAAATTTCTTTTGTGAAATAATATAGATAGTAACATATAAAAGGAGAGTTTTATTTAATAGGAAATGAAAATTTTTGTATTAAATAAAAAAGGAGAATAAATATGTCTAATTCTTTAAAATTATACAAAAAGAAATTGAGTATTAGCGAAAAATTGATGCTAAGGTTATGTATAGTATTTTTTATTTTAATTTTAACTTTTATATTTTTTTCATACAAAGCCAATAAAGCTTTAGAAGAAAGTAAAATTTTAATTTCTAAAATTTCTACAGAAACTCAAAAAAATTTGGATTTAATGGATTTAGAGTATAAGATGATAAAAAATAAAACAGATCAATATACACGTGCTGTTGAATCTTTAAAATCACTTACTAAATTAGAAAATGAAAATAAAAAAAATAGAATTATTTTGCAAAATTCTATTCCTAATTTATTAAACAATATAATGGCATTAATTCCAAATGAAGTAAAAATTATTTCTATACAAAATGAATCTAATAGTAAAAAAATTTTTATAGTAGTAGAATCAGAAAAATATGAGCAACTTGGATATTTTTCATCTATATTAAAAACAGAAAATGTGTTAAAAAATATAAAATCAACAAGTGGTTCAAAAAAAGAAAATACTATTAGAGTAACAATAGAAGGTGAGTTAATATGAGAAAGAAAATAATAATATTTATATTATTAATATTATTAATTTTTACTATAATATTAGTGATATTTGGAATTGGGAATGAATCAAGTGGAGTAGTAAGTTTTGTAGAAACTCAAAAAAGGATTTCTTTACTTTATAATACAGCATATGAGTTACAAGAAAAAAATACTTTAGAATATGAAAATAAAAAGAATAATTTGATAGAGATTGCCCAAAAGTATGAAAACATAAAATCAGAATATGATAATTTTATTCCACTAGCTTATGGTGTTGGGGACAATATAGAAAATCTTTATAATTTATATGATATGGATTTTTTATGGACTATATTAGGAAATTATGCAACTGAGTGTGGAGTAATATTAAAATTTGATGTAATTAAAAGTGAAAATAATATAGAATTAGAAAAAATAGATTACATTTTATGTGATTTGAAGTTTGAAATTTCTGGAGAATATCAAGGAATTTTAAATTTTATTTCCAATTTAGAAAATGATGAAAGATTGAGATTTGAAATACGAGATTTTATATTAAAAAAAGAAGAAGAAAGTTTAAAATCAAATTTTTTAATAAAATCTATACCAATTAACAAAACTAACTTGTCAATAGAGATAAAAAATGATATAACATATGTAGAATA
>JAZROJ010000048.1:0-4182 GCA_045648625.1 Candidatus Scatovivens sp.
TACTAAGAATATAAATACAAAATAAGGAGGAAATTATGAAAGCAACAGGAGTTGTAAGAAGAATAGATGATTTAGGAAGAGTAGTTATTCCAAAGGAAATAAGAAGAGTACACAGAATAAAAGAAGGAGATCCTTTAGAAATATTTACTGATAAAGAAGGAGAAATAATATTAAAAAAATATTCTCCAATAGGTGAACTTACAGAATTTGCAAGTAGTTATGCAGAAACTATTGCAAAAACTACAGGACATATTACATGTATAACAGATAAAGATACAGTTATTGCTGTTTCTGGAGGTTCTAAAAAAGAGTTTTTAGAGAAGAACTTAAGTAAAGAATTAGAAGAAGTTTTGGAAAATAAAGAGGTTTTTAAAAGTAAAGAGAATAACGAAATTGCTATACCTATTACTCAAAATGAAGGTAGAGAAAGAATTTATAATTCTCAAGTGATATATCCTATAATTTCTGATGGTGATGTAATAGGAAGTGTTATTTTACTAGCAAAAGAACCTAATAAAAAAATGGGTGAAGCTGAAGATAAAGTTGCTCAATCTGCAGCTGGTTTTTTAGGAAATCACTTAGAGGTTTAAATTTTGAATCTTTTATTTCTTTTGTTTTTAGTTAAAATTACTAAAATAAATATAAAAATAATAAATAAGTATATAAGTTTAATTCGTTTAAATATTGTGTGTGTGCTAAATATTTGCTCTCTTTAAACTTATATGCTTATTTTTTATTATTTACAAATAAGTTGACAATAATTGCACAAGGATATTAAGATAAAACATTTATTAATTAAAATATTGAAAAATCAAGAATAATGTAATATAATATTGCAGTAGAAAATTAAAGGGAGAAAAATAAAATGAAAGCTATAGAAATAAGAAATAAATATTTAAAATTTTTTGAAAAACACGGACATACAGTAATACCATCAGCACCATTAATACCAGAAAATGATCCATCAGTATTATTCACAACAGCTGGAATGCAACCATTAGTACCATATCTTTTAGGAGAAAAACATCCAGCAGGCACAAGAATAACAGATTTTCAAAAATGTGTAAGAACAAATGATATAGATGAAGTTGGAGATAATAGACATTTAACATATTTTGAAATGCTAGGAAATTGGTCTTTAGGAGATTATTTTAAAGAAGAATCAATAGCAATGAGTTATGAATTTTTAACAAAAGAGCTAGGAATTCCAAATGAAAAATTATCTGTAACTTGTTTTTCAGGAGATGAAGACTGTGAAAGAGATACAGTTTCTTTTGAATGTTGGAAAAAAGCTGGAATACCAGAAGAAAGAATATACTTTTTTGGAAAAGATGATAACTGGTGGATAGCAGGAGAAGAAGGACCTTGTGGGCCAGATACAGAAATGTTTTATGATACAGGAAAACCAAAATGCTCTCCAGAATGTAACCCATCATGTGGATGTGGAAAATACGTAGAAATCTGGAACAATGTTTTTATGGAATTTTTCAAAGATAAAAATGGAACATATACAAAATTAAAACAAAAAAATGTAGATACTGGTTTAGGATTAGAAAGAATGGCAATGCTTTTACAAGGTAAAGAAACACCATTTGAAATAGAAATGTTTGCACCTGTTATGAAAAAATTAGAAGAATTACAAAAAAATGATAATATTCAAAGTAGAAGAATTGTAGCAGAGCATTTACGTTCAAGCATTATGATTATAAATGATGGTGGAAGACCAAGTAATGTAGAAAGAGGATATATTTTAAGAAGATTATTACGTAGAATGACAAGACACTTAAATAAATTAGAAATTGATTTAAGTTTATTATCTGAAATAATAGATATATCAATAGATTCTATTCAAGAATTATATCCAGAGTTAAATAGTTCAAGAGAAACAATAAAAAATGTAATTTTAGAAGAAAAAGATAAATTTATGAAAACTCTTCAAAATGGAGAAAGAGAGTTTGAAAAAGTTGTAAATAGAATGCTTCAAAGAAATGAAAAATTAATTGATACAGCAGTAGTATTCAATTTATATGAAACATATGGATTCCCACCAGAAATGACTGTAGAATTAGCAAACGAAAAAGGTTTAGAAGTAAATATGAATGAATTTGACAAATTATTTAAAGAACATCAAGATAAATCAAGATTAGGAAGTGAGCAAAAATTTAAAGGTGGACTAGCTGATCAAAGTGAAAAATCTATAATGTATCATACAGCAACACACTTACTTCATAAAGCTTTAAAAACAGTTTTAGGAGATCATGTAAATCAAAAAGGATCAAATATCACAGAAGAGAGATTACGTTTTGACTTTTCTCATCCTCAAAAAGTAACAAAAGAGGAATTAGATGAAGTTGAAAAAATAGTAAATGAACAAATTGCAAGAGATTTAACAGTTGTTTGTGAAGAAATGAGCTTAGAAGAAGCAAAAGCTTCTGGAGCTATTGGATTATTCGAAAACAAATATGGAGAAAAAGTAAAAGTTTATACAATAGGTGATTTTAGCAAAGAAATTTGTGGAGGACCTCATGTAACAAATACTGCAAAATTAGGTCATTTTAAAATTAAAAAAGAAGAAGCTTCATCAGCTGGTGTAAGAAGAATTAAAGCTGTTTTAGAATAAAATTAATATGACGAAAAAAGAGGGCAAATAGAATTATATTAATAATTAAATTTGTCCTTTTTTAATAAAAAAATTAAGTTTTTTGTAATTAAAAAATAAAAATGTCAAATAAAAAGTAAATATAAGTTTAAATAGAATCAGATTTTCTAAAAACAGCAAAATGTTGAAAAATAAGTGAAAATATGATATAATATAATTGTGATAAAAACAAAAGATAGGAGAAAAAAATATGTTTAGTTTAGATAGTAAATATAGTAATATTTTAACAATGATTTTAGTAATACTTATTGTTGCAATACTTGGTATTATGGGATATTTTGCATATAGCTTTTTTTATACTCAGTCTGTTAATAAAAATGCAGATGCAGCTTTAGGAGAATTTAAAAATACAACAGCCAAAAAGCCTACAAATATTACTTCAAATAAAGAAAATAAAGTTAATAATGAAAATACTGTAACTAATAATATTAATCCAGAAGAGTTATTTGATATATTAAATCAAAATAATTCACAAACCCCACCGTCTACAGATAACAAAAAAGATGATAGAGTAATGATGGAAGATTATGAAGTTATGGGATATATCAAGATTCCCAAAACAGGAATTGAGTTACCTATACTAAATGAAGTTACAACTAGAAGTTTAGAATTATCAGTAGGAATAGCTTATGGACCAGGTTTAAATGAACCAGGAAACACAATAATATTTGGTCACAATTATAGAAATGGAATGTTTTTCTCAGACAACAAAAAGATTGTAAAAGGTGATAAAATTTATATAACAGACAAAAATAATACAACAGTTACATATCTTGTATATAATATATATGAAACAACACAAGATGATGCAACATATATGGAAAGACCAGTAGAAGAAGGTGTAAGAGAAATTTCATTACAAACTTGTACAGATGATTCAGCTAGAAGAATTGTTATATGGGCAAAAGAAATATAAAGTTCATACTAATAAAAAATTCCCTTATAAAAGTAAGGGAATTTTTTTAACATTTTTAAATACTATTTTTATAAAAAATCTTGACAAATAATTAAAATTGTTTTACAATATAAGAGCGTTGTGCAAAGGCGCTAGAATATGGTGGATGTAGCGTAGTTGGTTAACGCGTCAGTTTGTGGCACTGAAGACCGTGGGTTCGAGTCCCATCTTCCACCCCACTAATTTAATATTGGGCTGTAGCCAAGCGGTAAGGCACCAGACTTTGACTCTGGCATTTCGATAGTTCGAATCTATCCAGCCCAGCCAAATTGAATTTTCGTCGAACTCTTTAGAGTCTTTGATAATAAAGAGTTTGATGAAAACAAAATATCACAATATAAGTCGATTAAATCGGCTTTATTTTTTTACTTTTTTTCATCTAAAAGTAGGAAAAGAGCCTCAAAATATTGAAAAAAGGAGGTTTTTGTGATATGATACGCATAGTTAAGAGAAAAATATCAATTGAAAAAGAATTACTTTCTAAAATTAAATGGGCTTGCACTTTTAGTAATTGTGAACCAAAGATAAAGAATGGTAATTTGAGAATGGTTGAAAAAACTAATATTGC
>JAZROJ010000049.1:0-12827 GCA_045648625.1 Candidatus Scatovivens sp.
AAGAAGAAGTGTATCTCTTAAAAATTTTTATATCTTTTTTATATATTATAAAATTTGTATTTCATAATATACAATATCAGGAAATACTTGGAAACTAAATAAAAACATAAAATTGAAATGTATGCAAAACAGTACAAAAAATAAAAAGATATAATGAATGTGGTAAAATAAAATAGGACAAAATTATAGTCAAAACAATAAAAATCTAATACAGAAAAGAGGAAAAAATTATGGATAAAAGTAATATTTGGAAAAAAATTTTAGCAGGAGCACTATTGTTTTTTATGGTGTTTTCAGTAGTTGGGCCATTAATATTCTCTATATTTGCATAAAGTAAAAATGCAAATAACAAAAGAAAGGAGAATATAAATGTTTGATGTGTTTTCAAAATTCTTTAAAGATATTTATCAAACAGAAATTATAGGTTTTATAAATAATTTAGTAGACCATCCATTAACATTAGTATCTGCTATAGTAGATATAATTATTGTTATATTTTTAATATATAAAGCTTTTGATATTTTAAAAGAAACAAGGGCTTGGCAATTATTAAAAGGAATTTTATTTTTAATAATAATTACTTTTTTTAGTGGAATGTTAAAACTAAATATTTTATATAACATATTATCTTCATTAATGTCATATGGAGTAATAATGTTAATTATCATATTCCAACCAGAGCTTAGAAGAGGGTTAGAGCAATTAGGAACAACAAACAGAATAAGCAAATTTTTTGGAATAGATAAAGATATAAATGCAAAAACGAAAGAAAATATATACAAAATTGCTATTGCAGCATTAGAGCTTTCTAAGCAAAAAAAAGGAGCTTTAATAGTTATTGAAAGAGAAATTCGTATACAAGATATTATAGCTACAGGAATAGGTTTAGATTCTGAAATTTCACCACAATTAATTGTAAATATATTTGAACCTAAAACACCGCTTCATGACGGAGCTGTTGTAATTAGCAATAATAAAATTGCTGCAGCATCATGTATGCTTCCTTTATCTAGTGATAAAGATATTGCAAGAGAATTAGGAACACGTCATAGAGCAGCTTTAGGAATTTCTAAAGAATCTGATGCGATAGTAGTTGTTGTTTCAGAAGAAACAGGAAGAATTTCTATTGCAAAAGATGGTACATTAATTGCCGATGTAAGAGAAGATGTTTTAAAGAAAATTCTTATTAAAAACTTAGTAAAAGAACCAGTTCAATCTGTAAAAGTTAAAACTGAGAAAAAAGAAGAAGAAAAAAAGATAGATTAGCTAAACTATAAATAATCAATAATAAATTATAATTTGTTATTGATTATTTGTAATTTATAAACTAAAAATAGAATAGTATAAAAAATAAAAGATAGGAAGTAACCTAAAGGAGAAAAATTGAGAAATATTAAATTAATTATTGAATATGATGGAAAAAGTTTTAATGGTTGGCAAAAACAACCAGATAGACTAAATATTCAAGGAGAAATAGAAAAAGCAATTGGAGAAATAACAGGTGAAGAAATAGATTTAACTGCTTCTGGTAGAACAGATGCAGGAGTTCATAGCTTAGGACAAACTGCGAATTTTAAAACTAATAGTGAAATTCCTATAGAAAAATTTGCAATTGCTATAAATTCAAAATTGAAGAAAAGTATTGTAATAAAAAGTGCAGAAGAAGTTGATGAAAGATTTCATAGTAGATATAGTGTAAAATCAAAAACATATAGATATACTATAAATAATTCTGCAATGGGAACAGCTTTATATAGAGATATGGAATATCATTTTCCACTAGAAGTGGATATAGAAAAAATGAAGCAAGCTGCTAAATTTTTTGAAGGAGAACATGATTTTAAAGCATTTAAAGCTAGCGGAACTAGTAGCAAAAGTAGTGTAAGAACTATATATAAAGCAGAAGTTATAAAAAACGAAGATAAAATTTACATAGAACTTACAGGGAATGGCTTTTTATATAATATGGTAAGAATTATTTCTGGAACTTTATTAGATGTAGGAATAGGGAAAATAAGTCCAGATGAAATACCACAAATTATAGAAAGTAAAGACCGAAAACAAGCAGGAAAAACACTTCCAGCACATGGTCTATGTTTAATAAAAGTAGAATATTAATAAAAGCATATATGAATTTGAAATGAATTAATAAAATGTTTTGATAATTAATTCATTTTGAATTTCAATATATGTTTTTTTATTTTGCTAAAAATCACATAAGAAAAGTTAAAAGAATATCATATATAAATAATTAAAATTAAATTTATAAAAATAAAAATTATAAATTTAAAGGAGGTTTATATGAATCTTTTATTGATATTTTTTGCAATTCCTATAGCGACAATAATATTATCTGTAATACTACAAACTTTAATATGCTGCCCATTTAAAGTAGCAGGAATTGCTTTTTCAATTTTTATAGTTGTTGCATTTGCATTAGGTGGAACAGCGGCACTAATTGTTGCTGCAATTATTTACACAATTATATCTTTTGTATCTGCTGTTATAACAATGTTTATCCAAAATAGAATACGAGATAATGACGAGCGTGATAACAACTGCAACAATGATTGTAATAATAATTGGAATAACAGTTGTGATAATAATTGGAATAATAGTTACAACAATAATTGGAACAATATTTATAGCAATAATATTAATAATGGAAATAATAGAAGCGGAACTTGCAGAAGATTTAATAATTAAAGAATTATTATAGTAAAAATGTTTTTTCTTGAAATACTATATATTGCGTGATATAATGCAAGCAATTAAAACAAGTGAATTATAAACAAATATAGAAAATTATACATAGTTTGTGTAAGTATTGAAAGGAAAAAAATGAGATTAGATAAATTTTTGAAAGTAAGTAGAGTAATAAAAAGAAGAACAGTAGCAAATGAAGCAGCTGATAGTGGAAGAATTTCTATTAATGGTAAAGTTGTAAAACCAAGTTATGAAGTAAAAGTAGGAGATATTGTAGAAATTAAATTTGGAGATAAAATATCTCGTTTTGAAATTTTACAAATTCCAAAAGTGCAAGGAAAAGACATAGGAGAAATAATAAAAATTCTTTAAAATTATAAAAAAATGGAGAAAAAATTATGCCAGAATTTGTACATTTGCATGTCCATAGTGAATTTAGTTTGCTAGATGGAATGTGTAGAATCAAAGATTTACCAAAAAGAGCAAAAGAACTAGGAATGAAAGCAATAGCCCTAACAGACCATGGAGTTATGTTTGGGGCAGTTAATTTTTACAAAGCCTGTGTAGAAGAAGGGATAAAACCGATTATAGGATGTGAAGTTTATGTAGCACCACGTACAAGATTTCAAAAAGAATCAGGTATTGATGATAATTATTCACATCTTATTTTGCTTGCTAAAAATAAAACAGGATATCAAAATTTGATAAAATTAGTATCTTTAGGTTTTACAGATGGATATTATTACAAACCACGTATTGATACAGAAATTTTAAAACAATATAGTGAAGGTTTAATATGTTTAAGTGCTTGTTTAGCTGGAAGTATAAATCAAGCAATTTTAGCAGATGACATAGAAAAAGCAAAAGAAATAGCTTTATGGCATAAAGATGTTTTTGGGGAAGATTATTATTTAGAAATTCAAAACAATGGGCTTCCAGAACAAGTAATGGTTAATCAAAAATTAATTGGATTATCAAGAGAGCTTGGAATTCCAATTGTAGGAACAAATGATGCTCATTACTTAAAAAAAGAAGATAGTTATAATCATGAAATTTTACTATGCATTCAAACTGGAAAGAAAATGAATGATGAAACAAGAATGAAATTTCAAACAGATGATTTTTATATAAAAACACCAGAAGAAATGGCAGATTATTTTTCAGCTGTTCCAGAAGCAATAGAAAATACTGTAAAAATAGCAGATAAATGCAATTTTGATTTTGAATTTGGTGTTACAAAATTGCCTAATTATGATGTTCCAGAAGAATTTGCAACACATGAAGAATATTTTAGAAAATTAACTTGGGATGGAATAACTGAAAGATATGGAGAAAATCCTTCAAAAGAAATTATAGATAGAACAGAATATGAATTAGGCGTTATAGCTAAAATGGGATATGTAGACTATTATTTAATTGTATGGGATTTTATCCATTATGCTAAAACACATGATATACCAGTAGGTCCGGGACGTGGTTCTGGAGCGGGTTCTATTGTTGCCTATGCAATAGGAATTACAGACATAGACCCTATTAAATATGGATTGCTTTTTGAAAGATTTTTAAATCCAGATAGAATAAGCATGCCAGATTTTGATGTTGACTTTTGCTATGAAAAAAGAGAAAAAGTAATAGAATATGTTGCTAAAAAATATGGTCAAGACCATGTATCTCAAATAATCACTTTTGGTACATTATCTGCTAAAAGCGTTATTAGAGATGTTGGAAGAGTACTAGATGTACCTTATGCAGATGTTGATAAAATCGCAAAAATGATACCTTTTGAAATCCATATTACAATAGATAAAGCTTTAGAAGAAAATAGAGAATTTAAAAATCAGTATGAAACTGATGAAACAACAAGACGTATAATAGATATTGCTAGAGGTCTAGAAGGAATGCCGAGAAATGCTTCAACACATGCTTGTGGTGTTGTTATTACAAAAAATCCTGTAGACACATATGTACCTTTATATGTAAATGATGGAAATGTTGTAGCTCAATATACTATGGTTACTCTAGAAGAACTTGGCTTATTAAAAATGGATTTTTTAGGCTTAAGAACTTTAACAGTTATTCAAGATTGCATTGAGCTGGTTAAACAAAACAGAGGAATAGATGTTGTTTTTGATGGGAAAATGGATGATCCAAAAGTATATAAATTATGGCAAGAAGGTAAAACTTTTGGAATTTTCCAATTTGAAAGTGCTGGAATGACTAACTTTATGAAAGAATTAAAACCAGACTGTTTAGAAGATTTAATAGCAGGTGTTTCTTTATATCGTCCAGGACCAATGGACCAAATTCCAAGATATGTAAAAGGAAAATTGAATCCAGGTCATAATGAATATACTCATTCTTCGTTAGAGCCAATATTAAATGTAACTTATGGTTGTATGGTTTATCAAGAACAAGTAATGCAAATAGTTAGAGATTTAGCTGGATATTCTCTTGGAAGAGCTGATTTAGTGCGTCGTGCAATGGGTAAGAAAAAGCTAGATGTTATGGCAAAAGAAAGAGAAATTTTTATTAATGGTCAAGTTGATGAAAATGGAAATATCATTGTTCCAGGATGTGTAAGAAATGGAATAGATGAAAAATCTGCAGATAAGATATTTGATGAAATGTCTGAATTTGCAAAATATGCTTTTAATAAATCTCATGCAGCAGCATATGCAGTAGTATCATATAGAACAGCTTATTTGAAAGCTTATTACAAAGAAGAATTAATGGCTGCAACTTTAAATAGTTTTTTAGGAAATTTAGATAAAATTCCTGTATATATTGCAGATTGTAAAGAATTAGGAATTGAAATTTTAAATCCAAACATAAATGAAAGTGAAACAAAATTTACTGTTCATGATAATAAAATAAGATTTGGTTTAGGAAGTATAAAAAATGTTGGGGTGGCAGTGGTAGACAGCATTGTAGCAGAAAGAAAAAGAAATGGTAAATTTGAAAGTTTTACATCTTTTTGTGAAAGAGTAAAAAATGAAGCTGTAAATAAAAAATGTATAGAAAGTTTAATTAAAGCAGGAGCGTTTGACGAACTTGGAAAAAATAGAGCAACACTACTTGCTTCTTTTGAAACAATATTAGATACTATTCATAATGAAAACAAAAATAAAATGGAAAATCAAGTTTCTATGTTTGATATTATGGAAGAATCAGAAGAAGTAAAAGAACAGCAAAAATATGTATTTAACGAAAAAGAAGAAATGGATAAGCGCGAACTATTAAGCTTAGAAAAAGAGATGGTTGGAGTGTATATTTCAGGGCATCCTTTAGATAAATTAAAATCTGTAATAGAAAAAACTTCAAATTTTTCTACTTTAGATATGATAAAAATAGATGAAGAAATAGCAGAAAATGGTGCACCTAAATCTTTTAAAGATGGACAAAATGTAAAATATGTAGGAATAATTTCAAAGGTAAATAAAAAATTTACAAGAAATAATACAACAATGGCATTTATAAATGTAGAAGATTTTTATGGAACTGCAGAGATAGTTGTATTTGATGGCACATATTCAAAAGTAAGTAATTTTATAGTAGAAGAAAATATAATATTAGTTGAAGGTCGAATTAGTTTAAGAGAAGATGAGCCAGTAAAAATTGTTGCTTCAAATATTAAAGAATTTTCTGAAGATATTGTTGAAGAACAAATTTCAAAACAAAACACACCAATAAATACAATAAAAACTTTGAGTATTAATATATCAAATTTATCTGAAGAACAAAAAAGTAAATTACGTGGTGCTATAAAATTCTTTTCTGGAGATAAGGCAAATGTGAAATTGCAGATTATTGACAAAGATGCTGTTAAGCCGTGTGGCGGAATATTTCTAACTGAAAAAATACTAAATGTTTTTGAAGAAATTGCTTCTAAAGAAAATGTGGAAATAAAATAAAAAAAAATCAATACAAAAACGAAAAAACGTTTGGTTTTGTATTGATTTTTCTATTTTTATATGTTATAGTAACTCCCATAGGAAATGAGAATAAGCAGATGTGGTTTGCCACTTTTATCCACAATTTTATTGTGAGAATGGAGGTGGTACATATGATAGAAAGTTCATTATTAATAATAATAAAGTTCATTCTTTTTGGCTTGATTGCCGAAACTATCGTTGTATTTGCCTTAATTTTACTTGTTTTAAAGTTAAGCAAATAGACATAAAAAATAAACCATTCTGCTTTGACCGGTCGAATGGTTTATTAACAATTCACGGCAAACCACTTTGTGGTTTCTCCATTTCCTAATAAATATTATAAAGTCTTTTTTTTATTTTGTCAAATTTAATCCATAAATATTTTGTTCTATTAAAGTATTAACTCTTTTTAAAGTTCTACTATTATCAGATTTTAAAGCATCTTGTATAAATTCAGGATGAGAAATTAAAAATTCTCTCATAGAACCATCTGGATCAGAAGTGAAGCTTCTTAACATAGTTAATTGTTCTTCATTAATTATTCCAAGTTCTAAAGCTTTTACAAATAGATTATCATCAATTTGTAATAAAGAGTGAACTTCAACACCACAATTTGTTAAAGTTTCTGTACCACCATTTTTTCTATCAACCATAAATATAGACCAAACTATTTTTGAACCTAAATTTTCGATAGCAGGAATCCAAGCTCTAGTAAAACTTGCAGATTGGTTTAATAAATCTGCTAAATGAAGCATATTTTTATTTTCTAAAGAAGAAACTTCTTTGCTAGATTCAAAATCAAATGTGCTTTCAACAGTTGTTAAATCTTTATAAATTGTAACATGAGGTTTTTTTAGAAGATAAGCTATAATATTTGAAAAATACCAATCTCTTCTTTCACCACCAGATATATAATCTATAGAATTAACATCTATATGTGTTTCTATGTAATCTTTTAATGTATCAATAACATATTTATAAATTTCATTTGTTTCATAATGATTTAAAACTTGTTTAAAAATGTTTTTTGGAATATCTATTTTTGATTCATTTTCTAACTGAGAATCAATAAAACCTAAAAATTCTTTAGAATCATTTTCACTACCATATAAATAATCTGCATTAACAAAATATGGTCCAATTTTTCCAGATGTATACCAAAATGGTTTGTTTTCTTCACAAACTTTAAATGCGTTTGTATCAAATAATAAAGACATTAATTTACTCATAATTTCCTCCAAAAAATTTTATATTGTAAAAATTCAAGCTTACGTAAGAATTTTTTTTATCATATAAAAAAAAGGACAAAAAGTCAATGAAAAAAGTATACAAAAAATAATTTTAATGATATAATTCAAAAAAATAGCGAATGAAGAAAAATGGAGGAATCATAAATGGGAAATATCGTTCTATTAGATGATTTAACAATTAACAAAATAGCTGCAGGAGAAGTTATTGAAAGACCAGCTTCTGTTATAAAAGAGATGGTAGAAAACTCTATAGATGCTGGTGCAAAAAACATAACTGTTGAAATAAAAAATGGTGGAATTTCTTTAATCAGAATTACAGATGATGGATGCGGAATTGCAGAAGATGATATGGAAATTGCATTTGAGCGCCATGCAACAAGCAAGATAAGAAGTGCAGATGATTTAGATACAGTTAAATCTATGGGGTTCAGAGGAGAGGCTTTAGCAAGTATTGCAGCAATAGCTAATGTTGAAATGGTTTCTAGAAAAGAAGGAGAAGATATTGCTCACAAATTGGTGATAGAAGGTGGAAAAATCCTAGAAAAGACAGAAGCAGCTCGTTCAGTTGGTACAACTATTACTGTTCAAAAACTATTTTTTAATACACCTGTAAGATATAAATTCTTAAAAAAAGATTATACAGAAGCAGGTTATATAGAAGATGCTATTACAAGAATTGCTTTAATTAATAAAGATGTAGCAATCAAATTAATTAATAATGGAAAAACTATTATTCAAACAAATGGAAATGGGGATTTTAAAACAGTTATTTATAGTATCTATGGAAAAGATATAGCTAGTGAAATTATAGAAGTTGATTATACTTTTGAAGAAATTAGAGTAACTGGGGTTATAGGAAAACCAGTTATTGCAAGATCTAATAGAAGTAATCAATTATTTTTCGTTAATGAAAGATATGTAAGAGATAAAAACTTATCTGCAGCAGCAGACCAATCATATAAAGGTATGATTCCTGTTGGAAGATATGGATTTATTGTTTTAAATTTAGATATGAATCCTAAAATGGTAGATGTAAATGTGCATCCTGCTAAATTAGAGGTTCGTTTTGAAGAGGAGAACAAAGTGTTTAAAGCTGTATACCATGCAATTAAATCTGGACTTGCAAAATCTGAATTAATAGAAAATATAGAAAGAGCAAGTATAGAAGAAACAGAGAAAAAATTCCAAACAAGAAGAATAGATTTTTCAAAAGATCCAGATGAAGAATATACTCAAAAATTACAAGAAAATATATTAAATAATGTGGATAATACATTAGAAGATAAAGAATCTAAAAAAGGATTATCTGGTTTATTTCAAAAAATTATCAAAGAACCAGAAGAAACAGAACAAGAAAAAGAAAACAATCCTTTAGAAGAAATTTACAAATTTAGACAAGAACTTAAAAAAATAGGTGTTAATACAGACCCAGCACCTAGTATAGAAACTATTATTTCAGAAACAACTGCTCAAAAAAATAATTATGGAGAAACTGAAGTAATAGATAACACTACTTCGTTTAATACTAAAGAATTAGATGTTAATGTTGTAAATGATTTTATAAAAGAAAAAACTCATGAGCTTTTATCAACTAAATTAGATGCGAGCCAAGTTACACAAATTATAGAACCAATATCTAATGAAGATATAAATAACAATATTCAAGAAAATGCTACACAAATTATAGATGTAGAAGAAGTAAAAAATGCTATAAAACAACCAGAAGATTATGTAGAAAACCAAGATACAGCTGTTATTAATGCAAATGAAAAAACAGCAGAAGTTTCTATAAATACTGTGGAAAATAGAAATATAGATAATTCAACTTTTGAAGAAAAAGCTAGCAGATTGGTTGAACAAAAATTGAATTTTGATAATACTCAAGCAATTGATACTTCAAAAATAAGAGAATCTTTAAAAGAAGAAATGTTTGAAAAAAATCCAGAATTTGATCAAATGTATAAAAGAACTTTTGGTGTTGATACAGTTTCTGTTAGAAGAGAAAGAGAAAATGAAAATTTAAAAAATCAAAAAATGAATGTTTCAAATGAATTTTCTTATGCTACTGAAAATTTGAATGTATTTGATGAAAAACAAGAACATCCAGAAATAAAATACAAATTTATAGGAATTGCTTTTAATACATATATCATAATAGAAATGAAAGATGAACTTTATATGATAGACCAACATGCCGCTCATGAGAGAATTATGTATGAAAAAATAAAAGCAAATTATTATGAAGATGAGCTTAAAAATGAACAATTTTTACTTCTACCAGATGTTATTACATTAACACATAAAGATATGCAAATAGCAAAAGAAAATGCAGAAATGTTTGAAAAAGCAGGTTTTTCTTTTGAAGAATTTGGAGAAAATACTATAAAATTAAATTCTGTTCCAAGTATGTGTGAAGATTTAAATACAAAACAATTATTTTTAGATATATTAGATGAAATAGATACTGTTGCAATTACTGCTAGACAAGAAAAAGAAGAAAAATTTATAGCAACTGTAGCTTGTAAAGCAGCTGTAAAAGGAAAAATGAAATTAGATGAGCAAGAAGTTCATAGTTTAATGGAAAAACTATTAGAATTACCAAATCCTTTTACATGCCCACATGGTAGACCTACTGCTATAAAAATGACAAAATATGATATGGAAAGAAAATTTAGTAGAAAATAAAATGTTATAAAAATGAAGAGGAAAAATATGAAACCTAAAGTTATTGTAATTGTAGGACCAACAGCATCAGGTAAAACAGCATTATCAATAGAAGTTGCCAAAAAGTTAAATGGAGAAATAATTTCAGCTGATTCGATGCAAATATATAAAGATATGGATATAGGAACTGCAAAAGTTACTAAAGAAGAAATGCAAGGAATAAAACACTATTTAATAGATGTTATTTCTCCTGAAGAACGTTATACTGTTTCAGATTATAAACAAGCTGCAGAATCTGCTATTAAAGAAATTTTAAATAAAGGAAAAGTTCCAATTATAGTAGGTGGAACAGGATTATATGTTAATTCTTTAATTTATGGAATTGAATATCAAGATATGAATTTTGATGAGAATTTCAGAAATAAAATGATGGAAAAAGCAGAAACAGAAGATGGTTTAAAAGAACTTTTTGAAAAAGCTTGCCAAATAGATTCTGAGGCAATGACTAAAATTAGTAGTAATGATAAAAAAAGAATTATTAGAGTTTTAGAAATTTATAAAGCTACTGGTAAAACAAAAACAGAATTAGAAAAGATTTCTAGAGAAAAAGGTGTAGACTACGATTACAAAGTTTATGGTATTTCTATGGATAGAGAAAAACTATATAACAGAATTAATCTAAGAGTTGATATTATGATAGAACAAGGATTAATTCAAGAAGTAGAAAATTTATTGAAAAAATATGAAAAGTTTCCTACAGCAATGCAAGGTTTAGGTTATAAAGAAGTAGTAGAATTTTTTGAAGGAAACTTAAGCAAAAATGAAATGATAGAAAAAATAAAACAAGAATCTAGAAGATATGCCAAAAGACAATTAACATGGTTTAGAAGAAATGAACAAATAATTTGGCTAGATTCAGAAAAAGGATTACAAAATAATGTTGATATTATTTTGGAGGGAATGAAGTGAAAGAAACTGGTAAAAAACTAAGTAAAATAAAAGTAGTGCTTACAATTCTATTTATGTTTTTCTTGATTATTATAGTTACAAGTAGTACAAAAATTTTAAAAAATCCAACAAATGTTTATATTGTAGCAAATGGCGCTCTTTCACATGAAGAGTTTGCAGAAGGTTTTATTATTAGAGATGAAGAAACTCTAAAAGGTGAACAATATAAAAATGGGATGGTACAAATAATTTCTGATAATCAGAGAGCTTCAAAAGGACAAGCTATTTTTCGTTATTATTCAAATGGCGAAGAAGAGATTATGAAGAAAATTTCTAAATTAGATGAAGAAATAAATGTTGCATTAGAAAATTCTAAAGCTCAAATTTTTTCAAGTGATATTGTTAGCTTAGAAAAACAAATAGAAATAGTTGTTGATGATATATATAATTTAAATGATTTACAAAAAATTGAAGAGAATAAAAAGAAAATAGATGAATATATATATAAGAAGACACAAATTACAGGTACTCTTAGTGAAGATGAATATATAAAAAATTTAACAACACAAAGAGATTCATTAAAAGCAGAATTAGAAAATGAATCAGAGATTATAACAGCACCAAATTCTGGAATGGTATCTTATAGAGTGGACGGGCTAGAATCAATTTTAAAAACAGAAGATTTTGATTATTTGTCTACAGAATTTCTAGAAAGTTTAAAATTAAAAATAGGAGCTGTAGTTCCTCTAAATACAGAAGAAGGAAAAATAGTTAATAATTTTAAATGTTATATAGCAACTCCAATAGATTCAGAAAAAGGAATGGAAGCTAAAAAAGGAGATGTTGTTAAAATAAGATTTTCAAATACATTAGAAGTTGATTCAGAAATTGTATATATAAAAGAGGAAGACAATCAAAGAATTATCGTTTTTGAAATTAAAGAAAATGTTGAAGATTTAATAGAATACAGAAATATTTCGTTTGAAATTATTTGGTGGCAATTTTCAGGTTTAAAAATTAGTAATTCTGGTATTATAGAAGAGGAAGAAAAATGTTATATCCAAAGAAATAAACCAGGATATACTGAAAAAATCTTAGTAAAAGTACTAAGACAAAATGATACACATTCTATAATAAAAAATTATGAAGATGAAGAATTAAAAGAAATGGGATATTCAGAAGAAGAAATTAGAAAAATGCCAAAAATTAAGTTGTATGATGAAATAATACTTTATTAGACAAAAAAGAAAAATAAAGTATAAAAAATGTAACAATATTACAAGAAAATTAAAAATATTACAATAAAATTACAAAGATATTATTTTTA
>JAZROJ010000050.1:0-5609 GCA_045648625.1 Candidatus Scatovivens sp.
TAAATGGATTAAAAACTAATTCTTTACCTAATTGAAATAATTCAACACCTCTAATAAAATAAAATTTTACAAATATCATAGCTAATGTTATTGCGCTAAATACAGAAAATACTAAATTTTCTGTAATTTTGCTATTAACATAAACTAATGTCTTTTTATAAAAATATAAAGAACAAAAAAACGAAATTATACCAGTAAAAATAATTAATTTCATAGAAGGCTCTACAACTATTAAATTAATAGATAGAATTACACTTGAAATAGCGAAAACTATTTGAAAAATTTTCTCTATCAAAATATTGTATTTTTTTATAAGCATTACATATCTCCTTACATCTTAACTAATTCACAAATATAACCTAAGAAGGTTATATACAAAACATTTTAAAAAACTTTAGTTAGCAATTTTCTCTATTAAACAAAAAATCCTAGAATACATTTTGATAAAACTCAATCACATTAAATATTCTAGGACTATTTTTCTATTTCATTAAATATTCTGGATGAGCTAAATACCAATCAATAGTTTTAACTATTCCATCTTTAAACATTGTTTTTGGCTCCCAACCAAATTCATTTTTTAATTTAGTAGGATCTATTGCATATCTATAATCATGACCTTTTCTATCTTCTACATAAGTAATTAAGCTTTCTGGTTTTCCTAATCTTTCAAGAATTAATTTAACAATTTCAATATTTCTTTTTTCATTATGTCCACCAATATTGTATCTTTCCCCTTTTTTACCTTTGTGTAAAACAATATCAATAGCTTCACAGTGGTCTTCAACATATAACCAATCTCTAATATTTAAACCTTGTCCATAAACAGGAAGTGGTTCGTCTTTTAAAGCTTTTGAAATCATATGTGGTATTAATTTTTCATGATGTTGATAAGCTCCATAGTTATTTGAACAGTTTGTTACAGTTACATTCATTTTATAAGTTTCAGAATATGCTAAAGCAATTAAATCTGAAGATGCTTTTGATGATGAATATGGGCTATTAGGTTGGATTGGAGATGTTTCTGTAAAATATCCTTCTTCTCCTAAAGTTCCATAAACTTCATCTGTAGAAACATGAACAAATTTGTTTGAGCTTCCTTCTCCCCAAATTTGTTTTGCAGCTTCTAATAATGTATGTGTTCCAATTACATTTGTTTGTGTAAATACAAATGGATTTTTTATACTGTTATCTACATGAGATTCTGCAGCAAAGTGTACAACACTATCAATTTCATATTTTTTGAATGTTTCTTTAACAAATTCAAAATCACAAATGTCTCCTTGTACAAATGTTATTTTATCTTTAACATTATCTAAATTATGTAAATTTCCTGCATATGTTAATTTATCAAATACTATAATATTATATTTTCCTTCATATTTTTTTACCATTAGTTCTGCAAAATTTGCTCCTATGAAGCCTGCTGCTCCTGTTACTAATATATTTTTCATAATATTCTCCCTTTATTTTAAATTTTTAAATAAATCTGTTTCTCTTAATTCTGCTAAGCTTGGCCATTTACCATCTTTTTCTGATGTTAAATATTCTTCTTTGCTCATTCCTGGAACTTCTGGCCATATAATTCCTACTTCTTCATCATTCCATTTTAATCCGCCTTCTCCTGCATGATTATATATATCATCACATTTGTAAGCAAATTCTGCTTCTTCACTTAATACTAAAAATCCGTGTGCAAATCCTCTTGGAATCATAAACATTTTTTTATTTTCTTCAGAAAGTATTACACCTTCCCATTTGCCATAAGTTTCACTTCCTGGTCTTAAATCCACAGCTACATCAAATACTTCTCCTTTGATGCATCTTACAAGTTTTGCTTGTGTATTTTCTTTTTGAAAATGTAATCCTCTTAATACACCTTTTTTAGATTTTGATTGATTATCTTGTACAAACACATTATTTATACCTATTTCTTCAAAATCTGCTTGGCTATATGTTTCCATAAAATAACCTCTGTTGTCTCCAAATACAGTTGGTTCAATAACATAAACACCATCTATTGATGTATCTATTCTTTTAAATTTTCCCATTATCAAAATTTCCTTTCGATTTATTTTCTTCATACTTATATCAAATATTTCTCTATTTTTCAATACCTAATTTCTAAAACTTCATTCTTATTATTGGTATATAAGCTCTATATAATATAAACCTAATTTCCGAAATAGTAGCAATATAATTAATATTAGAAAAAAGTTTTGATTGAGAGCAATTGAATTAGAATTTCTTATTTACTTTATGGAAAGAGTTCGCACTATGTGTGGAAGGGTGCCATAAAATAAATCTAGAAATTCTATGAAAATTAGCTCGAACGATGAACTTTTTGAGAATATTAATTATATTGCTACTATTCTAAATTATTTTTTAATTAAATAAATCACTTTCATAAATAGATTTGTATTTTTTGAAATCTTGGTCTACAATTCTATATAAATATTTTCCATAATCTGTTTTTTTGTATTTTTCAGCTTCACCTAAAAGAGCTTCTTTGGTTATCCATTCGTTTCTATAAGCAATTTCTTCTAAACAACCAATTTGAGTTCCTTGTCTTAATTCAATAGCTTTAACGAAATCAGAAGCATCTCCTAATCTGTCTGGAGTACCAGTATCAAACCAAGCATAGCCATTTCCTAAAGGAATAACTTGTAAATTTCCTTGTTCCATATAAACTTTATTTACATCTGTTATTTCTAATTCTCCTCTTTCAGAAGGTTTAATATTTTTAGCAATTTCAACAACTTTATTATCATAGAAATAAATTCCAGGAACTGCTAAATTAGATTTTGGAACTGCAGGTTTTTCTTCAATAGATATAGCTTTTCCGTTATTATCTATTTCAACAACACCATAAGAAGTTGGATCTGCAACTTGATATCCAAAAATTATTCCACCTTCTTTTAAATTACTAGCTGCTTTTAAAACTCTTTCGATTCTTGAACCATAAATCATATTATCTCCAAGAATTAAAGCCACATTGTCATCTCCTATAAAATCTGCACCTAATATAAATGCATCTGCTAGTCCAACTGGTTTTTCTTGAACTTTGTATTCAAATTTCATTCCTAATTTTGAACCATCACCTAATAAGCTTTCAAATGCTGGTAAATGAACTGGTGTTGAAATAATTAAAACTTCTTTTATTCCTGCCATCATCAATGTTGATAATGGATAGTATATCATTGGTTTATCATATACTGGTAACATTTGTTTTGAAACAGCTAATGTTACTGGGTATAATCTTGTGGCACTTCCACCTGCTAAAATAATTCCTTTCATAATTTCTATTCCTCCTAAATTTGATTTTTTACTGGATTTTATTCTCAATAATTTTTATATTTCTGTCTAAAACTTATAATTTAAAAAAATTCTTTTTACTTGTCAAATAATCTTACTCACCTTTTAATTCTTCTTTTAAATATTTTTCTAAAGCTACTTCGTAATTTTCTGGGTTAATTCCTACTTTATGTAATTTTTCTTTTGATAATTGACTATTTGATGGTCTATCACTAGATGCTGGGAACATTTCTTTATATTCTTTTGAAGTAATAGCTCTTACTTTTGTTTTTATTCCAGCTATTTCATAAATTTTTCTAGTAAAATCACACCATGTTGTAAATCCTTCATTTGTAGAATGGTAAATACCATATTCAGGTTCTTTATCCATAATTTGTTCTATAATTTCACATAAAGTTGTAGTTGATGTTGGGCTTCCATGTTGATCTGCTACAACTGTTACTTCTTCTCTATCTTTTGATAATCTAAGCATTGTTTTTACAAAGTTTTTACCACCTAATCCATAAAGCCATGCTGTTCTTAAAATATAATATTTTTCTGCTTTTGCTGCGTTTTGTTCTCCAACTAATTTTGTTCTACCATAAGCACTTACAGGATTTGGCTCCATATCTTCTGTATAAATTTGGTCTACAGGTAAATTACCTGCAAATATATAATCTGTACTAATATGAATTAATGTAGCATCTTCTTGGTTTGCAGCTTCTGCTATATTTGCTAATGCTGTACCATTTACAGCCATTGCTAATTCTTCGTTAGTTTCGCATCCATCTACATTTGTGTATGCTGCACAATTTATAATAAAATAAGGTTTTACTTGTTTTGCTTTTTCTAAAACAGCTTCTCTATTGCATATATCTAAAGTTTGTATTGTAGTTCCTTCTACATCATATATTTTTTCTAATCTTTCTTTTAGCTCTCCTCCAAGCATTCCATCTGCACCAATTAATAATACTTTTTTCATTTTTTATACTCATATAATAAAATAATTTACTATATGATTTTCTCCTTTCTTATTAATTTTTCTTTTACAAATTTTCCCATTTTTTCGATGTTCACATTATATCACAGGTTAGCAATTTGTCAAAGTGTTTTACATATTTTCCACATTTTACACACAATTTTCACATTATTTTTTTGCATTTATTTTTCAAATTATAAATTAAATTATTTGATTTAAAAAAGTCCCTGAAATCAATGTAATTATTAGCAAAAGCGCCAAAGAAACTTTTTGGTATCTTTTATCATAATTATTTAAAAATAAATATGTAAACAATCCTTGTATACTTCCATATAAACTCAAATATAATTTTGAAGATGCTGCTTTAGGCACTTTAAGAAAAACAACTATACACATAACAGCAACACTTATTTTTATTGATGTTTTTAAAGAAACTATTTTTTCTTGAATATTTGTTAACATATATAGCAACATATAAAAACTAGCAAAACTCACTGCTACAGCCATTATATTTTTACCAACATCTTGTAATAAAGTTATTTTAGAAATAGCTTCTGGAAAACCAGAAATACAAAATACTGTTTCTAAAACAGAAATTACTGTTAATGGTAATAAAAATTCTAAATGATTTTCTTTAGCATATATATAATAAAGAGCAATAATCATAGGTATTGGAAACAATGAAAAAATGCTTGCAAAATACACATTATTTCCTAAATCCTTAAATGGTAAAACACAGTTATATAAATAATTAAACAAATATGAAATTCCGTTCCCACCATATTGTAAATCAATATTTTCAATATTCATATTTTGAAAATTACTCAAAAATTCTGATACTCTTTGGGTATATAACACACAAATTGTACAAATCAGAATTAAACCAACTAATATTGCAAAAATATCTTTTAAATTAATTTTATAATTTTTTCTATTTTTGATAATTAACCAAACTCCAAGCGCTAAGAACACATATCCTAAGCTTATCATATATGGTGATTTATACGTAAACACATATATAATGCTTGATATTGTTATTCCTATTAGGCACCAAACTCTATTAGAAAATTTTTCTGAATTCATAAATTTATTTAATAACACAAGCCCAAGTTGTCCAAAAACAAGTATATCTACTAAAGGATTTAAAATGTTGTATTGAATTATTGGCGAAAACGCTATAATAAGACCACCAATAAGAGCAGCTTTCTTTTTCTCGTTTGTTATAATATAACAAAATTTATAAGATACAATCAATAAAGCAAAAAACTTTATACTACATACAGCTCCAAACAATATTTTACTTTCAAAAAAATATTGTGATGTTTTCTCAAAAAAT
>JAZROJ010000051.1:0-3146 GCA_045648625.1 Candidatus Scatovivens sp.
ATTTTCTAAAGCTGCTTCAAATACTTCTAATGGATCTTTTTGTTCTTTTTCTTTGATTATATCAAAAGCTCCATATACTATTCCTTGAGCAACTGATTTTTTACCATCTAACATAATGTTGTTTATTAATTTTGTAACAACTTTGCTATTATATAATGGATCTGGTAAAACTTCTCTTTTTGCTATATATCCTTTTCTTGGCACTATTCTTCCCTCCTTTAAATTTTTTCACTTCGTGGAAAATTTAATCCGCACTTCAAGAATTTTTTCAAAATTATCGAAGCTACGATATCTATATTAAATATCACGAAGCACATTCTTTTATTTTCTGTACATTATACAGAAAGGTACTCTGAAGAGACTTTTTCACTCTTCCGTAATAGTGCACAGATTTTTTATGTATCTTTACAAAAAAGATTTATGCACTATTATCAATTAATTAAATCCTATTTAAAAATTTTCAAAAGCGAGTATTACTAGGCAAACGAATTAAAAATTTTATAAGCATACATCGGTATGTAATTAAAATTTTTAATGAAGTTTAACAACGTAAGACAATGCTTTTTAATTTTTTTATTTTTTAGGACGTTTTGCACCATACTTAGATCTAGCTTGCATTCTATCTTTAACACCAGCTGTATCTAATGTTCCTCTAATAATGTGGTATCTAACACCAGGTAAGTCTTTTACCCTTCCTCCTCTTATTAGTACAACACTGTGCTCTTGTAAGTTATGTCCTACACCAGGGATATAAGATGTTACTTCATATCCATTTGAAAGTTTAACTCTGGCTACTTTTCTTAAAGCAGAGTTAGGTTTTTTAGGAGTAACTGTTTTTACAACTGTACATACACCTCTTTTTTGTGGTGCTCTGTTATCAGTTTGAACTTTTTTTCTTGAGTTATATCCTTTTTGTAATGCAGGAGCTGTTGATTTTGCCTCAGATGTTTGTCTTCCTTTTCTAACTAATTGATTAATTGTTGGCATTCCTCTTTTTCACCTCATTTCTTAATATAAAATAAATAATACGCTAAGCATTCAATCTGCGTTAGCGTATTATATTTTACCACTTTTTTCAATATATGTCAATACTTTTATCTTTATATTTTGCCATTTCCGTAAGGCTTTTGGCATTATTATATAATTCTTAATTATTTAGAAAAATCATCTTTTTCTTTATCTTTAGATGAGCTTTTTGCATTGCTTGTTTTATTTACTGCGTCTTTAACATTTACTTGTATTCTTTCTATAAAACTTGGTTTTTCAACACTATCTTCTATTAAATCTAAATCTGGATACTCTTCTTCAAATAAATCCTCGTCTGTGATTTTGATTTCCTCTAAATCAATCATTCCATCAGTTATGTATTGTTCTGCTTTTTGTCTGTATTTTTTGTTAGGGAATAATAAACTAATTTTTCTAAATAAACTTGGCTCTCTATTAACTTCTTCGCCTTCTCTATTATATAAAGTGTTTTCAATTCTATAAGCTTCTTTTTTAGCTAGATATTTTTCCCAGAAACTTAATTTCTTATATTCATCTTTTCCCTCTATTGTTATTAATCGTTTTTCTGTATCATCTGGCAAATATGCAAATTCTTCATATTCATCTTCTACTTTTTTTTCTTCTGGTACTATAAACTCAAATTCTTCTTCTCTTATTTTTGCTTCTTCTTCTTTTTTTCTTATTTCGTCTAAAATATGTTGAAAAACTAATTCATCTTTTTCTTCTTCTTTGTTTTTTTCTTCAACTACTTCTTGTTTTTCTTCAATTTTTATTTCTTCAACTATTTCTTGCTCTATTTTTTCTTCTGTAGTTTCTACTTTCTTTTCTTTATTTTCACTTTTTTCTTTATTTACATTTGTTTCTGTTTTTTCTTCTCCAAATAGTAATTCATTTAATTTTTTCATTTCTTCATCGATTTCAGATTTTATTTCATTTAACTGTTCCTCACATAGCTTTAATGCTTTTTCTAAATCTTTTAATTTATATTGTAAACTATTTCTTTTTTCAAACAAATCAGCCATATCTTTACCGTTAGTTGCTATATTGGTTCCTTCTTGATATTCATATTTAAAATCACTAATTTCTATAGATACGCCTTCAATTTGATGTTTTGTTTTACGAATTTCAGTTTCAATTTTAGCTTTAGCTTGTGTATAAAAAGCAGATTTTTGGTCTCTTAAATCTCTTTTTTTATCTTTTACTTCTTTACTTTCATTTTTCTTCTCTATTTCTGCTAGTTTCTTTTCTAAATCAGCTTTTCTTTCTTTTACAATTCTTATAGCCTCTCTCAAGCTAGATTCTTCTCTAATTGCTTCTACATGATCCATTGAGCTAGTTGTAATATTTAAATATTTTAATTCATCTTCATATTTTTCGATTTGATAATCAGCTCTTCTAATTCCATCTTTAATATCTAAATATTCTTGATTACTAGTTAAATTTGCTTCTTCTATAGCATAAGCTTCTTTTTGAGTTTTTATGTCTTCCCATCCATTAATATTTGATAAATCCAATTTCATATTTTTACTTCCTTTCTCTTTTTCATCTTTTATATTTTCTTTTTTTATATTTTTCTCTAGATTATTATCTTTTGTAACTAGTTGTTTATTCTCTCTTATTTGTTTTCTTTTTTGATTAATATATTCTCTATTTTTTATATAGGAGTCTAATAGCTTATTAATAGAATTATAAATTTGCAAGTGTTCTTCTGTTAGGTCTGCATTTTCTAAAAACTTTTCTAAATTTTCTTTAGATTTTTTAGCTTTCTCACACCCTCCATTTACAATCAATTTTCCTGTTTTAGTAGTTTTTAAGATAGCTCCGCCTTTTAGAAAATATGCTTCTTCTAATAATTCGCTTTTTTCATAATTTCCAGTTTTAGCTGTTTTTATATTTTTCTGTTCTACTCCACTGTCTTTTTCATAAAATTTAGGTTTTACTTTTTCCATAAATTTTAGAATTTCTTCATATGTCTTTTCTTCCATTAGTACTCCTTTTTTAGACTCACGCTATATTTATAATAACATATCTAAAAGTAAAAGTCAATTTTTTATGTAACCTTCTGATAAGCTTTTTTTACCTTATCTTAAATTTATGCAATAATTATAACCTTTTTCTTTTTTTTTTTCAATACCAATTTT
>JAZROJ010000052.1:0-8493 GCA_045648625.1 Candidatus Scatovivens sp.
TTTTTATAAAAATTCAAGCATTTGGGTATTGAAATTTTAGATCGTTTACATTTATTTTTAAATTTTTTTAAAATTTCAGCTTGAATAAAAGATGGCTTTTCCCAGTTAACGAATAAATTTGCGCTCAAATAATTAACATCATTTTCAAAGATTTTTTCTGTTTCATCATCTACTGGATATATATTATAATTAATTAAAATATCTTCTATCAATACTTTTAATTCATCATTTTTATATAAATCAATTAACATTTCAAACATTTTATTTCTAAATTCAAACACTGCTTTAGTAGCTATTAATCCTATTCTAATAAAATTTATAGTCATTCTTTTGTTAGATTGTCTTGTTTTATGATGTTCAAATTCTAAATAATTTTCTATTATCTTTATTAATAAATATGATAAATTTAATCTATTTTCTTTATTTTTATCAATTTCTATTACTAAGCTATCCAATATATTTTTTTCAAATTTATACTCATTAGATAAGCTATTTTCATCTATCCCCAAGTTTGTGGTAAAAGCAAAGTAAAATTCCATTACTAAATCTGTTCTTTTATTAAAATACTCTATCAATAGTTCTATTGCTTCTTGATTTAACTCTCCATACTTAAAATCTGACAAAATCTCAATCTTCTTGTTATCAATTCGTTCATTATTTTTCTTTCCCTTAAAATCAAATTTTAACAAATCTATAATTTTACTTTCTTCCGCTTTAATTTCATCTTTAATCATTCTAATAGCTTTTATCCTATCAACATTATAAAAATGAGCCAAAAACTTTGAATCACTATTATACGGTTCTTTATTCCAGACTTTCCTTATTTCTTCACTTATATATTCTTCTTCCTCTTTATTAAAAAATATACTATAAATCATATTTATAACATTCAAAATTTTTAATATACACTTAGGATACATTTTTTCTATTAAAGTTGAAATACTAATTGTTTTATCTTCTATTAAAAACTTATAAACTATATAATTTCCAAAATTTTGATCACTTATTTTAGCAGCTTTATTGTCAAAAAAATCTATAAGTTCCATCTTCTGCAATTTATATAATATATCTAAAAAATGTTTTTCTTCAAACTCAAACTTTTTTATAACATCTCTAGTTTCATCATCAAAAATTTTTATTGGACCCAAAAAAGAAATTATAAATAAAACTTTTATATCATTAACATCCAATTCTTTCTGTTCTATTACTGGCACATAATAACTCTTAAATATATCTATAACACTTTGCAAGTCTTTAATTTTTCCTTCAATAATTCCTTTTGCAGATAAAATCGCTAATCTAGGATTACCATTAGATATTTTTAAAATTTGTTCTTGATATTTAGGATTTTTTATATTATATGTGTCTTCTAAAATATTTTTTATCTTATCTTCTTCCATATTATCTATAGTATATAATTTAGGTTCATCATACTCTCTCAACCTAGATATAACACTTTCTAATGCATAGTCCCTCACTGTTGCAATAACTTTTATGTTAGATTCATCTTTCTTCATTTTAATAAAATCCATAAAAGATTTTACTAATTTCATTTCATTAATATCATCAACAAAAATCAAATATTCTTTCCCATTTTCTATATAATCTTTTAAATCTTCATAGATGTCATTACCATTGTTTCTTATACACAAACATTTAACATTACTATATTTTTTTATATATTCTTTACAAACTTCAATTGCTAACCTAGTTTTTCCAACTCCTGGTTTTCCTATTAATACTATTATATTTTCTCTTTCAACTAAATTTAAAACCTCATTTTTTTCGTTTCTATCAATAAATTTTAAATCTAGAGGAGCATTTACACTATTTTTATCATGTCTTTTAACAAAATCGTCAATATCACTAATCTGCTCTGTGTCTATTGCTATATCTAAATGTGTTTTTGCAATATTTTGAAAATTATGCGCTATATCATATGCCAAATCATCTATTCCTATTAATTCTACATTTTTATTTTCAAACATTTTTTTGAATGTTTCTCTTTGTCCTATATCAATATTGTTAGAAGTATGACAACATATTACTTTTTTTATTTTATCTTCTTCAAGATGCGTTTTATCATATTTATAAGTACTTTCAAAATCGGATTTCAATTTAGAAAAACTACTTTCTCCAACGGTTCCATACATAATTAGTATATATCTACCATCTTCACATTCAACATATGTGTCTGGTGTTCCTTTAGTGGTTTTACTTGTTCCTACATGACTCCCAAGACATGTAATATTTTCAAATTTATATTTTTTGTATAAATAATCATTCATCAAAGCCTGGTATTCTCCACCATTTAATCTTTTTATTGCTTGTTGTATTTTATCAATTTTCACCATATTTTCTCTCCTTACAAAATAAAGCTAGAAATATATCTAGCTTTAAATTAATTTTTCTTTAATTATTCCATTTTTCAAATCATTAATATTATAAATATCTTCCATAGTTTCAAATGTTTCTCTTAGGTTGTTTCTAGCAGAAATCCAACCTAGACCATCTGTAAACCATACAAATTCAAATCCTTCTACTTTATTTGCTTTCTGAGCAATTAATTCATAGCTTTTAGCAGTTTCGTTTAATTTTGAACCTCCTGCAGCATAAAAATTTGTTTCTATACCATATATACATTTATCTGTTTTTATAACAAAATCAAATCTTTTAGTAGCTGTATTGTTATTACTAATAAAAGACATATCTAATTTCCAACGATTTTCAATTTCTTGTAAATACATCTCTTTAAAATAAGTTTCATTTTTCTTAAATCCAGCTTTTTGAATAAATTTCTCTACAAGATCTTCCATTAGATGTCCACCACGATTTTTTCTTGCATTAGAATTCAAACCAGATTCTACACCTAAAACATAATCATATAAATTATTTACTAAATGTTTTTCAAGTAAATCAAATAACCCTGTTTCTCTCATAAATATTGCATACTGCTCTATACTGTAGTTCATCTTCTTAAAATTATATTCAAACTTATTTCCTTCATCATCTAAAACTATAATTTCATAACTTCTAACAGCTAATAAAATTGGAATACATTTTAATACTTCTGGATATTTTTTAACCAAATTTACAAATTCATCTTCTATATTTTTACTTCCAATTAAAGAATTTAGCATATTTAGTTCTATTTTATGTTCTTCTGCATTTTTATAAATTGTTTCAAAATCTATGTAATATTTATAATTTGCTATACTATCTGTAAATGTTAATAACCATTCTGCAAAATCTCTTGCCATACTCATCTACTCCTTTATTTCTTGATATCTTCTTATAGATAAATCTAAATATTCTTTTGAATTATCTATTCCTATGTATCTTCTATTTAATTTATTTGCAGCAATTCCTGTGGTACTACTACCACAAAATGGATCTAAAATTAAATCATTTTCTTTAGTAGAAGCTAATATTATTCTTTCCAATATTTCTAATGGTTTCTGTGTTGGATGTTTCCCCTGTTTTTTCTCTGATGGTTTTGTAAGACTGGTTGTCCAAACATCCTTCATTTGCTTGTTGTCATTTAGCTCTTTCATTAAAGCATAGTTAAACTTATATTTTGCTTTGGGTAAATCTTTTCTTGCCCAAAGTATTGTTTCTGTTGAATGAGTAAATGTTTTACAAGCTAAATTTGGTGGTGGATTCGTTTTTTGCCATGTTATATTATTTATTATTTTAAATCCTTCCTCTTCTAATGCCATTCCTATTGAATATATATTATGTAATGTTCCACTTATCCAAATTGTACCTTCATCTTTTAAAACTCTATAACAAGCTTTTATCCAATTTCTATTAAATTCATGCTTTTCTTGAATATTTAAAGTTTTGTCCCAATCACCTTTATTAACACTGACCATTTTTCCGGCATTACAAGTTATTCCATCACTTGATAAAAAATATGGTGGATCTGCAAAAATCATATCAAAACTTTTTTCTTCAAATTGTTTTAAAGTTTCAAATGTATCATTTTCAATTAATTTGAAACTACTATCTTCAAAATAGAATTTTCCTGGATACAATCTTCATTCTCCTTATAATTTGTTATAAGTAATTCTGAAATTTCTCCTCTTCCTTTACTATTAGCATTTATCATTCTTTTGGCTGATACTTCATTTATGTAAAAACCGTTGTATATCTCTTCAAAAAAATTATCTTCTTTATTAGTATTTTTAGGATTAGAATTACTTAACATTAATTTTGCTTTTTTAGAGCTTAAGTCTCTATAATAATCTGCTAGTTCTTTTTGATTTTCATCATTAAAATCTTCTTTTGTATAAGATGTAAATCCTGATGTAATAGATAATGGCCTATATGGTGGATCAAAATATACAAAAGTATTATTGTCTATATATTTACTGCTTGTCTTGTAATCTCCATATTGGAATACAACATTTTCCAGTAATTTAGACAAATTTCTCAAATTCTTGGCATCACATATAGTAGGATTTTTATATTTACCACAAGGTACATTAAATTCTCCACTTCTATTTACTCTGTACAATCCATTAAAACAAGTCCTATTTAAAAATATAAATTCTGTTGCTCTTTTCACATTTATTTCTTCTTTTTCTATTTTATAAGAATTATATTCTTTTCTTATATCATAAAAATATATTTGTCTTTCCTCAGATTCTAGTTTTAAATACTCTTTTTCTATTTTATCTAGTTTTTCTATCAATTCTTCTACACTTGTTTTTATAACATTATAGCAGTTTATTAAATCTATATTTATATCAAATGCATAAGCTTCTTTAACATCATATTTTTGCAATATATCTATTAAAACAGCTCCACCACCAACAAATGGTTCTACATATTTATTTATTTTTCCATTTTTAAGTTCAAATGGGTAGAAATTACTTAATTGTTGTATTAAACTTCCTTTTCCTCCAGCCCATTTCACAAAAGGTCTTACTAGTTCCATTTTAGCCCTCCAAAATTACATTCATAATATATCATACTTCTAAGCATAAAACAATTATTTATAAATTTTTATAAAAAAATACCATATAAAATTACTTATATGGTATTTAAATTATATACTATCTTATTTGATTCGAATAATATTCGTATATATCTGTATCTTTTATAGTATGTGTACATCTTTCAAACATTGTGCATCCTTTTCTTGCATTTTGCCATGGTTCTTCTTGATGTGTAAAGTTTTCCAAGTCATCACCACTATATTTTCCATAAACTTCTAAAATCATTTCTAAAAGTTCTTGTGTTGCTTCATCTATTTTTTTTGAATCATATTTCCTTATTATATTATCATTATATGCATAATATAGTTTTGGACATACTGGTCCATGAACCCATGCTTCAATATTTGAGTCGAATAATCTGGTATTTATTTCGTTAGCACTACTATTATTTCTTACAAGATACCAAACATATGCATAAAAGACTAGTTTTTGTAATTTTTTATTGCTTAAAAATAATCCACTATCCATAAAATATTTTGCAATATCTAATACATCATATTTTCCCATATTATTTTCCTCCTTCAAATAAAAATTTTAAAAACTCCATTCCATATTCATTAACGCTAAATTTATTTTCTTCTTCACAATCAATAATATTATTTCTTTTCAAAAATTGATACACTACCATTGTCTCAATTCTCAAATTTACTTTAATATTTGAAACTTCTTTTAAAACATTTTTGATTTCAGCAATTTCAAATGAATTATTATATTTATATTTACTATTTATATATAAAAGAACTATATTTGTAGTTCTTGCCATACTATTTTGAATATTTACAAATTTCTCTAATTTAATTTTATTTTCCAGTTCTTCTATATGTTGTCTAAGGTGTTCATTTTCTTCTTGTAAATTTTTATTTATATTATTTTTTTCTTTATCTGGAGTAAAATTTTCTTTTATTTCTTCATAAATATTTTCTTTTATTTCGTAAACAACTGAATCATCATTTTTTATATTTTTTCCCATGTCACTATTATTTTGCATATTTTTCGCTGTTTGTGTATCATGATCAAATTTAACTCCATTTTGATTAAATTCAGATAATTGCTCTATTTTCTTTTTTAATTGATTTCTAAAAAGATATACTATAATAATAACACCTATTACTATCACATAATAACTATTTAATGTTATGTCTAGTAATTCTTTATATTCAGTATATGTAATCCCAAAAATTTCCTTACCAGAATAGTATACAAATATTGGTAATAATATTACTAACCCTAATACAAGCATCCAAAATACTTCTATTACTTTATATATAAAATTATAAATTATTTTAAATGCTTTTCCAAAAAAACATTTTATCTTTATTTTTTCAAGAAACTCAAAAAATTGTTTTTTATATAATAGTATCAACAAAAAAATAATAATTACTATATAAATTAAATCCATCTTATTGCCCCCAATATTTTATCTGTTTTTTCCCCATCTAATTATTCTTCTTTTGTTCAAAATTATATTATCATATTATTAACAGTATTTCAATACACTTATATTTTGTAAACACATTAAAATTTGTTATTTTATAATTGATATTTCTCATAGACATATTTTTACATCAAAAATCTTTTATTTTAAGCAGATTTCAAACCATAAAAATAAAATTTTTGCAAATATTGAACTTTAATGTAAAATCTTATATACTAAAAACAAGCAAAGCGTAATATTTATATTCCGCTGGCTTTTCTAATTAATCGAAAGTGTTAGCAAAAAATCAACCAAAAAAATAAGCCTGTTTTAAAGCAAGGCTTATTTTTTATGCTAAAAAAGCTGTTTCTACATATAATTTAGAAACAGTTTTATTTTTATGAAAGGAAGTTATTTATGGCAAAGGAATATAATCTAAAAGTAACAACAGAATTTAATAACGATGGTGAATCTTTAGAAGATATTATTGTAAAAATTTTAAATAATAATATCTTTTTTGATGCTCAAATTGACTTCCAAAACACTACTAATTACAATAAGTATAAATAGATAGTGTTTATAAATTTTGGAAATGAAAGGAGGTTTTAAATGTATACCCAATATAAACACGAAAATAGCCATACAAATAACAAAATATACAAAGCAGGAATGTATTTAAGATTGTCTCGTGAAGATGAAGATAAATTAAATAAATCAGATTTATCTCAAAGTATAAACAACCAAAGAGACTTCATTACTGCATTTGCTGAAGAAAATAATTTTAATATTGTAGATACTTATTGTGATGATGGTATTAGTGGTACTACCTTTGAAAGAGATGATTTTCAAAGGATGATCAAAGATATAGAAAACAAGAAAATAAATATGGTTATTACTAAAGATTTGTCTAGACTTGGAAGAGATCATATTCAAACAGATTATTACTTAGAAATGTATTTTCCATCTAAAGGTGTTCGTTTTATTGCTATAAATGATGGTTATGACAGTATTAATAATGAACATTTTGCAAATGATATTGTTCCATTTAAGAGTTTATTAAATGAAATGTATGCCAAAGATATTTCGAAAAAGGTCAGAACTTCACTAAAAACTAAACAACTAAAAGGCGAATATCTTGGTACTACTGCTCCATTTGGATATATGAAAAATCCAGATAAAAAAGGTCATTTAATTCCAGATCCTATTTCTTCAATTTATGTAAAAAAAATTTTTGAATTATATTTATCTGGAAATTCACTTTTATCTATAGCAAATTATTTAACAGAGCAAAAAATTCCAACACCTTCTGGATATAGAAATATACAAAATACCCAAAAATATATTAAAGGTTTATGGAATGAAAAAACTGTAAGGTTTATTTTAATGAATGAAGTTTATTTAGGACACACCATTCAAAATAAAAAGAAGAAACTAAACTACAAACTAAAAAAACAAATTGATATTCCTAAATCTGAATGGATTAAAGTAGAAAATACACATGAACCTATCATTTCTGAAAAAGATTTCTTACTTGCAAATCAAATTTTGCAAAAAAGAGCAATTCATAAAGAACCAAAGGTTGAACATTTACTTACAGGATTTATGTTCTGTGAAAATTGTGGAGCTCCCATTACTTTTGTATCTCAACATCAAAAAGGAAAATATTATACTTGTTGCTCAACTGCTAAAAGAACTAAAAAAAGCTTAAATTTGTGCCAAACAAAATTAATACCTGAAGAAGTTGTAAACAATTATGTTCTAAGTACTTTACGAGAAATATGTTTTAATTTTTTAGAAGAAAATGATTTAACAGATAAAGCCTTACAAAACAAAAAGGATTTTCTTTTAAAAGACTTACTAAAAGAAGAAAAAAAGATAAAAGAAAAATTAGAAAACAATAGTAAAATTTCTTTTAATTTATATAAAGATAAAGTAAATGGAATTATAGATGAAGTTCAATTTTTAGAACTTGCTAATAATCTAAAACAAGAAAATGAAAACAATACATCTTCTTTAGAGAAAATTGAACAAAGAATTAAAACAGTAAAACTTGAAACCGAAAACAAAAAAGAAATA
>JAZROJ010000053.1:0-5818 GCA_045648625.1 Candidatus Scatovivens sp.
TAAGCGGAAAGATATTTTAATCCGCCTGAAATATTATTCTTATAGTTTTTATTCAGTACAACCTCATCATTTTCAACATAACCCCAGAAGTTGTTTGAAGCATTGATTACAGGGTATACAGCAGAACCGTAGCCGTTAGCAAAGCCAACTTTAATGTAGCCGTTTGAAGCAGTTGTTCCTACAAAAACATTTTCGGTTATTGTAATTGCTATATAAAGATGATATAATTTGTAAGCACTGTACTAAAGATAATATAAAAAATAAAAAAGGAGCTTTTAAGATGAAAATATCACAAAATGATAAATCTCTCCTATTCTCTAGTACAGAGATTCCAGATGTATTCTTTACAGAATATTTACCAGAAGCTTCTGGTAATTTCATAAAAGTATATTTTTATATGCTTTTCTTATCAAAGTATAATAAAGAAATTAAAATAAATGATTTATCTAAAACACTAGCCTTAGATTTCCCTACAGTGCAAGATGCTATTAAGTTTTGGGAAGAAAAAGGTATTCTAGTGAAAAATCCTGATGGCTATACTCTAGCTAATATTCAAGAATTAGAACTTACAAAATTATATAATCCTAAAGTAACATCTTCTCCAGAAGATATTGAGAAAAGCGCACAAAATCAATATAGAGCCAAAGCTATTGAGCAAATTAATTCTTTATTTTTCCAAGGAGTAATGTCGCCTTCTTGGTATAATGACATCGATTTATGGTTTAATAAATACGGTTTTGATGAACAAGTTATGCTTGCCTTATTTAATTATGCCCATGATAAAAGAGCTTTACATAGAAATTATATACAAGCTACAGCTGATGCATGGAGCAAAAATAATATTCGTACTTTTAATGATTTAGATGCTTATTTTGAAAAACAAGAGAAACGTAATACTATAAATTCAGAAATTTCTAAAAAATTAAAACTATATAGAAATTTAACTGTTTATGAAGAAGAAGATATAGTTAAATGGACAGAAAATTATGGATACTCAATGGAAATTATAGAAATTGCTTTAAAAAAAGCTTCTGCTAGCAATAAAGTTAATTTAAAATATGTCGATACTTTACTCACAGATTGGCATCAAAAAGAATTATATTCTGCAGATGAAGTAAATTCATATTTAAATTCATTAAAAGATAAAGAAAAGAAAACTAAACAAATCGAAAAAGTTGCTTTTGAATATACTCAAAGTACTTTTGATAATTTAGATTCTTTATATGATAATTAATAGGTTTATAGATATACCCTTAAAATCTAAATTTTTAAATTGAGGTTATAAATGGACAATTCTTTCTTAAAACAGATTTTAAGAGAATATGATGAGAAAAGAAATAAAGCTATAGAAGCTGCGGAAAATAGAAAAAAAGAGCTTTTAAAAATAAACCCTAGACTCTCAGAAATAGAAAAAGAACTAGCTTCAATTTCTATAAAAACCGCAAAATCAATTTTATTATCAAATGAAACTGATAAAACAAAATTATTAAATGATCTAAAAAAACAATCAAATGCTTTAATTAAAGAAAAAAATGCATTTATAAAAAATCTTTCTAAAGAAAATCAATATCTTAATCCACATTTTGAATGCAAATTGTGTAAAGATACAGGTTATATTCAAAAAGATAACCTATCTCAAATGTGTAGTTGCCTAAAACAAAAAATATTTGATATTGCTTATAACAAATCAAATATGGGAAATCTAGAAAGAGAAAATTTTTCAAATTTTAATATTAGAATTTTTTCTGATAAATGTGATGTGGAAAAATACAAATCAGAATTATCCCCAAAACAGAATATGTTGATTATAAAAGAAAAAGTTCAAAGTTTTATAGAGAATTTTGATAATATAGAAGAAAAAAATCTTATTTTTACTGGTTCTACAGGAGTTGGAAAAACTTTTTTAACAAATTGTATTGCAAATGAAATTTTAAAACAAGGAAAAACAGTTTTATATCAAACTGCTCCTGTTATGTTTGATGAAATAAATGACGCAAAATTTGGTAGGGATGAATCAAAAATAGATTTATTAGAAAATATTTTAAATGTTGATTTGTTAATTATTGATGACTTAGGAACTGAAAAAATTAGTGATTCTAAAATTACAGAATTATTTAGTATTATAAATACTCGTTTATTAAATCAAAATCACAAAATTACTAAAACAATTATTTCTACTAATCTAAATGTAGATGAATTATTTAAAACTTATACAACTAGAATTGGCTCTCGTTTAGCTGGAAATTATAGATTTTTAAGATTTTATGGTGATGATTTAAGATTTAAAAAAGCTAAAAAAGAAATTTAAAAAAAAGAAAATATAGAATCTTTCTATATTTTCTTTTTAATTATTTATTAACTATAAACTCAACAAATTCTTTTGAAACAAAAGGATTTTCATATTTAATTTTGATTTCTTTTGCATTTAGTGGAACTTCAAAATATATATTTCTTATTATTTTTTTACCAGCAGATAATATGTTAGAAAAAGAAGCATCTGATACATTTAAAAATCTTTCACATTCTACACCATCAACATAACATTTAAATTCATCAGATGTTATTAATCTATCCACTTCCGAAACATTTTGAAATTCAAATTGTGCTTGAATTACTTTATGCTGGCTCTTTATATGAGCATACTGACCATATTTTTTAAAGTTAAGATTTGCAAAATTATATTTTACATCTAAGTAACCATTCACAAAGATTTCTCCATGTTTAAAAGTTTCTTTTTTTTCACTATTTAAAGCTTGTTTTTCTAAAATATCAGCCTCAGTAATATCTATTTCTTTATTATCTTTACCTGTAAAAATTGTAAACAAAGCAATTATAATAATACATATTATAATAAATGGATGTCTTATCAAAAAAAATCTTTGATCTTTTCCACAATTTAGACACTTTTTTGTTGAACTATGAATTTCTTTTCCACATTTTTTACATTTTCTCATAAAAGATTATTCCTTTCTAATAATTTTAATTAATAATAATAATAATAATATCATTAAAATAATTTATTTAAAATATTTTTTCAAATATTTTACCACTATTTACTTTAAAAACAAAATTTTTATTGCTTATTTTTTTATATAAATATAATTTTGATATAAAAAAAGAAGGATTTAATAAGAAAATATTTGCTATCTTTCTTATTCCTCCACCTTCTTTTTTATTTTATATAAATTAATCTTGTTCTGGTTCTACTATTTTTTCAATACTTACTACTTTACCTTCGTTAGTTCTCATAAGAGTAACTCCTTGTGTAGATCTTCCAAGTACGCTGATTTCTCCTGTATTCAATCTAATAATTGTACCTGTATCTGTAATAAGCATTACATCTTCTGCTCCAGTAACTATCTTAATTCCTACAATTTCTCCTGTTTTTGGTGTTATTTTGTATGTAATTACACCTTTTCCGCCTCTATTTTGAACTCTATATTCTTCAAGTTCTGTTCTCTTTCCAAAGCCATTTTCTGTAATTGCAAGTAATGTTGCTTTACTTCCTACAATAATTGGCTCCATTCCAATAACAGTATCATCATCATCTAATCTCATTCCGATTACACCTTGAGCTGTTCTACCAACAGGCCTTACATCTTTTTCATCAAATGTAATACATAAACCTTTTCTTGTTACTAGTACAACATTATCTTCACCATCTGTCATTCTAACATCAATTAAAGCATCATCTTCTTTTAATGTAATACCCATTAAACCTGTTTTTCTGTTAGAATCATATTCTTGAAGTGGTGTTTTCTTAATTAATCCACTCTGAGTTGCCATTAGTAAATATTTACCTTCTGCAAATTGTTGAATTGGAATAATAGCTGAAATTTTTTCTCCTGCTTCTAAATTTAATAAGTTAACTATTGCTGTACCTTTTGCAGTTCTACCTGCTTCTGGTATTTCAAATCCACGTAGTCTATACATTTTTCCTTTATTACTAAAGAATAAAATAGTATCATGAGTAGAAGCTGTAAATATTTCTTTTACGAAATCATCTTCTCTAGTTGCAATACCTGTAATACCTTTTCCACCCCTTCTTTGGCTTTTATACGTATCAACTGGCATTCTCTTAATATAACCAAAATGAGTTAAAGCTATAACAGTTTGTTCTTCTTTTATTAAATCTTCTTCTTCAAATTCACCCTCTGCAGCAGCTATTTTTGTTAATCTTTCATCTCCATATTTTTCTTTGATTTCTAAAAGTTCTGTTTTTATAATATCATATACTAGAGTTTCACTAGATAAAACTTCTTTATAATATGCTATTAATCTCATAAGTTCTGCATATTCTTCTTCTAATTTTTCTCTTTGCAAACCAGATAATCTCTTTAATTGCATATCTAATATAGCTTGAGCTTGTATATCTGTAAGATTAAATCTTTCCATTAATCTTTCTTTTGCATCATCATAAGATGAACGAATAATTTGAATAACTTCATCAATATTATCAATAGCTATAATTAAACCTTGTAATATGTGAGCTCTAGCTTCAGCCTTATCTAATTCAAATTTTGTTCTTCTTAAAACAACTTCTTTTCTATGTTTAATAAATACTTCTAAACATTCTTTTAAAGTTAATATTTTTGGAACTCCATCTACTAATGCAAGGTTTATTACTCCAAAAGAATCTTGCATTTGTGTATGTTTAAATAATTGATTTAATATAACTTGAGGACGAGCATCTCTTTTTAGTTCTATAACAACTCTAACTCTTTCTTGTCTATCAGACTCATCTCTTACTTCAGAAATTCCTTCTATTTTTCTTTCTTTTACAAGTTCATCTATTTTTATAATTAAATTAGCTTTATTTACTTGATAAGGAAGTGATTTTACTATAATTCTTTGTCTATTTCCAGACATTTCTTCAATTTCTGTTTCTGCTCTTAATAGAATTTTTCCTCTTCCTGTTGCATATGCTTCTTTTATTCCTTCTTTACCTAAAATCATAGCTCCTGTTGGAAAATCTGGACCTTTAACAACAGTCATTAATTCTTCAACTGTAACTTCTGGATTTTCTATAACTTTAATAGTACCATTAATAATTTCTGTTATATTATGTGGTGGTACATTAGTTGCCATACCAACAGCAATACCAGATGAACCATTTATTAATAATGCTGGTATTTTTGTAGGTAAAACAGTAGGTTCTTGAAGTCTATCATCATAGTTAGGCATAAAATCAACTGTATTTTTTTCTATATCAACTAACATTTGCTCTGCAATTTTTGCCATTCTTGCTTCAGTATACCTCATTGCAGCTGCTCCGTCACCATCTATAGAACCAAAATTTCCATGTCCATCTATTAACATATATCTCATAGAGAAATCTTGTGCCAATCTAACCATTGCATCATATACAGATGAATCGCCATGTGGATGATATCTACCTAAAACAGACCCTACTGTGTTAGCACATTTTCTGTAAGGTTTATCTGAAGTAATTCCGTCTTCATGCATAGAATATAATATTCTTCTATGAACTGGTTTTAAACCATCTCTAGCATCTGGTAGAGCACGAGATACTATAACACTCATGGCATAGTCAATATAGGCTGTTTTCATTTCTGCTTCAATATTTCTTTCAATTATTTTTCCATCTTGTCTATCCATTTATTAACCTCTTTTCTTTTATAAAATTCCACTTGCATTATATATAAATATTGCTAAAAAATCAAGTTTTTTTGACTAAAAGGATAAAATGTTTTTGTCTTAAATTACTAATTTTTCAGCTAATTTTAATTCCTGTTCTGATATTGAAAAATCTTTTCCATTATTTTTTATTAAATTATGTATATTTTCTATTTTTCTA
>JAZROJ010000054.1:0-7580 GCA_045648625.1 Candidatus Scatovivens sp.
AAGAAATTGAAAATATTGAAATAGCAGAAATTTTTGAAGAAACATCAGAACCTAAAAAAGAAGAAAATATAGAAGTTTTAGAAAAAACTAAAAAAACTAGAAAAAAGAAAGAGGAAACAATTGAAGTAATGGCAGAAGATGTTAAAAATGAAGAAGAGCCTAAAAAAGAAGAAAAAAATGAGCCTATAGATGAAGAAAAAGAAAAAGTAATGAAAATCTTAAAAACTGCTAAAGAAAAAGGTAAAATGACTTATGGAGAATTAGCAGCAGAATTAGGTGAAATAAATCCAGAACAAATAGATAAAGTATATGATGCTTTTGAAGAATTTGGTGTAAATTTATTAAAACATGATGATGATTTATTAGAACCAGATATAGATGATTTAAATGAAGTTGAAGATATAAAATTAGATCAAATTGATTTAACAAATATTGAAGGTGTTAGTGTTGATGATCCTGTAAGAATGTATTTAAGAGAAATCGGAAGAATACCATTACTTTCTTTTGAAGAAGAACTTGAACTTGCTAAAAAAGTATTAGAAAATGATGAAGAATCAAAACAAAAACTTGCAGAATCAAATTTAAGACTTGTTGTTAGTATTGCAAAAAAATATGTAGGAAGAGGAATGCTTTTCTTAGATTTAATCCAAGAAGGAAATATGGGATTAATAAAAGCTGTTGAAAAATTTGATTACAAAAAAGGATACAAATTTAGTACTTATGCTACATGGTGGATAAGACAAGCTATAACAAGAGCTATTGCAGACCAAGCAAGAACTATAAGAATACCAGTTCATATGGTTGAAACAATAAATAAATTAATACGTACATCTAGACATTTACTTCAAATGTTAGGAAGAGAGCCTTCACCAGAAGAAATTGCAGAAGAAATGGAAATTCCAGTAGAAAAAGTTATGGAAATCCAAAAAATAGCACAAGATCCAGTTTCTTTAGAAACACCTATAGGTGAAGAAGATGATAGCCATTTAGGAGACTTTATACCAGATGATGAATCTCCAGCACCACATGATTCAGCTGCTTATACTTTATTAAAAGAACAATTAGAAGAAGTTATGGCTACATTAACTCCAAGAGAAGCAAAAGTATTAAAATTAAGATTTGGATTAGAAGATGGAAAAGCTAGAACTCTTGAAGAAGTTGGAAAAGAGTTTCAAGTAACTCGTGAAAGAATTAGACAAATAGAAGCAAAAGCTTTAAGAAAATTAAGACATCCAAGTAGAAGTAAAAGATTAAAAGACTATATGAGTTAAAAATTCTGTATAACATTAAAATTCATGAAAATATTTTTGACAATAAAAATATTTATTATTATATAAAAAACACATATATATTATAAATTTATATAAAATTATGTAAATCTTGTAAAAAGTTTAGAAAAAGCCTTGGTTGCAAAGGCCTTTTCTGTTATAATAAAAATGGAATTTATAACAAAGAGGTGAAAGGTAAGCGAAAGCTTATAAAAAAATATGGGATTTTTTAGTGATATAAAAAGAGGAATTAAAAATTTAATATCTGACAGTCCAAATCAATATGTTATCGGAGATAATCAGTTAGAAAGCGAGCTTATAACAGCAATGAATAATCCTGGAGAAGCAAAACTTTCAGCATCAGAAGCTGCGTTGTTAGCAAAAGCTTCAAAAGAAGCTGATAGATTTGCAATTGAAATGGATGAATCACAAAAAAAGGGAATAATACTTCATGTATCAGAGATGACTATTAGTGCAAAAAATGGAATAGAAAAATGGATTAAAACAATGAAGATGAAAAAAGCTAAAGCTATTATTCATGAAGATAAAAGTGAACTTCCTAAAGATGATACAGTAGCAAAAGCAGAAGCTACAAATGGGAAAATCCAAACAATATCAGCTAAAGAAATTGAAAACCAACCTAGAGAAAAAGGTGGAAGAGATAGAGATTCAAGAATTAAGTAAAAATCATATAATAAAAACACTACATTTGCAAAAGAGATAAAATGTAGTGCTTTTTATTATAAACATAAATGGTTAAAATTTTTTATAATAAATGGTTTGTAATGTAATATTAAAGTAACAAAAAAGTAATGAAAAATTAACATAATGATTATTGACCTAGAAAAAGGATAATTATATAATAATAGTAAGCACAATTAGTTTTAAAGCACAAAAGCTGAGAAAGGGGTAAGAACTTTGGAAAAAAATATAGGTGAAAAAATAGCAGAAATAACAAGAGAATTAGATGAAAAAGTTATTAATTCAGCAAGCAATGAAGAATTAATGGGATATTTGTTTTTAGTAGAAAAAATGAAGAAAAAATTAGAAAAAGCTTGTGATAATAAAGGAGAGTAGTAGAAATGGAAGAAATAACAATGGAAAGATTATTAAATGATTTTAGTGGAGTTATTAATGAGTTTAATAATCTTGTTTCTAAAAATGATTTTGAAGGTGTAAAAAAAGTACTAAAGGATGTAGAAAATTTATTAAATACAGCTACTGATGTTGAATTGGATCAATTAGAAGATAAAGATTCTGATCATATTTTACATCATTTATTAAGAAATTTAGATGGAAAATTGGAAAGAACAAATCTAACTACAAGAACCTCAGAAAAGTTAATCATTTCATCTGAATATAGAGAAAGATATGAATTATTAGAAAAAGAAGAAAAAGAACTTACCAAAAGAATTGATAGATTAAGAGGAATAGCTACATCAGAAATAAGTGTTGAAGATACTGAATTGGTTGATAGAACTGCGTTAGAACAAAGAATCACAGAATTACAAAACATAATAGCTGTTCATACAGAAATACTAGATAGACTAATTATCACTAATGGTAACCCTGAATATATAGTAAATAATCAAGAAAGAATAAAAGAAGCTCAAGAAGAACTTGCAGAAATAAGAGCACAGTTAGCTCTAATAGAACAAGATGAGAGATTAGAAAGTGTCATCCCCGCATTAGAAGATTTATTAAATGAATCTGAACATATAGCAGGAGAAAACTTTGAAGGTGATGTAGTAAAAAAAGATGTTATTAGAGCCAAAATAGAAGAATATAAAAAGTCTCTTGAAAGACCTAATATTAAAGAAAGTGCAGAAGAACTAAAATATATAATAGCTGTTCACACAGAATTATTAGATAGATTAATTATTACTAATGGAAAACCAGAATATATAATAAATAATCAACAAAAAATTAAAGAAGCTCAAGAGAAACTTCAAAAATTAAAAGCACTTCCTTCAGAAAAAGAAAGAAAAAGTATTGAAGATAAAATTTCAGAATTAGAAAATTTATTAAGAAATTCTAATCCAGAATTAGAATTTCTATCTATTGAAGAAATACAAAGATTAATCGAACAATATAGACAACAATTAAGAGAAAATAGAACTAAAATAAATTCAAAAATAGTAGGAAGTGATTATGAAAAATTAATTGCTAAATTAGAAGAACGTTTAAGAAGAATAAGACAAGAAAAATTAGAAATAGAAGAAAAACATTCAACAAAACATATAGAAGTTGTAGAAAATGTTCCAGAAACAGAAGTTTTTGATGTTAAACAAGCTGTAAATGAAATTGGGGATAAAATTTTTAAAACAGCTCAAATTAGAAGAGAATTAGCAAATAGAGATGTATCAAGAGAAGAATTTTTAGAATTTTATAAAAGTGGTAGAAAAATTGCAGAAGCAAATATAGCAGAGTTAAATGTAAAAGCAACTGAAATGATAGATTTTATCCAAGGTATATTTGTAGATAAAGATTCAGAGAAATCTTTGCAAGAACAACTAAATGAAGCTAGCTTAAATAATGAAGATTTAAAGAAAATTGAAATATGCGAAAAAATAAGAAAAAGAATATTAGCTTCTGGAAAAGTACAAGATGAATTATTAACAAAAGAAATTAAGACTATAGAAGATGCAAATGAGTTCTCTAGATATATTGATTTGTTTTCAAAAAAATGTGAAGAAGAATTACAAGATATTGATAAAAAAATAAAAGATCAAAATGAAAATATAGGTATTTTTGATTATGAAATAAAAGTTATAGAAGATGAACAAAAATCTTTAAATCAAGATTCTAAATATTTAGAAAAAGCAGAAAAAGAAAAAGCTTTAAGAGAAAGACAAATAAGAGCTTCTATGTTTGGAGATAAAGAACTTGAAAAACAATGGGATGAGACTTTTAAAAGATATTATGACCATAAAGTAACTAAAAAAGAACAATATGTTGATAAAAATGGAGAAACTAAAGAAATTGAATATCAAACTATTAGTGATTATCCAGAACAAAAAGATGATGCATATTTCTTGAATTTAGAAGAATACAAAATGAATCTAGAATTAGTTACTAAATATAGAAATTCAGGTGGAGATATTTATGCATTAGGGCCAGCTGCAGTAGAAAAATTTAAAGAAGCATCTAAAGTAAAGGGAGAAGAAAAAGCTTTAGAAGATTTTCATATTAAAATGGCAGAATTAGAAAAATATGTTGATACATTCCATGGATTGGCTAATGAGCAGAAAATAAAATATGAAAATTATAAAACAGCAGGTTCAACATTAAAATCAATGGTTCCTGTTAAAGGTTTGCCACCGGCAGAAAAGGCAAAAGCTATTACATCTAATGTATTTAGATTTTTGGGAATAAGAGCTCCTAAATTTACTAAAATAGATGATCATGGTAATGAAGTAAGAGACATAAAAGGTGGAATTGGTACATTAGTTGTAGATGCTGTAGTTATAGCAGGAGCACCAATTGCAATAGCCTTAGGAGGTGTTCCAGCTACTACAATTGCAATGGGATATGCAATTGGATATGGGGCTAAGGGAGCTGTTACTATAGGCAATAAAGTTGCTGGGGGGATTACCAAAAAAAGACATTCTTATGAAATAGATAACAATATACCATCATTATCTATTAATAGTAAAGATTCTAGAGAAGTAGCTAGAAGAGCATATTATAGAGAAAAATATAAAGAAGAGACTGGAAAAGAACATAAAATTAGAGCTTGGTTTAAAGCTAGAATTGATAAATATATTACACGTAAAAGAGCTAAAGAAACAGAAGAATCTATTGTAGCAAAAAAAATTGCAGAAAATGAAAGAGAAATTGATGAAAAAGTAGAAACAATACAATCTAATATAGAAAAATCAAATGAGAATCAAAATATTAGACAAGAGAATTTCCGTAAAGTTGCAAGAAGCGAAAAAGTATATAATGACATAGTTAAAGATCCAGATAGTGTTGATATAAAACAAGCAGAAGAAGCCATTGCTCACAAAGGTGTATTAGGTACATATAAAAGTGTTGAATTAGATGTTAATCCAAATAGCAAAATCGAAAATAAAAATCAATATGTAAAACTAGAAGAAGATTTAAAATTGACTGGTGATTTAGAAGAAGTTAGAGAAGATGTTAAATCACAATCGATTACTGCTATTACAGAAGAACAACATTATACAGGTAGACAAGAAAAACAAGATAGAATAAATAGAGTTCTAACAGTATTATTAACAATAGGTGCAAAAGTTGGAATAGACGCATTAAGAAAAAGATTTGTAGAAGAATATCAATTGCCAGATACAACAGAAACTGTTACAAATACTAGAACAGTAGAAAAAGAAGTTCCAGAATATGGTGAGGTTGATATTGTAGAACAAAGAGAAATTATAGGGCAAAGAGATATTATAGAACAACAAACAGTTGTAGAGTCACCAGATACATTATCAGAATACAATTTATCTACTGATATGAAAGATAATGTATATAATGGACAACAAACACCATATACTGATGATATAGTATATCGTGGAAATGTAGAAAATCTAGAAGATCCAACAGCATTTGCTATAAAATATATAGATAAAAATGGAAATGAATTAGTTGCTTCTATAGCAGAAGAAGGCTCTAAATATAGTGATCAAATTCATGTTCATAGTTTAGGTGCATTTGATGGAAAAGCAATGAATCCTGAAAGTCTTATCGAAGAGTTTAGAAAATTAGATGCAGGAACATTTGATAAAATTGTAAAAGATTTAGGTATGGAAAATGCTAGTGCAGAAGAAATTTGGGGAGAATTAGGACGCAAAGGAGAAATTTATTTCCAAGGTAAAAACTTAGAAGGCTGGCAAATGGTTAATCCAGAGAATTTTGTCGAAACAACTAAAGATGTAGTAATTGGTACAGAAAATGTGGTAATTGGCACAGAAGATGTTGTAGTTGGAACAAAAATAGATCAAATAGGAACAAAAATAGTAGAGGAATTAGAAGAATTTACAGAAACAATTGTAAAACCAGGTGGAACAGAACAAAGAATTAGTGGAGATTTAATTTTAGATTCTGTTATAGAAGGCGCAGCTGCAGGAGCTGTAATAGCTGATATAGATACACTACATGAAGCTGCACATCAAACTAAAAAAGTAAGACCAGGAACATTTGAAGAAGTTGCTCCAAAAGCATATTTTGATAAAATAGTTAAAATCGGACAAGAAAAATCTAATAAAAATAAAGAAGAAAAATCAAAACAAGATGAAGATTTAGAAAAATAAATCTAATAAAAAAAGAGAATGGCTTAAATTAATCAAAAGTGATTGAGAAAATAAAGCAATTCTCTTTTTTATTTAATAAGAAAGTTCTACTTTTTCATTAAATAAAACCTTACGCGTAACTGATGTACACAAAATTTATTATCATAAAAATTGGCACTCGAACAAAGACGGGGCAAATAAAAACGTTGTAAATTGTAAGTTTATGTAAATTTATTTTATGAAAAGCTTGACATTATAGGGAAAAAGTGTTAAAATCTAATACTGTAAACTGCTTAGCTATGGTAGGTAAATACTATGAAATAATTAGTTACCAAAGTTGGAAGTTAGCGAGTATACGAAAAGGGAGGTGCATTTTTAATGTACGCAATAATTGAAGCATGTGGAAGACAATACAAAGTACAAGAAGGAGAAGTTGTATATTTCGAAAAATTAGATACTGAAGAAGGAAAAAAAGTTTCTTTCGATAAAGTAGTATTAGTATCTGAAGAAGGAAAAGTACAAATAGGAAATCCTTATGTTACTGGAGTAAAAGTTGAAGGAAAAGTAGTTTCTCATGGAAGAGGAAAGAAAATTTTAGTTTTCAAATACAAACCTAAAAAGAATGAGAGAAAAACAAGAGGACACAGACAAGATTACACAAAAGTAGAAATTACTTCAATCAAAGTTGCAGCTGAAAAGAAAGCTACAAAAGCTGCTACAGCAAAAGCAGAATAATCTGCAAAATATATTCGAAATAAAAAGATCGATATAAATAAATTAGAAAGCGAAAGGAGTGAACTTTCATGGCACACAAAAAAGGTCAAGGTAGTGTTAAGAACGGAAGAGATAGTGAGTCAAAGAGACTTGGTGTTAAAAAATCTGATGGACAAATAGTTAAAGCTGGAAATATAATTATAAGACAAAGAGGAACAAATGTACATCCAGGAACAAATGTTGGAATCGGAAGTGATGATACTTTATTTGCTTTAATCGATGGAACAGTTAAATTTGAAAGAAAAGGAAAAGATAAAAAACAAGTAAGTGTTTATCCAGAAGC
>JAZROJ010000055.1:0-3294 GCA_045648625.1 Candidatus Scatovivens sp.
TCATTTTTTTATACAATTTTTTCTATTTTCTCCTTAAGCTCAATACTCGTGCTCCACAAATAGTACATTTCATTTTACATCTCTCCTTAAAATTATATTTTTAATAATAATTTAAAATTTTATTTCATATAAATTTATATATTTAATTTTCTTTTTAATTAAAACATTCTTAAAATATCATTATATGACACATAAAGTGAAAATAAAATTAATAATGTAAAACCTACTGATTGTATTCCTAATTCTACTTCTTCTTTTAGTGCTTTCCCTCTAATTCCTTCTATAATTAATAAAAAAATTCTTCCACCATCTAAAGCTGGTATTGGTAATAAATTTGTTACTCCTAAAGATAAAGAAACTAAACTTAATAAATAAACAAAATTATATAAACCGCTTGTTTCTGCAACCATTTCTGAAATTCCTATCGGTCCCATCATTTGGTCTGGTTTAACAGCTCCTGTAAATAACATTTTCAAACTTTCACCCATAGATAAAGTGAAATCTACTGTTTCCCAATATGCATAATACAAATTATTTTTTAAACTCTTTTCTTTAATAGCAACTTTTATGCCTAGTATATAGCCTTGCCCTTCATATTCTGTTGGCACAACTTGGACATATTGTTCTTTTCCATTTCTTTCAATTAATAATGTAATTGGATTATTAGAATTTATCTTTCGCATATTTTTGTCTATATCTGATTTTAAGTGTACTGAATTACCTTCAATTTCTAATATTGTATCTCCTATATTTAATGCTTGCAAATTTTGAGCACTTTCTGGCATTATTTCACCAATAGTTGTTGATACATTACTACCTGTTGATGCTATCAAAACAAAAAATACAACTACACCAAATATGATATTTACAATTCCTCCTGCTGCTACAATAGCTATTCTAGGCAATATTTTTGCATTACTGAAAGAGCCTTTTTTATCAACTCTTTCTTCCTCTCCTAGCATATTAACATATCCACCAAAAGGAATTGCTCTTATTGAATATTTTGTTTCTTTTCCTTGTCTTGACCAAATTAAAGGTCCAAATCCTATTGAAAATTCTTTTACTTCTATTTTAAATGCTTTTGCTACTAGAAAATGTCCACCTTCATGGATAAAAACTAAAAATCCTAATAAAAAAATTATTTTAATCGCATTTATTAAAATCAAAGTAATCCTCCTATATGAATAATGTAAATAATAAATAAGCAAATGGTGCTATATACATTACACTATCTATTCTATCTATCATTCCGCCATGACCTGGAAATAAATCGCTAAAATCTTTTATCTCAAAATGTCTTTTTACAACTGATGCCGAAAAATCTCCAATCTGGCCTATTATACTTAAAACAGTGCTTATAATTAAAACTGTTATATAAGAAATTTCTAAATTAGAATACTTATTAATAAAAAATGTATAAACTAAACAAAATATAATAGCTGAAATTGTTCCTGCCACACAGCCTTCTATCGTTTTGTTTGGACTAACTTTACTAAATTTATGTTTTCCAAAATATTTTCCTATTAAATAAGCAAACACATCAGTTCCCCAAGTTGAGAAAATGATATACCATATTAATATTTTCCCAGAAACTTCTCCTTCTATTCCATATATTAAAGGTAAAAATATTACAAAACCTATTATGTATAAAATTCCTATTAAAGTATAAGAAATATCTTCAAAAGTTATCTTCATATTACTAATTATAACATGTAAAAACAATGTCATTATTAAAGTTGGTAAACCAAATATAGCTATTGTAGTTACTATTTGAATAGGTATAATATGTAATAAACTTATACTTATAGCACTTAAATACCCTATCCAAGATATTACTTTTGCTTTATGTGACACACATTTAGTGTATTCTCTCATAGCTATTAATGCTATTATTGCAAAAGCTATATCTATTAAGTATTTATTGCTTAAAACAAGAAATAGTATAACAATTGGAAAACCAATTAATGTTGTTGTTACTCTTTTTATATTCATTTTTCTTCTTCCTTTGCTTTTTATTTTGCTCCAAATTTTCTATTTCTTTTTTTAAATACTTCTATTGCTTCATCTAAATCTTTTTCTGTAAAATCTGGCCAAAGTTTTTCTAAAAATAGAAATTCTGAATATACTGTTTGCCATGGTAAAAAACCACTTAAACGTATTTCTCCACTTGTTCTTATTAATAAATCTGGGTCTGGAGAAGCTTTTGTATATAAATGTTTAGAAATAATTTCTTCATCAATTTCTTCTAATGTAATTTCATTATTTTTATATTCTTCTGCAAGCTCCTTAACAGCTTTTATTATTTCTGCTCTTCCGCCATAATTTAAAGCAATATTAAAAATAATACCTGTATTATTTTCTGTTCTTTTTACTGTTTCATCAATTTTGGCGCGTAAACTTTCAGAAAGCTCTTTCATACTTCCTAAAACACGTATTACGATATTTTCTGTATCTGCTTCTTTTGCAAAATTATCTAGATAATTTTCTAATAGTCCCATTAATGCTGAAACTTCTTCTTCACTTCTTTTCCAGTTTTCTGTAGAAAAAGCATATACAGTAAAATATTTTATACCTATTTTATTTGCATATCTTACAACTTTTTTTAAAGTTTCGGCTCCTTGTTTATGCCCAAATTTTACTGGCAAATTTCTTTGCTTCGCCCATCTTCTATTGCCATCCATAATAATTGCAATATGTTTAGGCATCAATTCTTCAACTGTTTCCATATAAAATCCTTTATCTTAAATATTCATTATTTCTTTTTCTTTATCTTCTAATATTTTATCTATTTGTGCTATATATTTGTCTGTTAATTTTTGAATTTTATCTTCTCCAGATTTTTGTTCATCTTCTGTTATTTCAGAATTTTTTAAAGCAGCTTTAGTATCATCCATACCATCTCTTCTGATAGCACGAACACTTACTTTAGCTTCTTCAGCTATTTTTCTAATTTCTTTAGCTAATTCTTTTCTTCTTTCTTCAGTTAATTCTGGGAAATTTAAACGAATTACTTTTCCATCATTATTTGGATTTAAACCAATATCAGATGCTAATATAGCTTTTTCTATATCTTTTAATACACTCATATCCCATGGTTGAATAACTATCATTCTAGCTTCTGGTACAGATATACCTGCTACTTGATTGATTGGTGTTGGCATTCCATAATATTCAACTGAGATTTTGTTTAATATTGCTGGATTTGCTCTTCCTGCTCTTATTTCTGATAAATTTTCTTGATAAACACTTACTGTTTTTTGCATTCTTACTTCTAATTCTTCCATTTTTTTATTA
>JAZROJ010000056.1:0-9832 GCA_045648625.1 Candidatus Scatovivens sp.
GAAGAACAAGAAACAGAAATAAATTAAAACAAGAGGATAGTAAAGAAATAGAAAAATATGCAGAAAATCAAGATTTAGAAAATAAAGATTTATATAAAAAAGATATAGAAAACGAAAATTTTAACACCCAAGATATAGAGAACAAAGATTCAGAAAATAAAGAAAACGAAATATTTAACAAACAAAATAAAAAAGAAGAAAGAAAGAAAAAAAGAGAAGAAAGAAGATTAGCTAAAGAACAAAAAAAGAAAATGCATGAAGAAGAACAAAGAATAAAAGAAGATTTATTAGAAGATAATTTATATCCAAAAACTAAACATAACAAAAATTTATAAAACAAACGAATTATTAAAAAATAAAACACGATAAAATAAAATTAAAAGTAAATAAAAATAAAATTTAAATATATTGAAATTATTATAATATAAATATATAATATAAAAGTAAAAAAATACATATGAATCAATATAAAGGAGGACTTATTTTGAGAAAATATTTTGGAACAGATGGTATTAGAAGAATAGCTAATACAGAACTTACACCAGATTTAGTGTTTAGAGTAGCAAAAGCAGGAGCTTATGTATTATCTAAACATTCAGATCATACACCTACAATATTAATAGGAAAAGATACAAGAATATCAGGTTCACTAATTGAAAGTGCAATGACAGCAGGATTTTTAAGTTATGGAGCAAATGTAAAATTATTAGGAGTAATGCCAACACCAGCAGTAGCTTATTTAACTAGAAAATTAAATGCAGATGCAAGTGTTGTTATTTCTGCATCACATAACACATTTGAATTTAATGGAGTAAAATATTTTAGTAATAAAGGAATGAAAATTCCAGATGAAATAGAAGAAGAAATAGAAGAAATAATGGATTCTGAAAGATTATCTACTCTAACAGCAGTTGGAGAAAATATAGGAATTTCAGAACTTTGCACAGATTACATAGACGAATATGTACAATTCTTTAAAGATATATTTAAAGATTCTTTTAAAGGTAAAAATTTAAAAGTAGGTATAGATACTGCAAATGGAGCAACTTCAGAAGTAGCAGAAAAAGTATTTAATGAATTAGGAATTTATTGTGAGATAATAAGTAAATCTCCAAATGGAATAAACATTAATGATGGATGTGGTTCAACATATTTAGATAACATTTCTAATTATGTAAAAGAAAAAGGTTTAGATATAGGAATTGCATATGATGGAGATGGAGATAGATGTTTAGCTGTTGATGAAAATGGTAATACTATGGATGGAGATGTTATAATGGCAATTATAGCAGATTATTTAAAATCAAAAGGAGAACTAAAAAAAGATACTATAGTAGCCACAGTAATGAGTAATTTAGGATTAAACAAATTTGCAGAATCTCAAAAAATGAATTTAGAACAAACAAAAGTTGGAGATAGATATGTTTTAGAAGAAATGCTAAAAAACGGATATAATCTTGGTGGAGAACAATCAGGTCATGTTATTTTATTAGATTACAATCCAACAGGAGATGGAATATTAACATCATTAATGTTAATAAAATCAATTTTAGAAAAAGGTCAAAAAGCTTCTGAATGTGCAAAAATAGTAAATATTTATCCTCAAGTATTAATAAATGCAAAAGTTTCTAGTGATAAAAAATATGATTATGAAAAAGATGAAGAAATAGTTAAAGCGATTAAAGAATTAGAAACAGAGTTTTCTGGAAATGGAAGAGTATTAATTAGACCTTCTGGAACAGAACCTAAAGTAAGAGTTATGATTGAGGGAGAAAATCAAGAATATATTACAAAAAGAGCAAGAGAATTAGCAGACTTAATAGAAAATAAATTAAAATAGTTTTTGGAGGTAAAGTAAATGTCAGAAACACAAGAATGGAATACTTTAAGGTATCTAGATAAAAGTTGGATAGCTTCAAAATCTGCATCAAATGCAAGAATAGAAGGTTATAATTTAAAAAATTGTGCAATAGATACAATGAAAATTTCTACTTTAGGAGAATATTTAGCAAATAAGAGAAAGAAAGAAGATCCTTTAGATTTGGAATCTTTGGATTATTCATTAATAGATGATAAAAATTTAGCAAAAAGATTTGTAGTTCCAGTTACTTTACCAAATGGAAAAGAAGTTGAAGCTATAGTTGATTATGATGGTAGAGATGAAGCAAGAATTCTTGTAAATCCAGAAGAAGGAGAAAAAGAATTTGAAATTACTATTAGATTAAAAAATGAAATAGAAAAAATGACTCCAGAAAATATGCAAAAAGTTATAAAAGAAGAAGTTTATAATTCTAAATTTTTGCCAGATACTTTAGATGAATATGCAGAAAAAGTTCAAAAAGATGAACTTATACCAAAAAGTAAAAAACATGCTGCTCAAATGGCAGGAATTTCAAGTGAAGAATTATTAAAAAAACAAGAAGAAAGAGAAGAGGCAGAAAAAGAAATTCCAGTAGAAGCTAGAGATACAATTTCAAAAATATGTAGTGAGAATGATTTAGATATTGCAGATTTAATAGAAGTAATGGAAATTGAGCCACAAGTAATAAAAAACAATTTAGAAGAAACGGGAATAAGAGAAGAAAATGGAAGAGTATATTGCTTAAGATTTAGAGATGGCGGAAACTTGCAAGGTAGAGTAGTGTTATCTCAAGGTGAAAAAATAGTAGATGATAGAAGATATGATAATTATATGACAGACTATATGAATGAACACAGAGGTCAAAAAAGAATAAGAGAAACAGAATGTGAACACGACAAAATATCATATACAGATCTTCATGGAAATACTACTGTTTGTGAAATTACTAGAGAGCCAAGAGATATAAATTGTAGTGATAAAGAATTATTACAAGCAGAAATGGAAAAATTAGACAGAGCTCAAGAGCAAATAAAAAGTGCAGATATGCCACTTGAAAAAAAGGCAGAAGAAATGATAAAAATTAATCAAAAAAGAATGGATATATTTAAAAGTTATGGAGTAGAAGTACCTCTAGTAGAAAATGAAATAGAAGCTGATATGGAAATTGCAGAAGAAGTTAATCAAATAGAAGAAGAAAAAAATGAATATAAAGAAGAACAAGAAGAGAATGACGGATACGAACGTTTAACACCTGCAGAAGAAGCAATGAAAAAAAGAGGTTTCTAAAAATAAAGACAATAGATTAGGAGAAATTTTATGAGTAAACAAAATATATTAATCGGTGGAGCATGGCCTTATGCAAATAGTTCTTTGCATTTAGGGCACATTGCTGGATTAATTTCTGGTGATGTTTTAGCAAGATATCATAGATTAAAAGGAGATAATGTTTTATATGTATCAGGTTCAGATTGCCATGGTACACCAATAACAGAAAGAGCTAAAAAAGAAAAAAGAACACCTGGAGAAATAGCAGCAGAATATGATGCAGAATTTAATAAAATGTTTGAAGGATATCAGTTTTCATATGATTTATATTCTAGAACTTTTGATGAATATCATAAACAAAAAGTTCAAGAATTATTTAAAAAATTATATGATAATGGATATATATATGAAAAGTTAGAAAATCAAGCTTTTTGTGAAAACTGTAACCATTTCTTATCAGACAGAGAAATTGTTTTAACTTGCCCAGAGTGTGGAGAAGAAACAAAAGGTGATCAATGTGACAAATGTTTACATGTTCCAACTACAGAAGAATTAAAATCTGGAAACTGTATAGAATGTGGATCAAAAATTTCTGAAAGAGAAAACAAAGTATTATATTTAGCACTTTCAAAATTCCAAAAAGCACTTGAAGAACATACAGAAAAAGTAAAAGGAAATTGGAGAATCAATGCCCAAAATGAAACGATTAAATATTTAAAACAAGGTTTATTAGATAGAGCTGTTACAAGAGATTTAAGTTGGGGAGTTGATATACCACTTCCAGGATATGAAGATAAAAGAATGTATGTATGGATAGATGCTGTTTTAGGATATTTAACAAATACAATGAAGATATGTGAGCAAAAAGCAGATTACACATGGGAAGATTTTTGGAAAGAAGGTCATAATAATAAAATATATATGTGTCATGGAAAAGATAATATTATGTTTCATAGTATTATATTAAATGCACTATTATTAGGACAAGAAGATAATTATCATTTAGTAGATACAATAGTTTCTGCAGAATATTTAAATTTTAATGACCAAAAATTCTCAAAAAGTAAAGGCATTGGAATGACAGCATTAGAAGCATTAGATATATATAATTCAGATTCTTTAAGATATCATTTAATATCAAATGGACCAGAAAAGAAAGATACAAATTTTACAATAGAAGATTTTGAAAATACACACAATGGAGAAATCTTAAATAAATTTGGTAATTTAGTAAATAGAACATTAAAATTTAAAGGATTAGAAGAAGTTCCAGAAGGAATATTAGATGAAGGAATAAAACTAGCAATTCAAAAAACTTATACAGAAGTTGGAAATTTAATAGAAAATCTAGAATTTAGAGAAGCTTTAAGAAAAATAATGGAACTTGTAGAATTAGGTAATAAATTTTATGATGAAAGTGAGCCATGGATAGCTAAAAAAGAAGACATAAATAAATTTAATAATATTATTTATACTTGTAGCATAATTATTGCAAACTTATCAAATTTATTTGAAATAGTAATGCCAACAGCTTGCAGTAAAATAAGAAAATATTTACAAATTGAAAATCCAAGTTGGGAAATGATAACAATTGCATCAGGAATAAAATTAGAAAACATTGAACCACTATTTTCAAGAATAGATAAAAAATGACCCATAAGGGACGTTAGTTTTTAGGACATATTGTCCCATTAACTAACGTCCCCAATGGGACACGTAAAGGAGTAAAAAATGGGAAAAATATTTGTAATTGACGGTACAGATGGAAGTGGAAAACAAACACAATTTGAATACTTAAAAAATAGATTAACTGAGGAAGGAATTGATTATAGAACAGTTAGTTTACCAAATTATGATAGTCCATCATCATCTCTTGTATAATTGTATTTATCAGGAGAATTTGGAGATGATCCACAAAAAATAAGTCCATATATAGCATCTACATTTTATGCTGCTGATAGATTTGCAACATTTCAAACTGGATTTAAAGAATACTATGACAATGGAGGGATTATACTAGCAGACAGATATACAACAGCAAATATGGTACATCAAGCTGGAAAAATCCATGATGAAGAAGAGAGAAAGAAATTTTTAGACTGGTTATTTGATTTAGAATTTAACTTATATGGATTACCAATACCTTCAAAAGTATTTTTCTTAAATATGCCACCAGAAAAAGCCAAAGAATTGATGAAAGATAGAGAAAATAAATTTACACATAACACAGTAAAAGATATTCATGAAAGAAATGAGGGGCATCTTACAGATGCTTATAATGCAGCTTGTAGCTTAGCTAAAGAATATAATTGGTGTGAAATTGAATGTGTAAAAGAAAACAAGCTTAGAACTAGAGAAGATATTCATGAAGAAATATATGAAATCGTAAAAAAAGAAATACAAAAGAAATAAACTCATGAGGGTAGAATATGAGAGGAAAAATAGTTAATTTATGTATAGGGTTTGCTAATATTTTATTCGGAGCATTACTTATAATATATACAACTTATATACCACAAGATAAAATATTAATAACAATACAAGAAGGTATAGTTATAAAATATATTTTGCTTGGAATATATGCACTACTTATTAGTATGACCATTATTAATCTAATACAATATTATAATCATAGACGAGATACAGATTTTAATATAGCCTATTTAATAGGAATATTTGCTATAAGCTTTATATTTATAAAAGAACCTATTATATCAGTTTTTAGTATTTTATCTGGAACTATAGTTGTAATAAAAAGCTTAAAAGAAAATCTAGTAGAAATAGATAGTACAACAGCAATATCAGTAGCAGTTGTAACAATGATTGCAAGTTTGATTTTATCTTGGTTTTCTTTTTCGTACAAAACTTTAGGTGAATCAATTAAAGACAGAGAGAATAAAGAAGAATTAGCGTATAAAAAAGATTATTTTAAATATATTACTGAATTAGGAAGCGAATATGATGCCGCTTATATTAATGTAAAAAAAGATGGAAAATATGGTTATATAACACCAAATGGAGATATAGTAAAAGAATTTGTCTATGATTATGCAAGTCCATTTATAAATATAACAATGCATAATAAAGAATTTAAAATAGCATTAGTATGCCAAGATGGAAGTTCACATATTATATTAAAAAATGGAAGAGAAGTAATGTCTTATAGAAGTGAATCTTCAGACGAAAATTATAAAGCCAAGATAGAAGAATTACAAGAAATTTATACAAATACATTAGGACAACCAGGTATAATGAAATATGAAGTAGAAGAAATAAAAGACCATATATATAAAGTGCCGGTATATGAAGAACTTGCAACAGATTATACTTATCGTTATGATTATAATGACGAATATGATTTAATAGTTACTCAATCTAGTTTGGGGCTTGGAGATAAATTTGAGTTAGCTAAAAAAGAAAATTTAGCTATAAGAGTAGGATTAGATACTACAAATTTAGATTATGATGAAAAATATTTGTATTTATATAGTAATGGAGATATTCCTTTTTACGAAACTTCAAAAATATATCAAGGATGGTTTACAAGTTATGGAAAGAAAAATAAAATGAGAGGCAAAGCTCAAATTTTAGATTTTTTCGGAGAAAGAATATTAATAAGAAATTATAATGACAATACAGTTTATTTTTCAGATACATCTGGAAATCCATTATCAGAAAAATATAAAGATATTTTTATAATGAATAATAATAGATATATAGTTAAAAATGAAGAGGATGGAAGAATAAAAGTAATAGATAGTTCTCTAAATAAAGTTTTTGAACAAGAATATGACATAATAAATACAAGACTTGTAAGTGAAAAACTATATGTATGTATGGATGTTGAAAAAGAAATTAAATTTAATGATTATAATTTTGCAAAAATGTATTTTTCATTGGTAAATGATAACGGAGAAACAGTTTTAGATAATATAGAACAAATTTATAATGAATATTATGAAAAACCTACAGATAAAAGCAAAACAGGTTATGAAAAATTTGTAGAGGAATTAAAAGATTTGAAATATAATTTTGTTGGAGATAAATTTTATTCAAATTACAATAATTAACATAGTAGAAAAAATATATTCGAGAATAATAATATAGAGCTTTTTGGCTCTATATTATTTTTTTGGAGGTAAAGTTATGTTAGATAAAAATTGTAATCAAAAAATAAATTGTACAGTATCAAGCTGTTTGTATAATGATTATCATTCTAAAGAATGTGAACTAGAACAAATAGAAGTAAGTGCTTGTCAAGGATGCTCAAATGGAAGTCCAGAAGACGAATCTATGTGTGCAAGTTATAGAAACAGACAAACAAATACAAACACAAACACTAACACTAACACAAATACAAATACTACTAATAATACAACAACAAACTATGGAGCAACAGAACAATATTATAGCTAGACATCATTAAAACATCAAAAATTCACTTGACATATAAATATTCAAAATATAAAATGTAATAAATAAATTTAATAAGGGAGGAAAGACTTATGCCATTAGTAACAACAAAGGAAATGTTTGAAAAATCAATAAAAGAAAAATTTGCGATAGGAGCATTTAATATTAATAATATGGAGTTTATACAAGCAATAACAGATGCAGCAGAAGAAGCAAAATCACCAGTTATATTGCAAGTATCTTCAAGTGCTATTAAATATGCAAGAATGAATTATTTAATAAAAATGGTAGAAGCTGCTGCTGAATCAACAACAATACCAATAGCTCTTCATTTAGACCATGGACCAGATTTTGAAACTTGCAAAATGTGTATAGATGCAGGTTTTACATCAGTTATGATAGATGGTTCTAAATATGATTTCGAAGAAAATATTGAAATAACAAAAAAAGTAGTAGAATATGCTCATTCAAAAGGTGTAGTAGTAGAAGCAGAGCTTGGAAAATTAGCAGGAGTAGAAGATGATGTAAATGTTGCAGATAGTGATGCAAAATATACAGACCCAGAACAAGCTTATGAATTTGTTCAAAGAACAGGATGTGATTCTTTAGCAATAGCTATAGGAACAAGTCATGGAGCTTATAAATTCAAAGGTGATGCAAAATTAAGATTTGATATATTAGCAAAAATTAAAGAAAAATTACCAAATACTCCAATAGTATTACACGGAGCTTCTTCAGTAGTACCAGAACTTTTAGATATGTGTAATAATAATGGTGGAAATATTCCAGGAGCAAAAGGATGTCCAGATGAGATGTTAAAACAAGCTGGAGAAAATGGTGTGTCAAAAATTAATGTTGATACAGATTTACGTTTAGCTATGACAGCTCAAATTAGAAGAGTGTTTAACGAAGATCCTTCTGTTTTTGATCCTAGAAAATATTTGGGTGTTGCAAGAGATGAAATTAAAGCTACTGTTGCTCACAAAATTAATGATGTATTCTGTTCTGCTAATAAAGCGTAGAATATATTTTAGTTGATAATTATTTTATAATTTAAATAAGTATATAAGTTTAATTGGTTTAAATATTTTGTGTGTACTAAATATTTGCTCATTTTAAACTTATATACTTTTTTTATAATTTAATTTTATGTGTATATATTAAAAATAAGTATATAAGTTTATTTCGTTTAAATATTTTGTATACGCTAAAATTTCGTATAAATTCTAATGAAGTAAAATGAGCCTCTCTCAGCAGAGCTGAGCATTCCTCATTTTACTTCAAAGAATTTCTAACTTCAATTTTAGATACGCAATATATTTTGACTCTTTAAACTTATAGACTTATTTTTTTATTTGTAATTTATAAAATTTTGTAAATTAATTGTAATATAAATGTAACGTAAATTTGCTTGTTTGAAAATGTTATTAGAGCTATAATAAAAGTGTATATCTAGTATTAATTTGTACTTTTTATTTAAATTAAGCTTACTAATACTTTTAAAAATATGAAAAAAAATATGGAAAAAGTATATTTTTGTAAAAAAACATATAAACATTTTAAATTACAATTATTAAAATAAAAAAGTATAATTGAAAGGGCGGACTAAAGAAAATGGTTGAAGAAGCTGAGAGAAGATTGCAAGAGGAATTAGAAAGCTTAGAGAATTTAGAAAAATTAAGTATAGGAAATTCAGTTAATGAGAAAAAAGCAAATTATAAAGCACGTAAAAGAAGAATAAGAGTAGCATTTACAAAAATGAGCTTAATGGCAATGCTTTTGATTTTCTCAACATATGCATGGTTTACAACACAAAAAGACATTTCTATATCAAATTTAAGAGGAACAGTAGAAGTAGCAGAAAATATGGAAATATCATTAGATGCAAAAACTTGGAGTCAAGAAATAGACTTGAAAAATGCAGCTTCAAAATTTGCAACAGCACAAACAACAAGACAAAATGGATTGAAAGCTTCTCCAACAGATACAACTACAGACCCATATATAACAAGAGCAGGAGCAATTCTGCCAAAAGAATTATTACCAGTATCAACAGCTGGAGAAAAAGATATAACAGGATCATGGAATGATGGAGCAAATACATATAATTATTCATTAATTCCATTTTATGGAGGAAAAGCAACAGGAACTATATTATCAGAAATAGAAAGATATAATGAATATGATGAAACAAATGAAATAATGGAAGATAATGGATATTTTGCATTTGATATATACATAAGAAATACATCAAGAGATGGAGAAGATGATAAATTACAATTAAATATAAAT
>JAZROJ010000057.1:0-5689 GCA_045648625.1 Candidatus Scatovivens sp.
CACAGTAATTATAGAAGAAGGAGAAAAAACTTATATAGAAAAAAATAGAGCTGGATATACAGAAAAAGTACCAGTAAAAGTATTAAGACAAAATGATACTTATTCAATTTTTGAAAATTATAGTGAAGATGAATTAAAAGAAATGGGATATTCTGAAAAGGAAATATCAGATATGCCACAAATTAAATTATATGATGAAGTTTTAATAAGAAATGATAAATAAAAAGACAAAGTTCGACAAAAAGAAACAAAACGATTAAAAATGTTACAATATTTTTAAAAATATTACATCAAAATTACAAAGATATTATTTTTAAATAACATTGCTAAAAAAGCTTGACTTTATATAAAAATAGATAGATACTATAAACAGATTAAACTACCAATGAAAAGAAAAAATTAGGAGGTTCGTTATAAAAATGGCAGGTTCAGCATCAATTAAAAAAATTATGAATTATTTCTGGGGAGAAAATGATAGCGCCCAAGAGGAGTACGACGAGGAGGTAGAAAACACAGAATATTCATATGATTATGATGAAGAAGAAAGTGTAAATGATACATTAAGTTTATTTAAAAGAAAAAAAGTGGTACCAATTCCACAACCACAACAAATTAAAATGAAAATTTCAAAACCAACTAATTTTGAACAAGCTGATGAAATAGTTGTACAGCTTAAAGAAAAAAATGCGGTTGTAATTAATTTAGAATATGTTAGCAAAGATGTAGCTAGAAGAATAGTTGATGTTGTTAGTGGTGCGGTAAAAGCATTAGATGGTAATATCGAAAAAGTTTCTAACTCAATATTTGTAGTTGCTCCATATAATTACGATATAGTAAATGAAATTACAAAAGAGAAAATTGAAAGTAAATTTTCTGCTTCATGGATAAAATAACAAAATAGGAGGAGTGCATACATGTTAACACCTTTAGATATTGAAAATAAAAGGTTCAGTAAAACTTTAAAGGGGTATAATGTTGATGAAGTTGATGATTTTTTAGATCAATTAACTTTAGAATACGAGAAATTATACAGAGAAAATGCAGAGTATAAAGAACTAATAGAACAATCTAAAAGAGATTTAGAACATTATAAAAATGTAGAACATACATTACAAAATACTTTAGTAATGGCACAATCAACAGCTGAAGATATTAAATCAATGGCTCAAAAACAAGCTGAGCAATTAATAAGAGATGCGCAAGCTGAAGCTAGAAGAGCTGTAGAAGGAATTACTAAAGAAGAATTTGAAATTAGAAGAAGAACAGAAGATCTGAAAAGACAATTTGATGTTTATAAAGCAAAAATGGAAGCTTTATTAATATCACAATTAGAAATATTACAATCAGATAAAGATGAAAATAATTAATTGTACAAACATATTTAACACATCTAATTTTAGATGTGTTTTTGTTTTTTTACGAAAAAATGGAAAATATTACAAAATCATTAAGTATGCGTTACAATTCGGTAAATCATATTGACTTATTTGATTTTTGGAATAAAATATATTTATATAATATTAAACTAGGATAGGAGTATTATGAGAATAATAAGTGGCTCAATGAGGGGAACAAATCTATTTACTCTAGAAGGTGAGAACACCAGACCAACATTAGATAGAGTAAAAGAAGCTTTGTTTAATATACTTCAATTTGAATTACAAGAAGCTATAGTATTAGATTTATTTGCAGGCAGTGGAGCATTATCTTTAGAAGCATTAAGCAGAGGTGCAAAAAAATCAATATTATGTGACAAATCAAGTCAAGCTATTAACATTATAAAAAAGAATATTCAAAAGACAAAAACAGAAAATGATACAATAATATTACATAATAGTTACGATAAAGTTCTTGAAAAATTGAAATTAGAAAAACAAAAAGTAGACATTGTTTTTTTAGATCCACCATATGATTCAAATTTTGCAGAAGATGCTGCAAATAAAATAATACAATTTGATTTGTTAGAAAAAAATGGAATCATTATCATAGAAACAGATGAAAAAGAAAAAGTTCTGAATGCACTAGATGATGAAATTTTAGAAATATACGATACTAGAAAATATGGAAGAGTAAATCTCATATTTTTGAAGCGAAAGGGGTAAAAGATGGAAATCTTTACATTACTAGAAACATTAGAAGATATTTTAGAAAAAAGCAAAACAATACCATTTACAGAAAAAGGAATTGTTGATAAAACAGAAATATTAGATATTATAAAAGAAGTTAGGTTGAAATTACCTGATGAGTTAAAACAAGCAAAATGGATAAAAGAAGAACGTGAAAGAATTATTGCTGAAGCTCAAAAAGATGCTGATGATATTATCAAAGAAGCTGAAAACAGAATTATTTCTATGATAGATGAACATGAAATAACAAGAAAAGCGTATGATAAGAAAACAGAAATAATAGCAGACGCTAATGAAATGCATAGAGAAATGAAACAAAGAGCAAATGCTTATGCAGATGAAGTTTTAGCTAATATAGAAAATAATATGTTAGAATTAGGGAAAAACCTAGGTAATGTAGAATTAATGATTCAAAGTGCATTAGAAACAATTCAAAATGATAGAAAAGAATTAAAATAATTAAATACTAAAGCCAGAATCAAAATCAATTTTGTATTGATTCTGATTCTGGCTTTAATAATCTTGAATTAAAATATAAAGGATATACAAAGCCTTTATTAATCATTTCTAAAATTAGGAGGATATAAACTTGGGAAGAAAAAAAGGAAGCAAAAATAAAAATGGCAAAAAAGCAAAAAAAGCATCAGGAATTAATATAGATTTAGCAGTTATTATTTTATTAATAATAAGTATATTATCATTTATATTGGTATATGGAGAAAAAGGGGCAATAGGAGAAGTTTTAAGTCCAGCTTTGGGTGGACTAATGGGATTTATTAAATACATACTTCCAATAGGAATGGTATGTGTATCGATATCTGTTGCTAAAGATGATAGATCATATTTAACATCTAAGCTAGTACAATATATAATAGTATTAGCTTGTATAGCAGCAACTATGTCTATTTTTCAGGTATCTAAAGGGGTAATAAATATAGATTTAGAGTTTAATGAAGTTATAGATGTAGCTTATGATTTAGGAGTAAAAAACAAAGGTGGAGGAACTATAGGAATAGTTATTGCTTATCCTCTTATAAAATTGTTAGGAATGTCTGGAGCAGCCATTGCAACAGTAGGTATAGTAGTTATATTATGTGTGTTTACATTTGGATTACATCCATCAGAAATTCTTATGTACTTTATGGAAAGTGCTTATAATAGAAAATTAGATAGAGAAGAAGAAATATTAGCTAGAAGAGAAGAAAGAAAAAGAAATATGAGAATAGCTCAAGGTGAAAATGGACATCAAGAAAGAATAAAAAATAATAATCAACAATTATCAATAGATGAAGATGAAATTACAATTAATTTAAATGAAACTCAAAACAACCAAAAAGTTGCAGAAGGAAAAGGAAAAATAAATTTATTTGGAAGAAGAGCAAAAGAAGAAAAAGATAATCCAGAAACAATAGATGCTAATATATTTAGACAAACAGCAAAAAATGCAGAAAAAGTAGCTGCTACTAGCCAAAAAGTAGAAGGAGAAGATGCTTTATTTGCAACAGTAGAACAAGAAAAAGAAGATAAAACAAAAACAGTATTACAATTAGAACATACTCTTGCTGTTGAAGATGAACATTATGAATATCCTCCAGTAGAAATACTTGGAAAAGGAGCAAAAAAGAATTTAAAAGGTGGAGCAAAAGCTTTAACAGAAAAAGCAACTCAATTACAAAAAACCTTATATAGTTTTGGAGTTTCAGCAAAAGTAGAAAATATTTCTGTTGGACCAGCAATAACAAGATATGAATTAAAACCAGCAGAAGGTGTGAGAGTTAGTAAAATAGCAAATTTAGCTGATGATATAGCTTTAAATTTAGCTGCAGAAACAATAAGAATTGAGGCACCAATTCCTGGAAAACAAGCTGTAGGAATCGAAATACCAAATAAAGAAAAAGAAATGGTTCCTTTAAGAGATGTAATAGAAAGTGAAGAATTTGATAATAATAAATCTAAATTGAGTGTTGCATTAGGAAAAGATGTAGCTGGAAATATAGTTTTAGCTGATATTGCAAAAATGCCACACGTATTAATAGCTGGTTCTACAGGTTCTGGTAAATCAGTATGTATAAATACAATAATAACTAGTTTCATATATAATGCAAAACCAAGTGAAGTAAAATTAGTAATGGTAGACCCAAAAGTAGTAGAACTTTCAGTTTATAATGGAATACCTCATTTATTAATTCCTGTTGTTACAGATCCTAAAAAAGCTGCTGGTGCATTGGCTTGGGCTGTTCAAGAAATGGATAATAGATATAATTTATTTGCTATGAAAGGTGTAAGAGATTTAAAAGGTTATAATGCAGCAGTAGAAAAAGAACAAAATGCAGAAATGGGAACAGGAAAATTACCACAAATAGTAATTATTATAGATGAGCTTGCAGACTTAATGATGGTAGCTGCAAAAGATGTAGAAGATGCAATATGTAGATTAGCTCAAAAAGCTAGAGCTGCAGGAATGCACTTAGTAATTGCAACTCAAAGACCATCAGTAGATGTAATTACAGGATTAATAAAAGCAAATGTTCCATCAAGAATAGCATTTGCTGTATCATCACAAATAGATTCTAGAACAATTTTAGATCAAGTAGGAGCAGAAAAGCTTTTAGGAAAAGGAGATATGCTTTTCTATCCAGCAAGTGCCTCAAAACCATTAAGAGTTCAAGGAGCATTTGTATCTGATGATGAAGTAGAAAGAATTGTTGATTTTGTAAAATCAAATGGTGTTGCAACATATAATGAAGATATATTAGAAGAAATTGAAAAAGCTAATAAATCTGAAAGAGAAATAGAAGAAGATAATGAAGATGATGATACAGATCCATTATTAATGGAGGCTATTGATACAGTAGTAGAAATAGGTCAAGCATCAACATCATTTATTCAAAGAAGATTCAAAGTAGGATATGCTAGAGCAGGAAGAATAATAGATCAAATGGAAGCTAGAGGAATTATATCAGGATATGAAGGAAGTAAACCAAGACAAGTATTAATAACAATGGAAAGATTAAATGAATTAAAAATGGCAAAACCAGTTGAGCCAGAATCAAATGAATAATGTCCTATTAGGGACGTTAGTTAATAGGACATTTAGTCCTTTTTGGGAAAGATGTTTATAAAGTATAGCAACATTATGTAAGGAGAGTTTATGAGATTATTTTCTAAAATAAAAGATTATCATACAAGGCTAGAAGAAGTTTTAGAAGAAAAAGTTTTTTCTGCTAATGTAAAAAATTTGCTTTTAAGTATGATTTACAAAGTAGAAGTATCTTATAAAGATTATAAAGAAGTAAAAAGAGTTGTTAAAACAAAAAGTGATTTTATAGAAGAATTTATCTATATTATTGATAATTATTGTGATAATATAAAAACAGTGGAACCAGATTCTAAAGAAGCTAATTTATTAAAAAATAATCGTGTAGTTGCACTAACAAATGAAAAAGAAAGAAGTATTTTGTGTTATCCAACAGAAAATGCAATGCTGTTTGCTATTTCAGATATTGTACCAAAATATTTTTATGTGTCAGATGATTTTATTTTTAAAAATCGACTTCAAACAA
>JAZROJ010000058.1:0-2055 GCA_045648625.1 Candidatus Scatovivens sp.
ATATTTTTAATAATTTTCTTATTACTATTTACAAGTTTTGGAGCAAGAGGTTAACCTCTTGCTCTATTTAGTGGAGCGATTACGAAACAGGTATGAGAAAAATACACATACTCTATTTTAATCTCTCTTATATAATTCGAGACTATCGTAAAAGTTGTGTAAATCGGATTTCCTTCCGATTGATAACTTGAAAAAATTTTGAAATTTTATTACTAAATTTATTTTAGCTATTTTTTTCGTAAAAATCAATACTTTAGAAAAAGTTGTGTAACTTTAATAGGACTTAAGAAATTCGTTTCTTAAGCCTATTTTTTAGGCTTATAGCTAAATTCTACCTTCATACATTATCTTAAACTGAGACAGGCATAAGTCCCATTTATCAACCATTCTAGTCCATTTTTTCTCTGCTTTTAATGTTGATAAATATAATACTTTTAATAAAGACATATCTGTAGGAAATACATTTCTGTTTCTGTTTATCCTTTTATATGTGCTATTTAAGCTTTCTATGGCATTTGTTGTATACATTATTTTTCTTATTTCTGCCGAAAATTTGAAGAATACAGATAAAACTTCCCAATTATCTATCCAGCTTTGTATTGCTCCAGGATATTTGTTTTTCCATTTTTCCTCTAACTCTAGTAAATTGGTATATCCCAATTCTTCTGTAGTTGCTGTATAAACCGTTTTTAGGTCATTAGCTAATTCTTTCTTGTCCATATATGGTACATATTTTAAAGAGTTTCTTATTTGATGAACTATACATCTTTGATATTCTGTTTGAGGATATACTGCTGATATTGCATCTTTTAATCCTGTTAATCCATCTGCACATAGTACGAGGATATCTTGTACTCCTCGATTTTTTAACTCATTTAAAACTGTCATCCAATATTTTGCACTTTCATTTTCTCCTACTGTAATTGTTAACACTTTTTTCATTCCATCTTTATCTATGCCTAATACTACATATGCTGCTTTTTTTACTATTTGTCCGTTATCCCTTACATGAAAGTGAGTTGCATCTATAAATATTATTGGATATATTTTATCTAGTCTTCTTTTTTGCCATTCTTGTATTTCTGGTATTATTTTATCTGTTATATCACTTATCATATCTGGCGAAAGATTACATCCAAATATTTCCTTTATTTGCTCTTGAATATCCTTGTCTGATAATCCTAAAGCATACATTGCTATTACTTTTTCATCAAATCCATTTACTGTTCTTGAATATTTAGGTACTAAATCTGAATCAATTTCACCGTTTCTATCTCTTGGGACTTTTACAGGAATATCTCCCATTTCTGTTGATACAGTTCTTTCTGGATAGTATCCATTTCTATAGTTTTCACTATTTGTTCGTTCATTTTTTGCATAACCGTAGTTTTGTTTCCATCTCTGCATCTAATAATTGTTGAAATGCAGGAGCAAAGAAGTCTTTCCATGCTGAATACATATCTTTCATGCTCTTAATATTTTTTGGATCATTCTGTCTAAAAAATTCCTCTACTAATTCATTTTTTTCTTTTTCTATTTTTTTACCCATAGAAAAATCCCTCCTTGATATTTTATATTTTATCACGGAAGGATTTATTTACACAACTTTTTCTATACTCTCAAAAACTCCGTCAATCCTATACCACAAATAATCGTAAGCGTTAAATCTAATTGACGGAGTATAATCTCTTATGCTAATTTTTTTCTCATTTCTTTTATTCTATTCTTATAGCCTCTTAACTGTTCCTTTTTCATACTGATACTTGTTTTGTAATCATCAATTTGTTTATCATATAGTTTAATTAAGCTGTTGTATTGTTCTTCTGTTAAATCTTCCTCTTTTATTATTCCAGATTTATAATCTTGTTGTAATTTAATAATTTCATCTATTGGAGAAATCTTAATATTATCCATAAAATCATTTCTTATATTTTCATATGTAACTGAATTTTCTGCTTTTGATTGTGTTTTCTGTATTTCTTTAATAGCAAAAATTTTTCTAAAAAACCCAGCAATTTTTGAAAAAATACTATTATTTTGTTCTATGGGTAAATT
>JAZROJ010000059.1:0-3883 GCA_045648625.1 Candidatus Scatovivens sp.
AAGAAATTATTTCTAAACTATTATCAAAAATTAAACTAAATAATACTACAGTAAATACTTGTGTTAAAATACTACCAAAAAACAAAACTTTACTTTTGTTTTTCATATATATCATAAAATAAATTATAGATGGTATTATTCCAACAATAGTAAAATATAAATATCTTCCATCTCCATTTATGGACAAATAATTACCTAATAATCCTAAAAATGAAATTGAAAATAAACAAATGGGAATGTACGCCATAGCAATATAAAAAAATGTAATACTTGCTTTTTCTAATTTAAATTTTTCTTTTGCAATATTACTTCCACCCAAAAATACTGGTATAAGTAGTAATAATACAGCTGTTTTTAATATATTTGGTATAGAATACCATGTAGACATTAGAAATACTATTGCAGAAAGAACTATTAAAAGAGCTCCTATTATTAATATAGTTGTATTTCTTGTTTCTCTTTCTTTTTTCTCTTTTCTTAACAAAATATTTCTTTTTTCTTCTTCTGTAAGTTCATTTCTTTCTACTTTTTTGTTTTCAATTATTTGTTGATTTTTTATATCTTGTGTTAATATTTCTTTTTTTATATTTGTAGATTCTGTTTTTAAATCTATTCCATTTTGTTTAAGTAATTTTAATTCTTTTTTTAATTGTAGATTCTCTTCTTTTAATTTTCTTATATTATTATTTTGAAAAATCATATAAAAAATAGCAATAATAAAAATTAGAAATAAACCCATTATACTTTCCCCTTTATTTTTTTCTTCTAATAATCCATCCTTTTTCTGTTTTGGTTGGTATTTTTAAAATGACTTTTTGTTCTGCTCTTCCTGGATTTACTGTTTGTATTGGTTCTTTTGTTTCTGCATCCCAAAGCTCTTCTATTTTGAATTCTAAAGGTTCTATTTTTCCAGGTATAATTAATTCTAAAGTATCTCCTACAGTTAATTTGTTTCTAATTTCTATTAAAGTTCTTTCATCAATATCTTCTATTACTTTTCCAGCAAATTCATAATAACTGTTATATTGTCTTCCTGAATAATCTTGAAAATCTTTATTATTTCTATCATTAAAATAAAAAGTTGTAAGCCCTCTAGTTTTTGTCTTTTCTAATTCTTTTATATATTTTTCTGGATTAAAATTTTGTGGGTCTTTTTCATAATCATCAATAGCTGCTCTATATGCATTTATTACTGTAGCTACATAATATTCTGTTTTTAATCTTCCTTCAATTTTTATGCTGTTAACTCCCATTTCTATAATTTCAGGAATTTCTTTTATTAAGCATAAATCTTTTGAAGAAAAAATATATGTTCCTTTTTCATCTGTTTCTACAGGCATTAAATTTCCTGGATTGTTTGTTTCCTCAACATATATATTATAAGCCCATCTGCAGCTTTGTGAACAATCCCCTAAATTTCCACTTCTTCCTGATAAAAATTCACTTAAAAAACATCTTCCTGAATAACCAAAACATAAAGCTCCATGCGCAAAAATTTCTATATCTAAACCTTCTGCTTTATTTTTCATTATTTCTTTTATTTGTTCTTTATTTAATTCTCTTCCTAGAATTATTCTACTTGCACCATTTCTATGCCAAAAATTACAAGTATGATAGCTTACAGTATTTGCTTGTGTACTTATATGTATTTCTGTATCAGGCGCATATTCTCTAACAATATCTACTATTCCACCATCTGCTACAATAATTCCGTCTACCTTTAAATCATTTAATAATTTTGCTTGTTTTTTTATTTCGTCATAAGTTTCATCCCAAGCAAAAATATTAATTGCAACATGAACTCTTTTTCCAATGCTGTGTGCATATTCTATTGTTTTTTCTAATTCATTTTCTTGTAATTCTGATCTAGATCTTAGTGATAATTGTGGAGTTCCACAATATACAGCATCTGCTCCGTACATAAATGCAATTTTAGCTTTTTCAAAAGAACCTGCTGGTGCTAATAATTCTAATTTACTCATTTTATTTCTCCTATTAATTTTAATTTCTTATTATCGATTTTTTCTATTTTTAAATAAGAAAATAGAGGTATTTTTTTTATTTTATTATGTATTATTTATATTATGTGAATTCTTTGTATTAACTTTGTGTTTTCTCTTCTAAAAAACATTTTTACATAATATAATATTTTGTACAACCTTTAATATTATATCATTAAAAGACTTGTTATTCAACAAAAAACGCTAGAAATCCATTGTTTTTATGCACTTTTTATGATATAATAATAAAGACGCATTTTGTAAAGGAGTTTTTATGAGTAATAATCAAGAAATAGACTTAAATTTAAAACACTATATAGGGCATCATTCTGATGTTATAAAAGATGTAAAATCTAAAATAAGTAATTATTTAAGAAATCCAGAAGTAGATGATGTTTCTAGAAGTATATATTCAGCAATTTATAATGCTTTAACACATTATCAAACCATTTCCGATTTATCAATTTCAGGAGAAACTGCTGACAAAACTTTTCTAGAAAACATGGTTTCTGAATTTAATAAAGATTTTAAATATCTTGATGAAAAATATAATTCAAAAGATCCCACAATTCCAAAAGTTATAGAAGCAAAAGGTAGAATAAAATCTCCTATTAGTGCAATGGAAAAAATATTAGAAAAAATATCTGAATATATCCATGACGGAATGGATTTAAAACTTTTAAATAATAGCTTGAGAGATTTTGTTGGATTGAGAATTATTGTCAATCCACCACCAGAAATAAAAGCTCAAGGAAAACAAGCAGAAATAAATTTCTGTTATCAAGTTTTTAATGATCTTTTAACACATAGAGGAATTATTAGACAAACAACTGAAACACCAGCTAATAAAACTGATTATCGTTTTATAAAAGTAAATACTGTCCATGACCCTAACAAATTACAAAAAATGAAAGAAAGACCTCAAAAAGAAGGATTTAAATATAATCCAGAAGAATTAGGTATATATATTCCAACAGAAAGACCACAATATGTAGAAAGATATGATGAATATTTTAAAGATTATCAAATGTATCCCAAATCAAGACTATATCAAAGATTGCATATATGTGCTCATCCTTATTTTGCAAATGATATTCCAAAACAATTTATACCAAACTACATAATTCCATCAAAAGCTTCTGACACTTGTATAGAATATCAAGTTTGTACTATTGATGAAGAAGAATTTGCAGAACATGGAAAAGCTGCTCACACAGAATATAAAGGAGATAAAAAATCTTTTAGTCATAAAAATGAAAGAGAATTTCATAGATTAGGAATACCTATATTTATGAAATTTGATGAAAAAAGTAATAAAATCAAATTATCTAGATTAGATCAAGCTATGGAAGATTTTTATGGTTATTCATTCAAATCTATGTTTAATATTGATTATCAAGATTTTTTAAATATCTTTGATGTTACACAAAGAAACCAAATTTTAGCAGGAAACTTAATTGTGGAATTTGACGAAGAACAACAAGATTATACTTTAAAACCAGCCACAATTCCTGTATTAATAGACGAAAAACAAACTAAAGACTATATACAAGAAATTTTAACTTCAACATCTAAAGATAATTTAATTAAATTTTACGAAAATAATGGAATTTTAAATAATATGATTTCTACAAGCCATTCTTCTGAAGATATTTTAATACCAAAAGCAATAACACTATATACTTTAGAAAAACCTTTAACTAAAGAACAAGAATTAGAAGCTTCTACACAAACAGCTACTAAGTCTAACAATACTAGTTCAAATCAACCAACTACAAATGAAACTGTTAATTTTACTCAACTTAGTTTTGAAGAATATTAATTAGTATAACAAAATAAAATTAAATTTCTAATAAAAATTATGTGCTATTTTACACATAATT
>JAZROJ010000060.1:0-12941 GCA_045648625.1 Candidatus Scatovivens sp.
AAAAAAAAGTAGCAAATATTTTGAAAAAATATTTATTGTTATGCTAGTACTATATACTATATATTCAGGTATTTCAGGTATAAATGATTATTATAAAAATTATTCAGGATCTAAACAAATGGCTAAATATATAGAAGAAAATGGATATGACGAAAAAGAAATATATGCTCTTAATTATAATAGTATTGCAATACAAGCTTATTTTGATGACATAATATACGACAATAGGGAAGACAGATTTTATAGATGGTCTATAAATAATAAAGACTTTTATAATTTTGTTAATTTTTACAATTTAGATATATCAAAATTTACAGAAACACCAGAATTAATTTTAATAGATTTCAAAGAAGATAGTTCAAAACTTTTGCTTATAGAATCTTATATTTTAAAAAGTGGAAAATATGATATTGAATATAGAACAAAAGGAGATTTATTTTTTAAAAATTCATATAGTGAAACCGAAAGTTATACATTGTATAAATTGAAAGATGAAGTGAAATAATAAAATTATTTGATTAAATAAAATTCCCCCTCATTATTACGAAAAAATAGTAATCGAGGAGGAATTTTTTATGTAAAATGTCGGAAATTGTCTTGAATTTTATTTTAAAATGTTATATAGTATGACAAGTATTCAAAATTTTTCAAAAATAACAAAAATATTACAAAATTATTACAAAAATGTATCATTTTTGCTTGACTTTTTTTACAAAATGTAATATTCTTATCACATAAGTTTTGAGACATATTTAAAATAAAAAATAAATGGAGGAGTTAACTTTGGCAATAGGGGATATAATTGTTGGTATCGATATTGGAACCTCTAAGGTCAGTACATTTGTTGGGGAAGTAAATAATTTTAATCAAATAGAAATTATTTGTAGCACAAGTAGTAAATGTTCGGCAATACAAAAAGGTATAATAGTTAGCGAAGACGAATTAAGTGCAGCAATATCTAAAACAATCAAAGAAGTAGAAGATATTTCAAATTTAAAAGTTAATTCAGCTTATGTAACTATACCAGGCAAGTATATAACAATTGTACAAAACAGTATCGTAAAAGATGCAAAAGATAAGTTTGCTGGAATATCAGTAAAAGATGTTGCTTCAGCAATCATACAAATAAGAGATATAGAAATCCCAGAAGATAAAGTGCTAATAGACATAGTACCAGATAAATTTATTCTAGAAGATGGAAAATCGGTAGAAGATCCTGTTGGCAAATTTAGTAGTAATTTTACATTAACAGCTCAAATTATTTTAGCAGATAAAGAGTATATAAAAAAATTAACTTCCGTATTTAAAAAATCAGGTATAGAAATAGATGGTGTCGTACCTACAGTTTTAGCAGAAAGAAACTTAGTATTAGATACTAATGAATTAAATGATAATGTAATGATTTTAGATATAGGGGCTGGAAATACTGATATAGGTATATTTAATGGTTCATCATTTATATATACTAATAGTATATCTTTAGGAGGAGACAATATCACAAGTGATATTGCATATGTGTTAGATATATCTAAAGAAGAAGCGGAAAAATTAAAAAGACAATATGGATTAGCTTTAAAATCATTTATAGATAATGATAACAATATAGTTTTAAACACATGTAAAGATATAGAATCTAAAAACAAAACAATAAAAAGTTCAGATTTAATAGAAATTATAGAAGCTAGAATAGAAGAAATATTTACATTAGTAAATAAAGATCTTTTAGCAAACGGAATAAAGAACAATATTAACAATGTTGTTCTAACAGGTGAAGGCATAGTAAATATAAATAAAAGTGATATGGCTGGAAAGATAATATTAAATATTCCAGTAAAGATTTCTACAGGAAGATTAATGAGTACTGTAAAATCAACATATAGAGTAAGTTATGCTCTAGTAAGATATATAGCAGCAAGGCCTTATGCAAAAACTGTTTCTAGTAGTGTAGATACAAAAACAGAAAAAAACCTATTAAAAACAGTATTAGAAAAAGTAAGAGACTTTTTCTATTCATAAAATTTGTTTTTAATTTTAATATATAATATATAAGAGGAGGACATTCTTTATGATTATGGATGATAATGATTACAGCTACAATATGATGGATGGAACTGCTACAATAAAAGTTATTGGTGTAGGTGGGGCAGGAAACAATGCTGTAGACAGAATGATTGAAGCTGGAATTAGAAACGTAGAATTTATAGCTATAAATACAGACAGACAAACTTTAGATAAATCAAAAGCAAATTCTAAAATTCAAATTGGAGAAAAACTAACAAGAGGATTAGGAGCAGGAGCAAACCCAGATATAGGAGCTCAAGCAGCTGAAGAAAGCAGAGCTGAAATAGCAGAAGTTCTAAAAGGTGCTGATATGGTATTTGTAACAGCCGGAATGGGTGGAGGAACAGGTACAGGAGCAGCTCCAGTAGTAGCTGCAACAGCTAAAGAAATGGGAATTTTAACAATAGGTGTTGTAACAAAACCATTCACTTTTGAAGGTAAAAAAAGATTAGCACAAGCAGAAAGAGGAGTAGCTAGTTTAAAAGGAAAAGTAGATACATTAGTTGTAATACCAAATGATAAATTATTACAAGTAATAGATAGAAAAACATCTATGGTAGAGGCATTCAGAATGGCTGATGATGTTTTAAGACAAGGTGTGCAAGGTATATCAGATTTAATTGCAGTATCAGGTCTTATAAACTTAGATTTTGCAGATGTTAAAACAATAATGTTAAATCAAGGTATGGCACATATGGGAGTTGGTTTAGCTAGTGGAGAAAATAGAGCAGAAGATGCAGCAAAACAAGCTATTCAAAGCCCAATGCTAGAAACATCAATAGAAGGAGCAAGAGGAATTATTATCAATATCACTGGTGGAAGTGATATGGGATTATTAGAGGCAAATACCGCAGCAGAATTAATTCAAAGAAGTGCAGATCCAGAAGCAAACATAATCTTTGGTGCTGTTATAGATGAATCTATGGGAGATGAACTTCAAATTACTGTTATTGCAACAGGGTTTGAAAAAGAAGAAGAAAGAAGAGCTTATGACAATATAGTTGCAGATACATGGAGAAAAAGAAGTTCAGTTTCAAATTCATCAATATCTTCAAATAACAATTCAGACAGTAATTCAAACGATTTAGATATTCCTACATTTTTAAGAAAAAATAAAGGATTAGGAAAATAATCATAAAGTTATATATGAAAAGATAGAAATAAAAATTTCTATCTTTTTTTGTAAATAAAGTAAAGAAACAATCTAGTTTTGTAGATTGTTTCTTTTTTTCTACCCTAGAAAATGACAGAAAAATTAATTATCAAATAGTAAAATATATAAAAATGAATTTAAAAAAACAATAAAATATTAAGTAAAAGTTATAAATTTAATTAAAATATTTTTATATAACTTAAATAAAATAATTTAAATGTGAAAGAGGAAAGCAAATGACAGTATATATAGATATTGTTTTTATGGAAAATATATTACTAAACTATATTATATTATTATCGACAGCACTTATGAGTAAATCAAGAATTAATTCTCCACGAATATTATTGGCTAGTTCTATAGGAGGAATATATTCAATATTAAATTACATAGTAGATATAACTTTTTTTCTAAATGTTTTAATTAAGTTTATTATGTCAATTATTTTAGTAGTAATTGCTTTTAATACAAATAAGTTGAAAATAGTAATAAAACAATTAATATTTTTATACTTAGTTTCTTTTACTTTTGGTGGAATTACTTTTATGTTGTTGTTTTTTATAAATCCTCAAAATATTGTATTTAAGAACAATCATTTTGTTGGAACATATCCATTAAAAGTAACAATATTAGGTGGAATCTTAGGATTTATAATTGTTTTTACAGTCTCAAAAATAATTAGAGATAGAATGAGCAAAAAAGCAATGTTGTGCGATTTAGAAATATTTTATAAAGGAAAAGTAAAAAAAGTAAAAACAATGATAGATACAGGAAATCTTTTGAAAGAGCCTATAACTAAAAAAGATGTTATTATTGTAGAAAAAAATAGTTTAAAAGATATAGTAGATGAAGATATTTTAGCTAATATAGATAATATATTAAAAGGGAAGTGGTTAGAGTCAGATGATGAAAGAATGCATTCTTATAAATTTAAATTAATTCCTTTTATGTCTTTAGGGAATGAAAATGGTTTACTAATTGGTTTTAAACCAGATTATATAAAAATATATGATGAAGATGAGAATGTAAGAAATGATATTATTGTTGCAATTTATAATGGAAGGCTAAGTAGAACAAATTTATATACAAGTCTCATTGGATTAGATGTTTTGAAAAAGGGGGAAAGTGAAAATGAATTTATTAAAAATGCTTAGCTTAAAAATTTTAAATATTTTTAGAAAATATTTTGAAAGAGAAAAATTTGAAAAATTTCCAATTTTCTATATTAAAGGAAATCAAACATTACCACCGCCATTAGATATTGAAGAAGAAGAAAAATTGATAAGAAAATTGATATATCATGATGAAGAAGCCAAAAAAATATTAGTGGAAAGAAATTTAAGATTAGTTGTATATATAGCAAAAAAATTTGAAAACACAGGAATTGATTTTGAAGATTTAATTTCAATAGGAACAATAGGATTAATGAAAGCTATAAATAGTTTTAATATAGACAAGAAAATAAAACTTGCAACATATGCATCAAGATGTATAGAAAATGAAATTTTAATGCAGCTTAGAAGAAATACAAAAATAAAAAATGAAGTATCTATTGATGAACCATTAAACAAAGATGGAGATGGAAATGAATTATTGTTATCAGATATTCTTGGAACAGATGTAGATATTACATCAAAAAGTATAGAAAATGAAGTAGACAAAGCTCTTTTAAAAATTGCTATAAGTAAGTTAAATAAAAGAGAAATGGAAATTATGAAATTACGTTTTGGAATAGAAGGGAATGGAAGAGAGAAAACACAAAAAGAAGTGGCAGATATGATGGGAATTTCCCAAAGTTATATATCAAGATTAGAAAAACGTATTATGAAAAAAATGAAAAAAGAAATTATGAGTAAAACAGGATAATATGATAATAGAATTATCTTCATAATTAAATTAAACACGTATTTTATATTTAAGAAAATTTAGTCAAAAATTACAAAAATATTATAAATGTGTTACAAGTGTGTAAAAAATATTGAAAATGTTAGAAAGGATATAATATAATTAAATTGTAAAAATGTAAATGTTAGGGATTGAAATAAGACGAACCATTATATTAGGTTATAAAGTAAATAGATTTTCAGGAGGAATTTATTTTGGAATATATTGATGGTAAAAAACAAAATTTAAATGGAGAAGAATACTTAGAATATGATGAAAATATGGAATATGATGAAGACGAATATGAAGTTATAGAAGTAGATGATGATGAATACGAAAAAATGACAGAAAACCAAAATAATATTAGTATTGATGAAGAGGAAAATGAAAAATCTCAAGATAGTATATATCCAGAAGAAATATCTGATATTCGATTAGAGTATATATTTGTGGGATTATTGTTAAACAGTCCAAAAGCTATTTCAAGATTTTATTTTGAATTTAATGATTGTCATTTTTCTGACAAAGATTTATTAAACATATATAAAATAGTTGTATTTCGTGAGGGAGAAGCTTATGCTTCAGCAAACGCAAAAGCAGGTTTTAATTTACCTTCAGAAGATAAAGGAGTATATGAACTTACTCAGCAAATAAAAAAAGTGGCTGCACAAAGAAGTTATGATTTTGAAAGAGTATATATAGAATTAAAAAAATTATTTATATTGAAAAAGTTTTATATAGTAGCTCCAACAAATAGTGTGCAAGCTAAAATTTTAGAAATAAGAAAATACGACAGATACAATGAAATGACTGTAGAAGAGGTAGAAAGTGCAATTGAACAAATCGGAGTTACAAATAGATTAAGTCAAGTTGTATTAAATCAAGATGCAACCAGTTTTTTATTAGCAGGAGATACATCACTTTCTTCAGGAGTACCAATTCCTTTTCCAATATTGTCTTCAGTATTTAAAGGATTAAGAAAAGGCGAAACTATGGCTTATGCTATGCCATCAAACTCTGGTAAGAGTAGATTTACCACATTTTTGGCAGCTCATTTAGCATTAATACATGGTAAAAAAGTTGTAATTATATCAAATGAGATGTCAGAAGAAAAAATAAGACTTTGCTTAATTACAACAATTATAAATAATATTGGAATTCAACAATTACACAAACATTTTATATCAAAAACAGAAGGAGAATTGCTAGAATTTCAATATAAAGCAGATGATCCAATAAAAACAAAAGTTGATGCAAATGGATATGTTTTACAAAAAGAAGGAGAATCATTAAAAGAATTTATAAAAAGATTAGCAAAAGAATCTAATGATTTTAAACAAACAATAGCAGTAACAGAATGGTTAAACAATCAAATAAATAATTGTATCCATTTTATACACATTACAGAACATAGTAATGATGATTTAAGAAAAATTATATTAAATTATTATTATAAAGAAGGAATTGAGTATATTTTTTATGATACTTTAAAAGCAGATACAGACCATTTAGGAAATGGTGAAGAAATTAAGAAAACAGCAACAATACTCTCTAATATAGCTCAAAAATTTCATGTGTTTATTGGTTCTTCACTACAATTATTAGAAAGTGCAACTTTACCAGTAAACTTGACAATTAATGATATGTCAGCAAGTAGAACAGTAAAAGAAGTATTAGATACTTTATGTTTAATAAAACAAATAAGCAGAGCCTCAATACACAAATATGAATATTCAATGACAGATCAATTTACAGAATGTTTTGAAATTGATGTTCCTAAAGATACTGATGTTAGATTTTATGCATGCGTTGTTGATAAAAATAGAGCAGGTGCTAAACCAACATTATTATTTAGATTAAATTTGGCTTACAATGTTTGGGAAGAACTAGGGTATTTAAGATTAAAACAAGAAAACATAGAAGAATAATATAAGACTTAAAATAATAAGAAAATGTTATATTAATAAAGTACTGATATAAAAACAAAAGAATAAAAAATATTTTAAATAAAGGAAAAATTATGGAAGAGAAAAAAATTGATGAACAAGAAGCTCTAGAAAGTTTTTTTAGATTTTACAAAGATGGTTTTGCTGAAACTAGACCAATGTATGAGTATATAGTTGGAGCATTAGCTAAAGTAGAAATAGAAGGAAAGCCAATAATTCCTGATGAATATACAAAAGGAGAGGATGGTGCTTTTCTTAAACCAGGGGAAATATTAGATAATATTATAAAAAAATGTGAAGAGCTAGATTTAGCAGAAGTACAAGCTTCAAATGGAAAGGTTAAAGAGTCAAAAATAGGATTACAAGGATTTTTTACTTTTTTAGGATATACTGAAAAAGAATATAAAGCAGTAGGAGATGAAGCATTAAAAAATTTACTTTCAGAAGAAGGTATTAAAGGAGTAGAAATTCCTAAAATAGAACCTAAAAGAGCAGAATCTTTAGAAGAAATAGCAGCAAGGGAAGAAGAAAGTAGAAAAAGAAGTTTTATAGAAGCACAAGCATTTTTAGGCGAACTGGCAGCTGGGCCATATTTTCCAAGACTAACATGTACATCAGCATCGCACTTTATGTCTACAGGAAGTATTATGCAAATTGGATGTTCACAAGGAAAAACATCTGTAGTAGCAATGACAACTTATGAGCAATTTAAAATGGGTAAAAAAGTTTTTTCTACTAGTTCAGCACCAGGACTTGTTCCGGAAAATTATGATGAAGCTAGAGCTTTTTATGAAAAAATGGGAATAGAAGAAGAATTTTGTTGTATTTCTCAAAATAAAGAGGATAAAACAGATCATATAGTTGTATTTCATAAAATGAAAGAAGGAGATTCAAGCTTAAAATATGAAATTAGAGCAGATGGTAAGATATTGGTTGAAACAAAAGTGAACGACAAGACTGAGATGTTACCATTAGAATTTTCAGAAGCTGAAATAGAATCTCTTGGCTTAGTAAGTGATGGAAAAGGTGGATATAATTTTGAGAGTTCTGTACAAATTATGATGAAAAATAAAGGCATTATAATGGCAGATACCATCACATTAGGAAAATTTCAAGATTTAATGCCTGAAAGAAATGAAAATGGTGTGGTTCCAGATTCGTTTTTAATAGTTGACGAGGCAGATGCTGAATTATTAGATACAAATCCACAAGAGATTTTAGGAAGGGAATATAGTGAAAAAGTAGCTGAAAACAGATGGAGTATGAGACAAAAAGCTAAATTAGCAATAGATGAATTTAAAGGAAGTCCATCTGATTTGGAAAAATATGCAAAAGATTCAAAAATACCAATTGATTTTATAATAGATGCATATGAAGCAAAAAAAATAGATAAAATAGATAAAAATGGAGAACCAATAAATTATAAAGTAAAAGATGGTCAAATATTTATTCTAAATCCAAATACAAATGTTATGATTCCAGCATCTCAAGGATTAACACAAGCAATAATTGCAAATGATAGTAAATTATCAAAAATACATAATGAATTTAAAGAGTTAGAAGTATTAGGAGAAACTGATATTCCTCAACTATTTTCAAATTTTGAAATAGCAAGTTTAATGTCTGGTACAATGCAAGACAAAGGAATGTCAGAATACGCTACTTCTGAACAAATAAAAGCTTATGAAAACGCAAGAAAAGTTTTTCTAACCAGATGTGGGGCTGGAGTAAAGGCAAGTGAACGTAGGGGAGTAATTGATTGGAAACTTGTAACACCAAAGACAAGAGAAGAAAAAGGTGATGTAATAGTAGGATTAGAAGGAATAAATAGAGATAATAATGAAAAACCGGAACTTTCTACAATACCTAAAGATGATTTAGGTCTAGGCTGGAGAGAATATTTAGAAAAAAATGGTGAGGCCCTAGAAGCTATATGGAAATCTGAAGTCCAAAAAGAAGCAAAAATAAGAAGTGAAGCTGGACAACCTGTAATGATTTCTGTATATGGAGATAGAAATCCAGGTGCAGGAAAGATTCCAACATATTCTGATAAAAATCAAATAGGAAGCAAAGAAAATGGAACTGACGATCACAAGATAAAAGATGATACTTGTATGTTTGTTAATGATGGTAAAGGTGAGATAGCATGTTTTGATGATTTTTATGGAAGAGGATATACTTTTAAGTTTATTGAAAGAAAAAATGGTGAAATTGTAAGAAATGCTAAAGGAAAACCAGTAAAAGCTGATAAGGGTGGACATGTTTTAATTTCATCATTACCTCAAAATAGTAGAAATTTAGAACAATTTTTATTTAGGGTTGCTAGAGGAGGAGATAAAGGTTCTTCTTCAGTTATGATTAGTCCTAATGATCCAGTGATAGTGGGATATTTAGAAAAACTTGAAAATGAACAAGGTCCAGAAGTAGCTAATAAGTATTTTAATTCTATTTTAAGCGGCCAAAAAAAAGTAATGGAAATGGTAGCCGATATCTATCCAAAACAAACAATAGAATTGTTTATGAAAAAAGCTAGTGAAATAGATGCAACTAAAACATATAAACAAAACTTAGCAATAGTAGAAGAATATATAAAAACGGTAGTAGATTTAGAAAAAATTGAAAATCCTGATGAAATAATTTCTATATATCAAAAGGAATACAACAAACAAATAGTTAAACGAAATAAAATGAATAGAACAATTGGAGTTAATCCAGAAAATGAATATGAAGAAACTCAAGATTTATTAAAAAGTACAGCTAAATTTTTAATAGCAAAAGGCAAATTGAAAAATCCAGAGCAGATTGTTGCTGTTTTACCAATTGGATTAAGTAAAGAGGAATTAGAGACTATAATACCAGACAGAACTTTATTAGAAAATGTTATAACTTTAATAGATAAAATAAATAGTTTCAATACAAGGCAAGAAAAAAATACAGAGAATAAAAGTGCAAGTAGAAAAACTGGAAAAGAAATTTTTGAGGCTACAATAGAAGATACAGAATATAATTTATCAGAAGTAGAAAAATCCTTAGCAAATATACAAAAAGCAAAAAAAGAAGCACAGCAAAGTAGAGAAGGTCAAGAAGCAATAGTAAATGAAGGAAGGTAGAGTATATATGAACACAGAATATAATTTAGCTATGTCAGAAGTATTATGTATTATTAACCAAAGTGATGATGATTACAAAAGTAAGATACCACAAAAATTTATTAGTTTCATAAAAGAAAATTCTAATCCTACATATAATCCTAATTTTGATATAAATATTCCAATAAAAAATTTGAAATTAAGAAAAGAAACAAAAGGAATATTAGCGTTAATATATAGAGTTTATATTTGTAATGAAGAAGAAAGAACAGAATATGATTCTTTCTTAAAGAAAAACGATGAAAAAGTTCAAGAAGAATTAAGAGAAAAATACGATGTATATAAAATGTTTGAAGAAAATCAAAGGAAAATTATGGAAGAACAGGCTCAAGTTGACAATGAGTCAAACAAAATGATAAAATATAATAAAGAATCTATATTTAGAAAAATATTTAATATAATAAAAAACTTTTTTAAAAGGGGGTAATTAGATATGGCAGAGACTGAATTTAAAACAGAGCATAGAATAACTGAAATTATGAATAAATTAGGTATATATGATGAAGATGTAAGAAGAATCTATTATGCTTTTGAAAATTTAATAGTATTAAAAAAACGAGTACCAGATAGTTTAAAAAGAATGAATGAAATTGTTTTTACAAAAGAAAAAGATAAATACATGGAAAAAATGAAATGGGTAAATGAATGTTTGAGAGCATATGGGATGCAAGAAAATGTATTTAGAGACATTAGTGATTTTGAAACTTCATCAGAAGATTATGATTATTATAATGAATACAAGACTCCTTCTCAATATAAAAAAGAGGAAGAAGAAAGAAAACAAAAAAAATTAAAAAATTCAAATGAAATATTAAAATAACAACATAAACTATAAATTATTAGAATTATATAGTGTGAATTAAATTGTCCTTTAATGATATAAAAAAAGTAAAACAGAGAAGGCTTATAGAATTAGAACTGATGGCAAAATTGAATGTACTTATGAGGAAAATAAAAGTTTAGAAAGATAATAAATAAACTAATAAATAAAAATAGAAGTGAAATAAAAATCACTTCTATTTTTAAAGATTTATTTTTAAAATAAATTATGATATATTTATACAGATAATAGAATCAAAAAATATAAAATATTAAAAGAAGATGATTGTAAGAATGGTATAATATAGATACTGCTGAATTTCAAGCCAAAAATGATTTTGAAAAGCAATTAATGAGAATTTTTAGGCAAGCTAGTGGAGAAAATAATATTTTAGAAGCAAAAGAATTTGAAAATGGTGCAAAGATAATAATAGAATAATGAACGGGTGGTTTGAAGCATTGATAATTGGTACTAAAGTAAAATTAGAACAAAAAATATAAGTATAAAATTAACTCCTTTTGGAAATAATGTAAATAACATTATATTCCAAAGGGGGTTTTTATTTTGATAAACAAAGTAGAAATAGCAAACGTAAATACCTCTAAATTACGAGTTTTAACAAACAAAGAAAACAAGGAATTATTTGAGCAAATGAAAAATGGAGATAAAGAAGCAAGAGAAAAAATAATAAGTGGAAATTTAAGATTAGTACTTTCTGTAATTCAGAGATTTGGCGGAAGAGGTGAAAATGCAGATGATTTATTTCAAATAGGATGTGTAGGACTGATAAAAGCAATAGATAATTTTGATACAACACTAGATATTCAACTAAGCACATATGCAGTACCAATGATAATTGGTGAAATAAGAAGATATTTAAGAGATAATAATATGGTAAGAGTAAGTCGTTCAATAAGAGATTTAGCTTATAAAGTTTTACAAGCAAAAGAAAAAATAATTAAAGAAACAGGAAAAGAGCCTACAATAGAACAAATTGCAAAAGAACTAGAAGTGTCAAAGGAAGAAATTGTGTTAAGTTTAGATGCAATACAAGATCCTGTATCTTTACAGGAACCTGTATATAATGATGGTGCAGATAGTATATATGTAATGGATCAGGTAAAAGATAAGAAAAATACTGATGAATTATGGGCAGAAAATATAACTATGTCAGAAGCTCTAAAAAAATTAAATGACAAAGAAAAAATGATTATTGATAAACGCTTTTTTAAAGGAAAAACACAAATGGAAGTAGCAGATGAAATTGGTATTTCGCAAGCTCAAGTATCTAGACTGGAAAAAACAGCCCTAGCACATATGAGAAGATTGTACAAATAGTGGAAATGGGATGTTTCTTTTTTGAAGTTTCAGATAAAAAATATAGTAAGGTCTTTTCGAATTAATCAAAAATGGAAAAAAAGAAACTTCCTCTTTCCAAATCAAATTTCTACTAAAATCAAATCATCACCAATAGCTTTAATACAAGTCCATGGAATAGTAATTTCATTACCAGTAGAAAAAATATTAAAAAAACTTGATTGTCCAGGAACGATTATATTTGTAATCGTTCCTGTTTTAAAGTCAGCTGTAACGTCTTGGACATAACCTAAGCGTTTTGCATCTTTTATATTAATAACTTCTTTATGTTTAAAATCTAATCCTTTTGTATTCAAAGTATAAATCACCTCAACAAATAATATGAAAAAATAAAAAAGATATGTTAAAAATAAGTTAAAACTCGCATAAAAAAATAAAAATTGGAAAAATTATACAATAGAAATAAATTTAAAGAGAGGCTATTATATGCAAAAAAATAAATTGAACAATATAATTGTTTTAAAAAATATTTCTTCTAACATAGTAGAAGAAGCGATTGTTGTGTTAAAACCAAATGTTAATTTTAAGAATAATGAAAATATGAATAATAT
>JAZROJ010000061.1:0-14453 GCA_045648625.1 Candidatus Scatovivens sp.
ATTCAACATCATAACTTATATCATTAATCACACCAAAATCTGGTATAAAATTTTTATTTGTTTTATATAATTCTTCATTTTCTTTACTTAATATCAACACATCAAAATTATTATTAATAGCAGTTTTTTCTAACAAAGTTATGTGCTCAGAATTATTTGTTAAAATCATATCTATATTTTGCTCTATATATTGATAAAACAATAATGATGCATCTTTTTTAGAGTGATAATATATTGTTTCTAAAACCACACCACTTACAATTATAAAAAATGCAATAATCATTATAATAACTACACAAAGTGTTAGAAATAATTTGGTTCTAATCTTAAATTTTTTCTTCATATTATGTTTTACCTTCCCTTATTACATAAACATTTTAATAAAAATTTATTTTAGTATTTCTATTTTTTATTATAAAAAACGAGTCCTTTTTATTTTCTTTAGTAACTCGTCTTTTCTTATTTTTATTTAATTTTTTACTTTTCTTTAAGCCAATCTATTTAATTTCAAATTTATATCCAATACCTCTTATTGTTTGAATGTGTTTTCCTTTTTTTCCTAATTTGTGTCTAATTTTTTTGATATGACTATCAATAGTTCTTGAATCTCCATAATAATCATAATTCCATACTGTATTTAAAATTTTATCTCTAGATAGTGCAATGTTTTCATTATCTAATAAATATTTTAACAATTCATATTCTCTAAAACTTAATTCAACTAATTTTCCATCAACTGTAACAGTTCTTCCTTCATTATCTATTACAATTCCATCATAGCTTTTAAGTTCTTTTGTTTCTGGTGTAGTTCTTTTTAAAATAGCTTCTACTCTAGCTACTAATATTTTAGGACTAAATGGTTTTGTAATATATTCGTCAACTCCAAGTTCAAATCCAAAAAGCTCATCTTGTTCTTCTGCTCTTGCTGTTAACATTACTATTGGTAATGCTTTATTTTCTTGACGAATTTGTCTTAAAACAGACCAACCATCTAATTTAGGCATCATAACATCTAATAAAATCAAATTAATTTTATCTTTATTTTCATGGTAAACTTTTAAAGCCTTTTCTCCATCTTCAGCTTCTAGTATGTTATAATTCTTTTGTAATAAAAAATCTTTTACTAGTTTTCTCATTCTTGATTCATCATCAACAATTAATATGCTTAAATCTCCCATCTGCTATTCCTCCTATTACGTATGTTTTTACATCAACTTTACTTATATAATACATTTGTGTTTTTTATGTGAAATTCGATACTATTTAGGCAAATTATTTAATTAAATTTTCTAATTCTTTTAAATTTTTTCTAAAATATTCAAAAGCTTTTTCATAAGTTTCTTCTTTTTCTAAATCAACATCTACTAATTTTAATAATTCTAAAGAACCTAATGAACCACCTTTACTTAACATATCAATATATTTTTCAACATAACCTTCTTTTTTCTCTAAAATATTGCTTGCAATAACTATCGCTGCTGTAATTCCTGTTGCATATTTATATACATAAAAACATCTATAAAAATGTGGAATTCTTGCCCATTCATATTTTATTTCTTCATCTATAATTATGTCATTTCCAAAATATTTTTGAACTAATTCAAAATATATTTCACTTAAATTATCTGATGTTAAACTTTCTCCATTTTCGATTTTACCGTGAACTATTTTTTCAAATTCAGCAAACATCGCTTGTCTGTACAAAGTTGCTCTTATTGTATCTAATTGTTCATTTATAAGAGCTGCTTTTTTGTTTGAATCTTTTTCATTTTTTATTAAATAATTTGCAAGTAAAATTTCATTTACTGTGGATGCCACTTCTGCTACCATAATTGTGTAATTTGCATTAATTATATTTTGAGCTTTACTAGCATAATAGCTATGCATTGTGTGTCCAAGCTCATGTGCCACAGTTGAAACATCTCTTAAAGAATTCATATAATTTAATAAAATATAAGGATGCACAGTATGAACTCCCATACTATATCCACCACTCATTTTATTATCAGTTTCATATACATCTAACCAATTATGTTCAAATGCATATTTTAGCATATCTACATATTTTTCTCCCATTGGCTCTAAAGCTTTTAATACAAGCTCTTTTCCATCATCATAAGAAATATTTGAATCTACATTTAGAGGGTTTACATATACATCATACATATGCATTTCATCTAAATTTAGCATTTTCTTTTTTAATTTAATATATTTATGATTTAAATCTAAGTTTTTATTTACTTCTTTTAAAAGTGTTTCATAAACAAAAGTGTTTGAATCATCTCTATTTGTTGCGGCATCTAAAGAAGATTCGTATTTTCTAAGTTTTGCAGAAATTGTACTTTGTTTTACTCTTGACAAATATAGTTCTGTAATTGAATTTTCGTGTCTTTTATATAAAGAATACATAGATTCAAAAGCTTGCTTTCTTATTGACTCATCTTTATCTGTCATATATTTTGAATATAATCCAGCTGTTACTTTTAAATCATTTCCTTCTTTATCTTTAATTTCTGGAAAATCAAATTCTGTATTTGTAAAAACATCATAAACATTTTCTGAAGTTCCAAAAATCTCAGAATATTTTGCAAGTACTTCTTCTATTTCTTCACTCAAAATATGTTTTTTCTCTTTTATAATATCTTTTATTGATTTATCGTATTCTCTTCTTAATTCTTCATTTTCTTCTAAATATTTATTTAATTTTTCATCTTCTATTTTGCTTAGCTCTGGAGTAATAAAACTTGTTTTTTCTGAAAATTCGGTTGCTAACATTTCTATTCTTTTGTATAATTTTATACTATCTGTGTTGCTCATATCTTTGTGATATTTTAACATTACATATGCATATAGTTTTTCTTCTAACTCTAAAGCTTCTGCTAACTTATTATAACACTCTAATATTTTTTTTGAGCTCTCTCCTAATTTTCCTTTATATTCTATTATTTCATTTATTTTATTTTTTAATTTTTCTATATCTTGTTCAAATATTGTTTCTTTTTCATATATGTCTTTTAAATTCCAAACATATTTATTTTCCATAAAAAAGCCTACCTTTCTTCATTATTCATAGAATTTCTTCTCTGTGACATGACATACAATTCTATAATATCATCTAAATCACCATATTCTATGTCTGGATCATCTTTTGCATATAACATATTGCTGATTTAACTCTAAATTTTCATCTAGTTCTTTCATTTTATTGCAACAACTTTTTTAGCTGTTCCTTTCCTATATATTCACTTATTCTTTAGTATTTTATCACAGTTTATACAGATAGAGCAATAATTTTATTTACATTTTTATTTTCTATGATATAATAGTTGTAGTTTTTTTTTAGGAGGTTATTAGAATTGAAATTAAATTCAGATGAACAAACATTAGCAGAAAGCAAAATATTATTATTATATATATTAAACAAAGTCGGAAAACCTATATCTCATAATGCTTTATTAGAACTTGTAACATCTATATCTGATATGAATTATTTTTATTTCCAACAATTTCTTTTAGATTTATTAGATGATAATTTTATAAAACAATATGAAAAAGATGGAGCAACTTTGTATGAATTAACAGAAGAAGGAAAAAACACATTAGACCTTACAATAGATATCATTCCTGGGATTTTAAAATTAAAAGTAGATAGCAAATTTAAAGAGAGTTTAGATTATATAAAAGATAAATTTTCTATTTCTGCAGAATACTCTCCTATTACAGAAAAAGAATTTATGGTTAGATGCAAGATTATTGAAAATAATAATGTAGTTTTTGATTTACAAGCTTATGCTGGTTCTAGAGAACAAGCTAAAAAAATTGTCGAAAATTGGAATCAAAATTCTACAGAAATTTATCCTGCAATTTTAGAATTATTAGTAAAATAACATCATTTTTAAAAGCTTGAATTTTTGAAATTCAAGCTTTTACTTTTAAATATCTACACTATTATTATATAATTCGTCTGGATCTATATCTTCTCCATCTTTCCATTCCAGTGTTATCCCAGAAATTTTTACGTTTTTAAAATAATGTATATTTAGTAACTTTTGGTAAAATGGCTCTTTTAAATTCTTTTTCATATCATAAATTTTTTCTTTATTATTATCAAATAAAATCTTTAACTTATAATCATCTAAAACTTCTACTTTTTTTGGTCTTGGTGGTATCATATTTTCCTCCTATTTTAAAGCATCTATTTTAAAAAATTCACCATCTTCTTGTGAAATTTTCCATAAAGCTACCAATTCTTCTTTATGTATTTCCATCCACGCAACAACCATTCGATTTTGCTTCGGAGGTAAATATCCATCTAAAATTTCTATTGTATCTATTGAATATACTGCTGTATTTTCATTATATTCAACATGTAAATGGGCTCCATGATGTTTTTGTGTATCTTTATAAAATATTCTTACTATTATTCCATAAAATTGTGATATTATTGGCAAATTCATTCCTCCTCTATAATAGCATACTGTTTGTATTTTTTCAATAAAGTATACTTATGCTTTTGTAATTAATTAACCAATTAATATCTTAATCTTATATAGTTTTCTACTATAACATAATTTATTTGTACTGTAAATAATTTCTATTTAAAAAAGAGTAATATTTGAAATAAACCATAAAGTTTAAAATCAAAATTACTCTTTAAATCTTTTATATTATTATTTTATTATCCCATTTTTTCTATAAGCTTCATACATAATAACACTAGTTGCAACTGCAGCATTTAAGCTTTCTGTTTTACCAATCATAGGAATTTTTATTTTTGTATCAGCTATATCTAGCACTTTTTGAGAAACACCATTTGCTTCATTTCCTATAACAACAGCTGTTTTATGATAATCTATATCATAAATACTTTTATCTGTTTGTAAATCTGTTGCACAAATTTGAATTTTATTTTTTTTCATTTCTCTTAAAGTTTTTGTCAAGTCTTCTGACTCAATTACTTTAACTCTAAAAATTGCTCCCATAGTTGAACGAACCACTTTTAAATTATAGATATCTGCCGAACCTTTAGATACAATGATTTGGTTTATATTTAAACTATCAGCTGTTCTTAAAATCGTTCCCATGTTTCCTGGGTCTTGAATATTATCTAAGACAAGAAAAACTTCTTGAGAATAATCTATTTTTTGTTCTTTATTATCTGGTTTTTCAACAATAGCCATAATTCCTTGTGGATTAATAACATCTGTTATTGAGCTAAAGATTTTTTCATCTACATATATACATTTCTTTTTTGCAATTTCATACATTAATTCATTTGGTATTGCACATTGATTTTTACAGTCATCACAAATAATGACAGATTTTATATTGGCATTTTCTTGAATTGCCTCCTCTATCATTTTTGCTCCTTCTATTATAAATTCTCTATACTCTTCACGGTATTTTTTCTCTTTTAATTTTTTTATATGTTTTATTGTTTCATTATCTTTACTAGTAATAACCATCATTTCCTCCTCATGTCCTATTGGGGACACTATATTTTACTTAAAAATTCTTTACATTCTTCTAAAGTATTTTTCTTGTTTAATAATCTTAATGTGATATATGGCTCTTTTGCTGGTGAAAATTTTATTCTATTTCTGTATGTTTTCATAAATCTATCCACTACATCTAAATTAAATCTACTTGAATCAAAATAATATACTATATTATCTCCTTTTTGTGCAATTTTTAGTACAAATTTTTCTCTTGCTAAAGTTTTTATTCTTGCTATATCTAATAAATTTTCTATTTCATATGGTATTTGACCATATCTATCTATTATTTCATCTGTTACGTTTTGTATGTCTTCTTCATTTCTGCAAAGAGCAATATTTTGATATATTTCTATTTTTTGACTTGAATTTTTTATAAAATTGTCTGGTATATAACTTGTAACATCTAAATCTATTTGAACATCAATTTCTTCTACAAGTTCTTCTCCTCTTATTTCTTTTACTACCTCATCTAAAAGTTTGCAATACATGTCATATCCAACTTGTTCCATATGACCATGTTGGATTTCTCCCATCAAGCTTCCTGCTCCTCTTATTTCTAAATCCCTCATAGCAATTTTGAAACCTGAACCGAATTCTGTAAATTCTTTAATTGCTTTTAATCTTTTATCTGCTACTTCTGATAATAGTTTATCTCTTTTATATGTTATATATGCATAAGCTTGTTTGTCTGAACGTCCTACTCTTCCTCTTATTTGATATAATTGAGCTAATCCTAGTCTATCTGCATTTTCAACAATTATTGTATTTGCATTTGGAATATCTATCCCAGACTCTAAAATTGTAGTACACACTAATACATTATAAACACCTTCGACAAAATCTTGCATTATTTTTTCTAATTCTGTACCTGTCATTTTTCCATGTGCAAAACCTACTTTTGCTTCTGGTACTAAATTTGAAATTTCTAATGCTTTCTTTTCTATTCCTTCTACATTATTAAATAAATAAAAAACTTGACCACCTTTTTCCAATTCTTTTGTGATAGCTTCTCCTACTACTTCTGTATCATATTCTAACACATATGTTTGAACTGGTTTTCTATTTTGTGGTGGCTCATATATAACAGACATATCTCTCATACCAACTATTGACATATGTAGTGTTCTTGGAATTGGTGTAGCTGTCATTGTAAGTACATCTATACTGTTTTTCATTTCTTTTATTGTCTCTTTTGCTTTTACTCCAAAACGATGCTCTTCATCTATTATTAAAAATCCTAAATTTTTAAATTTTACATCTTTGCTTAAAACTCTATGTGTTCCTATTAAGATGTCTGTTTCCCCTAGCTCTACTCTTTTTAAAGTTTCTTCTTGTTCTTTTTTGCTTCTAAATCTATTTAATAATTCTATTCTGATTGGATATTCTTTCATTCTTTGCTTAAATGATTCGTATTGTTGCTGTGCAAGTACTGTTGTTGGTACTAAATATACTACTTGCTTTTGGTCCATAACTGATTTAAATGCTGCTCTTATTGCAACTTCTGTTTTCCCATATCCAACATCTCCACAAAGTAATCTGTCCATTGGTTTTGGTTTTTCCATATCTTTTTTTACTTCTGATATACATCTTAATTGGTCATCAGTTTCAATATAAGGAAAACTATTTTCAAATTCTTGTTGCCATGGTGTATCTTTTGAAAATGCAAAACCTTGCATTTTACTTCTTTTTGCATATAACTGTACTAATTCTTCTGCTACTTCTCTTAAATTGTTTTTTACCCTTTCTTTTGTTTTTTCCCAATCTTTTGAGCCTAATCTATTTAACTTTGGACCTGTGTTTTCTGCTCCTACATATTTTCTAACATTATCTAAAGCATTTGTTGGAACATATAAAATATCATCATCTTTATATTTTATTTTTATATAATCTTTTGTTATACTATCTGCTCTAATAGTATTTACTCCAATATATTGCCCAATTCCATGTGTTTTATGAACAATATAATCACCTTCTTTTAAATCTTCGAAAATAATTTTTTCGCCTTCTTTAAAAGCTGATGGTGTTTTCATTCTTCTTTGTGGTTTTGCTTCAAAAATTTCTTCTGTAGATATTACTAAAAGATTCATTTCTTTGCATTCAAAACCAGCAGAAAAAGCCCCTGTTGTGATGTTTACACACCCAAGGGTTATTTCGTCTTCAAAAAATTCTGTATATAAATTTGGTATATTTTTTTCTAATAATAATGTTGACAACTTTTTGCAATTTTCCGTGCTTCCGCCTAGAATTACTGTTTGTTTCCCTCGTTTAATTGCTTCTTGTAGTTCCTGAAACAGTAAATCCATTGAACTACGAAAAAAGTTGACCTCCCTATAGCTAAAGCTATATCCGTTTCTTTTTGCATGCATACTTTGTTTGTCCACAAATCCTATATCTTGTTTCTCTAGATATATCGCTTGTTTATTTTGAAGTTTTTCCGAAAACTTCAAATAATCTTTCATATCTGTTAGGATTCCTGGTACAATTTTATTTTTTATAATTAAATCTCTTACAAAATTTTCGTTGTCTTTATCTATATTTTCTGCTCTTGTTTTTATCTTTTCTATTTCATCTAAAAATATAACACATTCATCTTCTAAATAATCTAATAATGTATCTGTTTCTTCATAAAAACAATCGAAATATTTGTCGATTTTTGTGAGAAATTCTCCATTTCTTATTTGTTTTATATCTTCTTCAACTTTTGCTCTTACTTGCTCAGAATATTTTTTTTGTTCTATTTTTTTACAAACAGTTTCTACATCTGTTTCTAATAAAAATTCAAATGAAGGGAAAATTTCTATTTCTTCTAGCATTTCTACTGTTCTTTGTGTTGCTATATTGAATTTTCTAATAGAATCTATTTCATCTCCCCAAAATTCAATTCTTACTCCACTTCTTATAGATGTTGCTATATCTACAATTCCGCCTCTTACACTAAATTGACCTTTACCTTCTATAGAATCATATCTTTCATATCCTAAAAGTACTAATTTTTCTTTTAGTTCTTCTAAATTAAAAGTATCTCCTACTTTAAAATTCATAACATTTTTATAAAGGCTTTTTTTAGTTATCATTTTTTGCATAGCTGCTTCTATTGTTGTTACTATAATTTTTTTATCTTTTTTTACTAATTTATTTAATACTGAAATTCTTTTAAATAAAGTATCTTTGCTTTCAGCAATATAATCAAAACTAATAACATCTCTTTTAGGAAATAATTTTACTTTCTCCCCAAAATAGGCTAAATCTTTCATTATCCTTTTAGCTTGCATTTCATTATAAGTAATAATACATATTGGCTTTTCTGTATAAAATCTTGTAGCATATGCCATATGCACTTTTCCTACATCTGTTAGACCTGAAAGCATAATTGGTGTTTTATTGTTTTTAACATCAAATAAATAATCATTAAATTTCTTCACATTTGGAATTGCTTTAATTAATGAATTCATTTTTCTCCTTTCATATCTCTTATTTAAATTTTATTTTTAAACCATTTGCATATATAACGTTTTATTCTTTTTGTAAATTTATATAGTATATTATATTTATTATCTACAAATTATTATTTAAAATACATGTGCAATATTATATCATATATTCTCTTACTTTACAACGAAAAACAACAAAAAAGCATCTATAAACATTATCTTCTAACATTTATGGTGATTTTCTTTTAGTTTTAAGAATACCGTATTATTTTACTATTTTCCTATACATTTCAATGATTTATAAATTTAACACATATTAAAGCTTTTTATGAATATATAGATATTAAGTTTCTTATCAATAATTGAATATTGATATTTAAAATAATTATCTAATATGAAGATTTGATAACTACTACAAACTAAATAGAAAGGAACATTAGTCTAAAACTTTTTAGATTGATATACTAATAAGTATGAATTTTTTTGTTATATCTCTTAGAAAAAATTTTTTAATGATTTTAATTTTACTTTTTACAATAAGCTTACTTTGTTTTTCTAGTTCAAATTTGCTAGCTGCTCAAGAAGGACTAGCTCTTTGGGCTACTTCTGTTCTTCCAAGTTTATTTCCTTTTTTTATCGCAACAGAATTACTTTGTAAAACTAATTTTATTTATTTTATGGGAAAATTTTTAAATAAAATAATGAAACCATTTTTTAATGTTCCTGGTGAAAGTGCTTCTGCACTATTACTTGGCACTATTAGTGGATATCCTGTTGGTGCTAAAATTGTTTGTAATTTAAAAAAGCAAAAAATAATCTCTAAAATAGAAGCAGAACGATTAATAGCTTATACTAACAATTCTGGCCCTCTTTTTATTCTTGGAACTGTAGGAATTTCTTTATTTAAAAATAATCAAATAGGTTTATTATTACTTTTTTCTCATATTATTTCTTGTTTACTTGTTGGATTTATTTTTAAAAATTGGAAAAAACAAAATGAATTTAAAATTGATTATAAACTTTTTAAAACTGAACAAAATAAAATATTAAAATTATCAGATTTTGGAGAAATTTTAGGAGATGCCATAAAAAATGCTATTTCTACTATTTTAACTATTGGAGGATTTGTTGTATTATTTTCTGTTATTCTTTCAATAATTGAAACTAGTGGGATTTTTGATTTATTTGCTACATGCTTATCAAGACTTGGTATAAATGAATATTTTTCTAAAGCTTTTTTTTATGGTCTAATAGAACTTACAAATGGTATGAAATTGTCTTCTGAGCTTTTTTCTTTAAATAACACAATTTCAATTTTACTTACATCTTTTTTACTTGGTTTTGGCGGAATCTCTATTCTTCTTCAAGTTTATAGTATAATAGCAAAAGAAGGAATCTCCATAAAACCTTATTTTTATGGAAAATTCCTTCAGGGTATTATTTCTGTTTTAATTTGTTGGCTAATTCTATAAAATTTAATAGGCTTATTATTTAATTCAATAAAAAAACCAAATATTAACAAATGTTATTGTAGCTCTATTGTTGTTTTACTATAAATCTACATATTAAAATAATTTAGATGTTACTATTTCTATTATGTCATATCCTAAATATTTTGAATATTCTAAAATAAATACAATAACACTTAATGCTATTACAATTTTTGAAATTATTACAAATGATTTTAATTTGTATCTATCACTTACTATTAATACTATTATTGCTATAATAAAAAATGGTATTGGTAAAAAATGGTTCATATTTTATTACTCCTTTTTCTTTAATTCTTTATTATTATAGCATTTTTTTATTGATATGTAAATAAACGAGTCTAAAGATTTTATACGTTTAATTACTCTTACACTAACTTATTCGTAATTACTCATATTTTTATCTTAGACTCGTATTTGTTTTATAAAGTTCTGTATTATTTTACAAAAATATTCTAAGCTTTAAAAAATGCTTCATATCCTTTATATGCTTGATATACATCATATTTACTTGTAATCTCATAAGGTGAATGCATTCCCATTACTGGTACACCTGAATCTATAACATCCATTCCTCTATTTGCTAAAGTAAGAGCTATAGTTCCTCCTCCACCTTTATCTACTTTTCCTAGTTCACAAGCTTGATATTTAACATGAGCTTCTTCATATATTCTTCTAAGCTCTGCAACCATTTCTGCTGGTGCTTCAGAAGCTCCAGATTTTCCTCGTGCTCCTGTGTATTTTACTATTGTTAATCCTTTTCCTAAATATGATGTGTTATTTTTTTCAAATGCAGATGGATAATTTGGATCAAATGCTGCATCAACATCTGCAGATATTACTTTTGAATTACTAAAAGCTTTATCTACTGCATTTGGTTTGTTTTCTCCTTTTTTATCTAAAAGCTCTGCTACAAATGTTTCAAATATATTTGTATACATTCCTGTAACTCCATTAAAACCAACTTCTTCTTTGTCTGTTAATATACAAATTGCTGTTTTCTTTGGCATTTCTACATTTAAAATAGCTCTTAATCCTGCATAGCAACATACTTTATCATCTTGTCCATATCCAGCTATCATACTATAATCTAATCCTAAACTTTTAGCTTTAAATGCTGGAACAAATTCTATTTCTGAACTTATTAAATCAGCTTCTTTTATTCCGTATTTTTCATATAAAATATTTAATAAATTTAATTTTACTCTTTCTGAAATTGTATCATCTGGATAAGGTATACTTCCAGTTAAAATATTTAATTCTTCTCCTTGAACACCTTCTCTTAATTTTCTATCCATTTGTTCTGCTGCTAAATGAGGTAATAAATCTGAAATTGTAAAAACAGGATCTTCTTCTTTTTCTCCAATTGTAATGTTTATTTTTTCTCCATCAGTTTTTACTACTGTTCCATGCATACTTAATGGTATATTTGTCCATTGATATTTTTTTATTCCACCATAATAATGAGTTTTAAGCATTCCAAGCCCATTATCTTCATACATTGGATTTTGTTTCAAATCTATTCTTGGTGAATCTCCATGTGCTGCAACTATTTTCAAACCTTTTTCTAAAGGTTCTTCTCCAATAACAGCCATATATAAACTTCTATCTCTATTTACAAAAAATACTTTATCTCCTGGTTTTAATTCTGTTTTTTCGCAAATATCTACAAATCCATTTTTTATTAAAATATCTTTTGAAGTTTGTACAATTTCTTTTTCTGTTTTTGAAGTATTTAAATAATACATATATTCATCAGCATATCTAAAAATTGCTTCTAACTCTTCGTTCGATAAGTTTTCCCAACCATTTTTCTTAATATTAAATAATTTTTCTTTTAATACTTTTCCTTCCGTATTTTCCATTTTATTTCCTCCTAAGTATATTATGCAATATTTTCTAAATTTTATTTATAATATAAATTTATTATATTACTTTAATAAATTTCCTTATTATTCTATAATTTCTAAAACTTTAGATTTTTTAGAAGTTGGTTTATTAGATAATTTGAAAGCGTTTTTTAAGTTTTCCACTGCACCAGAAACTTTAGTTTCATCATCAGTATGAATGTAAGCTAAGATTTCTCCAGATTTTACTTCTTCTCCAACTTTTTTATTTAATACAATTCCTGAATTATAATTAATTTGCCCTTCATTTCTCATTCTTCCAGCTCCTAGGTAAAATGCTATACTTCCCACTATATCTGCATCTATACTTTCTACATAACCTTTTTCACTTGAAAAAACAGGCATAATTACTTTTGATTTTCTAAATAGTTCTGGTTCTTCGATATATCTTATATCTCCATTTTGACTTTTTATTATTGATTTTAATTTTTCATATACTTCACCAGAATTCATTACTTCTTCTATTTTTTTCTTATCTTCTTCTGTCAATTTTCTTTCTAATGCTAAACTCATAATAACTTGAGTTATTGTTTTGGCCACTTCATATAAATCATTAGAAAATCCTCCTTTTGAAGCTGCTATTACTTCTTTTATTTCTAAATTATGACCTATACAATATCCTAAAGGTTCATTCATATCTGTAATTATACAAACAACTTTTTTATCAAGCCTTTTTCCTAATCTTATTAATATTTTGGCTAATTTATTAGCTTCTTCTTTTGTTTTAATATATGTCCCTTTACCGCAAGTAATATCAAAAACAATTTTTTTACATCCCATAGCTAGCTTTAAACTAAACAAACTTGCTGCTATTATTGGAATATTATTAGCAAAACCTAATTCTTTTCTTAATTTATAAAACTTTTTTTCTACAGGAGCAATTTGCATATTTTGATTAATTATTGATACCCCATTTTCTTCAATATTTTTCTTAAATTGTTCCAAAGTAATCTCTGCATTAAATCCTGGTATTGCCTCTAATTTGTCAATAGTACCTCCTGTTATTCCATATCCCCTACTAGATACTTTTGCTACAGGTATTTCTAATGCTCCCAAAATAGGCATTAATAAAATAGTTACTTTATCTCCTACACCACCTGTACTATGCTTATCTACGACATTAGTTGAAATTTCATCTAAATTCATTTTTTCTCCTGAATCTGCCATAGCTATACTAAAATTTAAAATTTCATCTTCTGTAAGACCATTTATACTTATAAAACTCAATAGAGCTGCAACTTGAGCATCAGTTATATGTTCTTTAGCATATTTCCCCACTACATATCTTATTTCTTCTTCTGTTAATTCTTTTTTTTCTTTTTTTCTTTGAATGATACTTGTTATGTCCATTAGCTTCATCCTTTCATATCTTTATTTTTATACTTTTGTTTTTACAAAATTTTTAATAAAACTCTCTCTATGTAAAATACAAGGACCGTTTTCTTTAATAATTCTAATATGTTCTGCTGTACCATATCCCTTATGTTTAGCAAATCCATATATAGGATAAACTTCATCCCATTGTTGCATAATTCTGTCCCTAGTTACTTTTGCAATAATAGATGCTGCTGCTATACTATAATTTTTAGCATCTCCTTTTACTACCGAAATATATGGTATCCCTAAAGTATCTATATTTGTTAACGCATCTACCATAATTATTTCTGGTTTTTGTTTTAGTCCTTCTAAAGCTATTTTTAAACCTAATTTAGTTGCATTTAAAATATTTATTTCATCTATTTTTCTTTGATCTACAATTCCTACACTATAAGCAATAGCTTCTTCTATAATTTGTTCATATATTTTTTCTCTCTTTTTTTCTGAGATTTTCTTAGAATCATTAATACCTTCTATAAAAGAATTTTCTGGCAATATAACTGCTCCTACTACTACAGGACCTGCTAAAGGTCCTCTTCCAGCTTCATCGATACCACAAATATATTTAATTCCTTTTTCATATAATTTATTTTCTTCTATTTTTAATAAGTTTAATCTTTCTATTTCTTTTTCTTTCATATTGACTACTTTTATTAGCTTTAATACTAATATTTACCTTTCTTTATTTCATAAATTTAAGTATACATTTTATTTAATAGAAAAAACTTTAACTATAACTATTATTTTCAT
>JAZROJ010000062.1:0-3268 GCA_045648625.1 Candidatus Scatovivens sp.
ATATATTTTGAAACTGTTATTAGTCATGCAAATTTTTATATATTTAAAAATATTGAAATTTTTTTAATATTTCTATTGACAATTAATAGTTAGTCTTTCTATACATATTTTATACTACTCATAAAATTTTACTTTATATTCTGCACAAAATTCTTTGTTTGGTTTTAATTCAATTAAATCTTCTTTTTCTTCAAATATTCCATTAGAATCAACCTTGTCAGCTGTATTAAACCAAGGCTCAATACATATAAATGGTGCATCTTCTTTTGACCATATTCCTAAATACGGAAAAGATTTAAATTCCATAGATAATATATTTTTTGCTTCTGTTTTTAAATATATTTTTCTAGATTTAATATTTTTCAAAATAATAGCATCATTTTTGAAAGTATTTTTATCTAAAAATATTTTATTTTCTCTAATAACTTTACTTGTTTTTTCTGGAGTATTTTTTATAAGGCCTTCTTCTAATTGATATACCTCAATCTCATCTTCTATATCTTGAAATTCCAAACGATACATCCCACTTGTATAATCACAAGAAAAAGCTGGATGACCACCTAAGCCAAAAATCATTTGTTTATCATCTTTATTAATGATTTTATACTTAGTTTTTACTTCATCATTCTTAACTTCATATGAAATATAAAATTCAAATTTAAATGGAAATTTTTTTAATGTTTCTTCATTCCAAGTAGCAACATATTCATGCTCTCCAATTTGTTCAAATTCCATATCTCTCAAAAAACCATGTTGTCCCATTTCATATTCTTTTCCATCTATGATAGTTTTTCCATTTTTTAATTTTCCTACTATAGGAAATAATACTGGTGCGTGTCTATTCCAAAAAGTTTCTCCATTGTGCATTTTTTCAAAACCATTAAATTTTACAGACACTAATTCTGCACCTTTACTTACTGTTTTAATTTCTATCATTATGAATCTCCTTTATAACAAGTTATTTAATTTTACATCATTTATATTTTATTATTTGATTGCTGAATTTAATTCATCTCTCATTCTGATTGCCTCTGCACGAGTTGCTTTTGCATATTCCTCATCTGAATAAGTGTCTTTCCATCTATCTGATTTAAATGCACACATTAAACTTCTTGATGCATTTACTATTCCACCTAATCCATCTTTAAATCCTAAAGCAATATCTTCAGCTTTTCCACCTTGTGCTCCATATCCAGGAATTAGAAAATATGATGCTGGCATTATTTCTCTTAATTCTTTTATTTGAGTAGGATATGTAGCTCCTACAACAGATGCAACTGAGCTATATCCATATTCTCCAACCAATTCTTCTCCCCAAGAATTTACAAGTTCTGCTACTTTTTCATAAACAGTTCTTCCATCTTCTAATCTTAAATCTTGTAATTCTCCAGAAGATTTATTTGAAGTTTTTACTAATACAAAAATTCCTTTATTATATTTTTTGCAATCTTCTATAAAAGGTTTTACACCATCTATCCCCAAATATGGATTAACTGTAACCCAATCTATATCATAAAAACTTTCCTCTTTTTCTCCTATTAAAGTTTTTCCTAAATATGCATTAGAATATCCAGCTGCTGTTGTTCCGATATCACCTCTTTTAATATCTGCTATTACAATCATTCCCTTTTCTTTTGCATATTTGCAAGTTTCTTTAAAACATTGCATTCCCTCTATTCCAAACATTTCGTAAAATGCGATTTGTGGTTTTACTGCTGGAACAATATCATATGTTGCATCTATTAAAGCTTTATTATATTCTAAAATTCCTTCACAAACACTTTTCACATCTGTTCCATATTTTGATTTAATACATTCTGGAAGCATTTCATATCTTGGGTCTAACCCCATTACTGTAGGATTATTTGTTTCTTTAATTTTATCTATTAATATATCTATTGCGTTTTTCATTATATTCCTCCTTCATAAGATATTCTGCCACTTACTATTGTGTATTTCACTTCTCCTTGAAGCTCTTTTCCTATCCATGGTGTATTGTGTGATTTTGATACTATCATATCTTCTGTATAAACATATTTTTTATTAGGATCAAATATTGTTAAATCTGCCACTTTTCCTTCAGCTATTTCTCCTCTATCTATTCCTAATATCTTTGCTGGATTATATGACATTAATCTTACCATATCTAGATATGATATATGGCCTGGTACAACTAAATTTGTTATTGTTGCTGCTAAAGCTGTTTCAAATCCAACTATTCCATTTGGTGCTGCCGCTAAACCTCTTGCTTTTTCTTCTGCTGTGTGTGGTGCATGATCTGTAATAATACAATCTATTGTTCCATCTTGTAATCCTTTAATTATAGCAAGTCTATCTTTTTCTTCTCTTAATGGTGGATTCATTTTTGCGTTTACTCCAGATGTTAAAACTTCTTCTACTGTAAATGCATAATAATGTGGACAAGTTTCACAAGTTACTTTTACACCTCTTTGTTTAGCACTTCTTATTGTATTTACAGTTGTTTCTGTACTAATATGACAAATATGTGTACGTAATTTATTTGTTTCTGCAATTACAATATCTCTTGCAGCCATTATTTCTTCTGCTTCTGGAAAAACTCCTTGCACTCCAAGTTTTTCTGCTATTTCTCCTGCATTTATAGCTCCTGCTGCAACAGATTTTTCTTCACAATGTTCTGCTATAAAGCTATTTAATTCATTAGCTTTTATCATAGCATTTCTTATAATAGCGGCATCTCTTATTGGCATACCATCATCTGAAAAACCTATTGCTCCTGCTTCTATTTGTTCTTCAAAATTTACTAATTCTTCTCCTTTTTCTCCTTTTGTTACACTTGAAAATGGAAGAATATTACATAAATTTACTTCTTGTGCTCTTTTTATTATTTGTTCCAAAACAATAGCGCTATCTGGAGTTGGATTTGTGTTTGGCATAGGACAAATTGTTGTAAATCCACCTTTTACAGCGCTATATGAACCTGTTTCTATCGTTTCTTTGTGTTCTCCGCCTGGTTCTCTTAAATGGCAATGAATGTCAATCATTCCAGGCATAATATATAAACCTGTACAATCAATTTCTTTATCTACTTGTACATTAATATCTTCTGCTATTTTAGCTATTTTATTATTTTCTATAAGTATATTTAATTTTTTTTCTGTAGATGTTGCATAATCTATTACTGTTCCGTTTTTTAATAATATATTCACTATAAAAACCTCCTAATTAATTTTGTACATTTTATCATAATATCTTTTAATTTTAAATAGTTTTTTTTAATTTCTTATTA
>JAZROJ010000063.1:0-3556 GCA_045648625.1 Candidatus Scatovivens sp.
CAATCAAATTTTGGAACAAAGAAATAATTATTTAAAGCAAATAAAATTAGAAAAAAAAGATGAAAGTCTATTAGATATATGGGATGAACAATTATCAGAATTTGCTTTTAAAATATATCAATATAGAAAATTATATGTAGAAAAAATATCAGAAAAAATAGAAGTTATCCACAATTTGATAACAAAATGTGGAAAAGAAAGTATTTCAATTAAATATGTATCTAATGGAAATACGAAAGAAAATTTTTTAGAAAATTTTAAAAAATCAAGAAAAATAGATATAAAAAGAGGATTTACAGGAGTAGGAATACATAGAGATGATTTAGTTATATATGTAAATGAAAAAAAAGTTTCTGTTTTTGGATCACAAGGACAACAAAGAACTGCTATTTTAACTTTAAAATTATGTGAAATGAAGATAATGAAAGAAGAATTACAAGATGAACCTATTTTGTTATTAGATGATTTCATGTCCGAATTAGATGAAAAAAGAAGAAGAAGTTTTTTAGAAAATATAAAAGGAAGTCAAGTAATTATTACTTGTACAGATAGAATTGATTTAGAAAACGAATCATATGTTTTTTATGTAGAAAATGGAAAGTGTGAAAAAGTCTAAAGAAAGGGAAGAAAATATGTATTTGCATATAGGAAAAGACTTTGTTATAAAGAAAAAAGATATTATAGGAATATTTAATATAGAATATATAAAAAATACAAAAGAATATAAATCAATGTACTTAAATTTAGAAGAAAAAAAGAATTTGATTAATGTTTCAGAAAAACAAGACAAAACTTTTATTTTATTGGAGAATAACAAAAAAATAAAAGGATATATAACAAACATTGGATCAAATACAATTGGTAAGAGAAAGATGTAACTAAAGGAGGAAATAATGGAAAAATTTGAACACGAATACAAAGCTGATCAAATTCAAGTATTAGAAGGTTTAGAGGCTGTAAGAAAAAGACCAGGTATGTATATAGGAAGTGTATCAGTAAGAGGATCACACCACTTAGTATATGAAATTGTAGACAATTCTGTAGATGAAGCATTAGCTGGATATTGTAAAAACATAAATGTTACAATAGAGCCAGGAAATATTATATGTGTTGAAGATGATGGTAGAGGAATACCTGTGGATACACATGCTAAAACTGGGTTGTCTGCTGCGGAAACTGTGTATACTGTGCTTCATGCTGGTGGAAAATTTGGTGGAGATAGTGGATATAAAGTTTCAGGGGGACTTCATGGAGTTGGTGCTTCTGTAGTAAACGCCTTATCTGCATGGACAGAAGTAACTATACAAAGAGATGGTGGAATCTATCAAATGGGATTTGAAAGAGGAAAAACAGTAAAATCTCTTACAAAAGTTGGAGAATCTAAAAAGACTGGAACAAAAGTAAGATTTTTAGCAGATGATACTATTTTTGAAACATTAGAATATGAATATGAAGTATTAGAAAATAGATTTAGAGAAATGGCTTTCTTAACAAAAGGATTAAGAATAACTATTGAAGATTTAAGAGAAGAAACTCCTAAAAAAGCAGAATTTCATTTTGAAGGTGGATTAATTTCTTTTGTTGAATATTTAAACAAAAATAAAGAAACTTTACATCCAAGACCAATTTATATTGAAAAAGATGGGGAATTTCCAGTAGAAGTTGCAATTCAATATACATCAAGTTATTCTGAAAATATTTATACTTTTGTTAATAATATTAATACAATTGAGGGTGGTACACACTTAGAAGGTTTTAAAAGATCTCTTACAAAAGTATTTAATGATTATGCGAAAGAAAAAAATATATTAAAAGAAAAAGATAGTAATCTTCAAGGTGATGATATAAGAGAAGGTATAACAGCAATTATTTCTGTAAAAGTAAAAGAACCTCAATTTGAAGGACAAACAAAAACAAAATTAGGAAATAGTGAAGTAACAGGAATTGTTCAATCTATGATAAATGAACATTTAGCAAATTTCTTAGAAGAAAATCCACAAATAGCAAAAGCAATTTTGGAAAAATGTATTAGTGCAGCTAGAGCAAGAGAAGCAGCAAGAAAAGCGAGAGAACTTGTAAGAAAGAAAAATTCTTTAGAAACATCTACACTTCCAGGAAAATTGGCAGATTGTAGTAGTAAAAATGCAGATGAATGTGAAGTATATATAGTAGAGGGAGATTCTGCTGGAGGAAGTGCAAAACAAGGAAGAGATAGAAAATTCCAAGCAATTTTACCACTTTGGGGAAAAATGCTTAATGTAGAAAAAGCAAGAGCTGATAAAATTTATGGAAATGATAAATTAAATCCAGTTATATTAGCAGTAGGTGCTGGAATAGGATCAGATTTTGATATTACAAAAATTCGTTATGGAAAAGTAATTATAATGGCAGATGCTGACGTTGATGGAGCTCATATTAGAACATTATTATTAACATTCTTCTTTAGATATATGAGACCTTTAATAGAGAATGGAAATGTTTATCTAGCACAACCACCTTTATATAAATTATCTAAAAAAGGAATGGAAGATATTTATTGTTATACTGATGAAGATTTGAACAAACAATTTGAAGAATTAGCCAATAAAGGTATTGCAAGAGAACAAGTTGGAATTCAAAGATATAAAGGTCTTGGAGAAATGAATCCAGAACAATTATGGGAAACAACTATGAATCCAGAAACAAGAACTTTAGTAAAAGTAACAATGGATGATGCTATTGCAGCAGATAAAATCTTTACTTTACTTATGGGAGATGAAGTTAATCCTAGAAGAGAGTTTATAGAACAAAATGCAAAATATGTTAAAAATTTAGATATCTAATAAAAATGATAAGGCATATGGAATACACCATATGCCTTTTATCAGCTATAAAACTTATATTAACTTTCAGCTAAAACCTATATACGTAATGTTTTAATCTGCTATATATTACTATATAGACAAACAATTAACCATATATATAAATCAGTTGCTAGACTATAAATCCACCTGCCACGACTACATTTTTCCCTACCGGGAATAGTAATAATCGCCACGACGATAAAAGTATAATCACGACTTCAAATATATTATCTATTTTACAACAATTCTATTAAAAAAATTATTTTATTAAAAGAACTGCTTTTCTACAAACAATATATTCCTTGTATCCGACATAAAATCATAAAAGGATTACTTCCACAAAGTTATATCTTAACTCGAATAATATAACACAAAAAATTATTCATATTATAAAACTCTAAGTTAGGCTAATATAAATTTTATAATATTAATATCTCAGTTTTTAAAATTTTTATTCAAAAATTTTAAAAAAATTTATAAAAAATAATCATTTAAAAATAGGTTTAAAAATGAGTAAAAAACATTTAACCTTTTAGTCAAAAAAACTTGATTTTTTCGCAATTTTTATATATAATGCAAGTGGAATTTTATAAAAGAAAAGAGGTTAATAAATGGATAGACAAGATGGAAAAATAATTGAAAGAAACATAGAAGCAGAAATGAAAACAGCCTACATTGACTATGCCATGAGTGTTATCGTATCTCGTGCACTT
>JAZROJ010000064.1:0-5966 GCA_045648625.1 Candidatus Scatovivens sp.
CATTAACAAGTAAGGTGGATATTACAATAAATAATATGAGATCAATAATGTCTATTATATTACAAATTTTAGTAGGAGCAAGCATTTATATAGGAATATTAATATTATTTAAAGACGAGTTTATAGGAATGATAATAAAAAAAATAAAACAAAATTTTAAACAAGAAAAGGAGACAAAATGAGAAATAATACAATAGATAAAGATATTTTTGAAGAGATAGAAGAATTGGAAGACATTGAAAAAACAAAAAAACAAGAAACTTATGAAAAAAAGAATAAAAGTAAAATCGCAAAAATATTTACAATTTTATTTTCACTAGGAACAGCAGGAATTATATTAGTAATGTTTTTATTATATGGACCATTTAATGGATTTAGAGAATGGTTAGTAACAACTGCAATGACAACAATGACTCATCAATATTTTGCAACATGGTTTTATGATGCAGAAACAATATCTTATATACTAAGTAAAAACAAAGTTATAGAAATAGAAGAATTAACAGATGAAGATTCAATTAAAGTAGGTCAGATAAAAGATAAATATGAAAATGAATATGAAAGACAAATTTTAGAAAGAGATCCATCAAACAATGATTATAAAATTATTGAAATTGAAGGAAAAGGATATGATGGATACTTAGTAGCAGTGTATGAACCATCAAGAGTACAAACTGTTGTAACTAAAAAACTAGGTACTTCAGGACAATATTTAACAAAAATGGCTTCAGATAACCAAGCACTTATAGCTATTAATGGAGGAGGTTTTGATGACCCAAACTTTAATAGTACAGGTGGTTCACCATTAGGTATCACTGTAAGTAAAGGAGAATACATAACATCAAAATCTTATAGTGGTTCTGGTGGTATTATTGGTTTTACTGAAGAAGATAAACTAGTTTTAGGAAAAATAAGTGTAGCAGAAGCTAAAAAGATGAAAATTAGAGATTCGGTAACATTTGGTCCATTTTTAATAGTAAATGGAAAAGCAGCAGAAGTATTAGGCAATGGTGGCTGGGGAACAGCTCCAAGAACAGCAATTGGACAAAGACAAGATGGGATAGTTTTATTTTTGGTATTAAATGGAAGAACAGCATCAAAGCCAGGAGCTGATATGGATGATTTAATACAAATAATGAAAAATTATGGAGCTTATAATGCTGCGAATTTAGATGGAGGAACTTCTAGTGTATTAGTAGTTGGAGACACAATTGTAAATGATCCGATTGATAGCACAGGAGCTCATAAAACAAGACCAATAGCAACTGGTTTTATAGTAACAAAAGATGATAGTGATGATAGCGACCACAGTGTAGTGGAAGATAAATTAAAATAGAGATACAAAAGAAAATACATCTAAAATATAATGAAAATAATTTTTAGGTGTATTTTTTGTGTTATAAATTTTTAAAAATATAATTGGTATTTATATTCAATTTTATTAATTGTATTGATTTCTAAGAATTTTTAAAATATAATGTACAAGAATTCTAAAGATAATAGAGGAAAAAAGATGTCAGAGTTTGAAATATTTAATGGTGATAGTAAAAATGTACTAAAAGAATTTAAAAAAGATAATATTTTGTTAGTTTATGTTATATTAGTAGCAGTATTTATTGGAGTTTTAGTAGCTAGTTTTATGTACTTTTATAATCAAACTCAAAATTCCGATACAATACAATCAGGGATTTTTATAAAAGGTGTAAATGTTTCAGGTTTGAAAAAGGATGAGGCTATAGCACTAATTTCAAATGAATTAAAAAATCAGATGAATGATCATTTAACTTTAAAATATAAAAATCATGAATTTTATATAGATATAGAACAAATAGAGGCTAAATTTGATATAGAAGCTTCTGTTAATTTTGCATTTAAAGTAGCAAAAACTGGAAATATGATTCAAAATGTGCAAGAATATATAAGTGTATTAATGACGCACATAAACATAGAACCAATTTTAACATATAACAAAGAAGCTTTAGAAAAATATTTGCAAACAATAGAATCAAATTTGCCAGATCAGTTAGTACAAAGCAGTTATTATATAGAAGATGATGAATTAATTATAACAAATGGTATTAATGGTGCAGGAATAATTATGCAAGAGGCAGAAAATATAATTATATCTGCAATACAAGATATCAGTTATAGTAATAGATATATAGATATTCCAACATATGTAAAATATCCAGAAGCAATACAAGTAGAAACAATTCATAATGATATATTTAGAGAAGCCAAAAATGCTTATTTTACAACAGAACCTTATGCTGTATTTGCAGAAGTTGTAGGTGTGGATTTTAATGTACAAGAAATGAAAAATAAAATACAAGATAATCCGGAAGCAGAAGAATACGTTATATCTTTAGATTACACAAAACCAGAAGTTACAGTTAATGATTTAGGAATGGAAGCTTTTCCAAATTTATTGGCAAATTATTCAACAAAATATAATACAAAAGATGTAGATAGAACTACAAATTTGAGATTAGCTTCAAACAAAATCAATGGCACTGTTATCATGCCTGGAGAGGAATTTTCATATAATAAAATTGTTGGGAAAAGGACGATTGCAGCAGGATATAAAGAAGCACCTATATATCAAGATGGACAAGTTGTTTCAGGATTAGGAGGAGGAATTTGTCAAGTTACAACAACTTTGTATAATGCTGTTATAGGGGCAAATTTAAAAATAACATCTAGAAGAAATCATATGTTTGTACCATCTTATGCAATACCTGGAAATGATGCAACAGTAGCATGGGGGTCAACAGATTTTAAATTTAAAAATAATAGAGATTATCCAATAAAGATAGAATCTTCAGTTAGCAACGGTGTTGCTAAAATTAGTATATATGGTTTGCAAACTGATGAAGATTATGATAATATTCGTATTGAATCGAAAACTATAAAATCTACAAGTACAAGCTTGGTGGTTGATGCATATAAAGTCTATATTAAAGATGGACAAATAGTAAAAAAAGAAAAAATATCTAGAGATACATATAAAAAACATTAAAATTCAATATAAGAATTTTCTATAAAATTAGGAGGAAAGTTAGATATCAGACTAACAAAAATAATCAATGAGAATAAGAAGAAAAAAGTGGGCTAGAGAAGAACTAGATAATTCAGAGTTTTATATAGATAAACCAGAAGAATTTAAAGGAAAATGGAAAGAAAAATTTGACAAACATGCTCCTCTTCATATAGAATTGGGATGTGGAAAAGGCATATTTATTGCAACACTTGCAGAAAAACATAGAGATATTAATTATATAGCTGTAGATATGATAGAAGCTATGTTAGGACTTTCAAAAAGAAATATAGAACAAGCTTATAATTTTAATAAACCAGAAAATCTATATTTAATAAGAGCAAATATAGAACAAATTTCAAATGTATTTGATAAAAATGATGAAATAAATAGAATTTATATTAACTTTTGTAACCCTTGGCCTAAAAAGAAACATAACAAAAAAAGATTAACACATTCAAGACAATTAGAAGCTTATAAGAATTTTTTAAAACAAGATGGTGAAATTTATTTTAAAACAGATTCAGATGAACTATTTGAAGCTAGTTTAGAATATTTTGAAACAAGTGGTTTTGACATTATAACAAAAACATACGATTTGCATAAAGAGCCGATTTTTGAAGAAAACATAATTACAGAGCATGAAAAAATGTTTTCAGAAGAAGGTATACAAATAAAAGCTCTTATAGCTAAAAATAAAATTTAAAACTAGAAATGTGTTATGTAGATATCTAAAATTTAAATGAAATGATAAGTATTTAAATTTTTAAATATTTATATAATATTTAAAATGTTTAATTGTTATTTAACTTTAAAGTTTTATTTAATATTATTTTAAGGTTTTATATATAAAATTTTTTCAAAAAGGATAAAAGGAGGAAAAGACTTTGATAGAAGTTAAAAATGTAACTAAAAAATACGGTAATTTCTATGCAGTTAGAAACATTAATTTCGAAGTAAAAGACGGAGAAATAGTTGGTTTTTTAGGACGTAATGGTGCAGGAAAAACAACTACAATGAACATGATTACCGGATTTATTGAGCCAACAGAAGGGGAAATTATTGTTGGAGGATATAGTATTGAAAAAAATCCTAAAAAAGTAAAACAACAAATAGGTTATATGCCAGAAGGAACACCACTTTACTCTGAACTAACAGTAAAAGAATTTGTTTCTTATATGGCAGAATTAAAACTTGTTCCAGCAAAGAAGAGAAAAGAAGCTGTAAAAAAAGCAATAGAAAGTACAGGGTTAGAAAAAGTACAAAATAATTTAACAAAAAACCTTTCAAGAGGATACAAACAAAGAGTTAGTCTTGCAGGAGCAATAGTTGGAGATCCTAAAATATTAATATTAGATGAACCAACAGTAGGATTGGATCCAAAACAAGTAATAGAAATAAGAGAATTAATAAAATCATTTAAAAAAGATCATACTGTTATATTAAGTTCTCACATATTATCAGAAGTTAGCCAAATTTGTGAAAAAGTTATTATTATAGATAAGGGTGAAGTAGTAGCAGTAGATACACCTGAGCATTTAGAAGCAGATGTAAAAGAATCTGTAGAATTAAAAGTAATAGTAGATGATGTTAATGATAAATTTACAAGCTTAAAAGAAGATATTTCAGAAATTGAAGATATTATTTTTGTATCAGAAAAAGAAGATAAAAGCAAAGAATATATTGTTAAAACTTCTACAAAAAATGATATTAGAAAACTTATATTTGCTAGTTGTGCTAAAAAAGAAGTTACTATTTTAGAAATGAAAAAACAAGAAGCTTCTTTAGAAGATGCATTTATAAAATTAGTAGAAGGCAGAACAGAATACAGCCAAAAAGAAATTGAAAAAATGGAATATGCAAGAGAGATAGAACAACTAAGAGAAGAAGAAAAATATAAAAAAGAATTAAAACAAAATAAAAAACAAGCAGTAAAAGAAGAAAAAGCACGTAAAAAAGCTGAAAAAGAAACTAAGAAGGAAGCTAAAAAGGCAGCTAAAAAAGAAAAAGAAGAAGCTAAAAAAAGTGCAGAAGCAGATAATAAAGTAGAAACAAAAACAGAAGAAAATACAGAAAAACAAGAAGAAAATGAAAAAGTAAATAAATCAGAAGAAAAAGGAGGGGCTAAATAAAATGTTTGCTATTATGAAAAAAGAATTTAAAAGTTACTTCTTATCTCCAATAGGATATATATTTGTAGGTGTATTCTTATTTATATTTAGTATCTTTTTTAAAATTATATTTGATTATGGTATGACTACTTTTGAATATTTATATGCAAATGGAGCAACAATTTTAACATTTTTTATACCAGTATTAACTATGAGAATGTTTGCAGAAGAAAGAAAAAATGGAACAGAGCAATTAATTTTAACATCACCAAGAAGTATTACAGCTGTTGTGTTAGGGAAATTTTTTGCAGCAGCAGGAGTAATATTAGTTACTGAATTAGTAACTATAGGTTATTATGCAATTTTATCTTATTTTGCAGATCCATCATTACTAATTTCAATTGCAACATTAGTAGGATTTTTCCTATTAAGTTTAGCTTATATTTCATTTGGAATGTTTGCTTCAACAATTACTGAAAATCAAATTATAGCATATATAATTTCAATAGTTGTATTTTTAGCAATGTGGTTTTTACCTGGTACTAGTAAAGCTTGGCAAATGTTTGCATTGATTAATTTATTTGATTATTTTCCTAATGGATTAATTAACATGCCAGCTGTTATAACATTCTTAACTTTTTCTTTGTTGTTTATTGTATTAACAATTATAATGTTACAAAGAAGAAAAAGTGTAAAATAAGAAAGGAGTAGACTAATGAACGAAAATCTAGATAAAAATCAAGAAGAAGAGAAAAAATCTAAAACAAAAAAAGAAAAACAACCAAAAGTAAAAAAAGAGAAAAAAAATAAAGAAAAGA
>JAZROJ010000065.1:0-1824 GCA_045648625.1 Candidatus Scatovivens sp.
TATTGATGGTTCCATTAATGAAAGTGCCATATCAATATCACTCATTTGTTCTTCTTTTGGAGTTGGAGTGCTTTCTGGTTTTTGAGGTTTTATTGGCGATACGTATTCTGGTGTTGGTACTTGTTGTTCTTGTTTTGTTTCCTCTTCTTTATATTCTTCATTAGAACATGAAATTCCTACTATTGCTAAGCAACTTGCTAAACCTAATACTACAAATCCAGCGACTAAATTGTATTTTTTCATTAACTCTTTGAACTTCATATCAAATCCCTCCACAATATTTATTTTTTATAAATATTCGTTTCCATACGTACAATAAGTTTCAGACATAAAATATATACATTTATGCGTAAGGCTATGAATGTTTGATTTCTAATAGTAAGTTTTTACTTATGTCAGTAACATGTCAGTAAATTAAATTTTCACACAAAATAAAAAACATTAAGTATAAAACTTAATGTTCGTCTTTTGTGTATTAAATTTTAGCTACCTCCTTTTGTTTTGTTGTAGCCTCTATAGTAACTATCATAATGATTTATCCACTGTATCTCTTTTCTGTTTAATTCATTTTTACTATAAGCTTTATCTATAGCATCTGTTATTTCAAAATTACGTAATCCATAATGTATCATATCTCGTTTCAATTGTTGATTATGTGTATTGTAAACTATTTTAGAGTGATCGTTTACGCAATTATATCTGTGCCAGACTGTTTTCTGGGTCGTTTGTCCTATATAAACCTTATGATTAACTTTATTTTCTATTTTATATATAGTTCCATAAGGCTCACAATTTGTCTTTTGTTCTTCTGGTGTTAAAAATGATTTTAAAAATAACACCAGAAATGCAATTAATATCATTAATATTAATCCCATTAGCTATTATTTTCTTCCACCAAGTAAATCTAATATTGAACGCTTCTTAGTTATAGCGTTTATTTCTTCATAATTTATTTCTTCTGTCACTTGTACTTCTTCTTGAACTACCTTTACCACAGTTGATTCAGATTCAATAGTGTTTCTTATTTGTTCACTATATTTATTTATATCTTGGATATCTTTTATTCTAATTCTTTTTTCATCATTAAATCCTTTTATTTGTATTGCTTTAGTTTTATTAAAATAAAATCTCACTACCCATTTACCATGATGATTTACGCTAAAATATCTTAATGTATCTTTATATCTTATATCATCTGCATGCTCGCTTAATATTACTTTTACTATTTCATAAGCTGCTAATTCTTCTTCGGTAGTAACGGCTCCGCTCACTGTTTCTCCTTCTTTAGCAAGGATTTTATTTTCTAAATCTTTTATGTTTTTAAATAACATTCTAATAGAATTTTGAACTATATTTTTAAATCTATTTTTAACACCTTTTCCTTTATATTGAGCGCCAACTCTCTTCATTACATATCGTACAAAATCATCGGACGGGTTGGCTAACTCTTCCTCTAATAGCTTTATTACCTTTTGTTCAAAATCTTTATTTTCTGTGGTTTGATCGTTCATATATTCCTCCTTAGAAAAATAGAAGGATTACTCCTTCTCTTTATTTTTAGGTGCTTTTTTATATCTACATAAATCTAAATACTCTTCTACCTCTGCTCTAGTTTTAACATGGTCTGGGAATGTGAAATTAGCATTATGTCTACGCTTATTTCTTAAGCTTAAACAATAATAACATTCATTAGACAGTCCATCCCATCTATCTTGTTTGTGATTGTATTCATCTAGAGTTTTGTACTCTTTACATCTACTGCATAGTTTTTTCTCTTGTCCATCATCATCGATGATGTGAGGAATCTTCTTGCCCATTATTTTC
>JAZROJ010000066.1:0-10080 GCA_045648625.1 Candidatus Scatovivens sp.
TTATTTTCATGATGAATATACAGAAATGCTAAAACAATTTTTAGAAAGACACGAAGTAGAAATAAAAGAAGATGACTGTTTAATTGATTATATTGTAAAAACAAGATTTTTTATGCCACAATATACCAATTATACCATTCCGATAACGCACGCCATGTATGATGAAACTGTTCCAGAAGAGGTTAAATATTCTTTATTGATGGAAAGTTATCCAGCCGTAAAGGATGCATTTAGCAAATAAAAGAAATAGAGGGGTATATGGATAGAGTTACAAAATTTTTAGCACATGAAGGAAGAGTTAGCGTAATTTGTGCTAACACAACAAAATTAATAGACAAATTAAGAAAATTACATGATTTAACACCAACAACAACTGCAGCATTAGGAAGATTTGCTACAATGTCTGGAATGATGGGACTTTTTGAATTAAAACAAGAGAAAGAGAGTCTTACAGTACAGTTAAGAGGTGATGGAAAAATAGGTGCAATGATTTCTGTAATAAAAAGAAAAGAAAATGCATCTATAATAAAAGTAAGTATAGAAAATCCACATGTTGAGCTTCCTTTAAACAAAGATGGAAAAATCGATGTAAGAGGAGCTGTTGGGAGAACCGGATTTTTAAATGTTTTAAAAAAAGATGAAATAACTAAAACAGACTACAATGGATTAATTGGATTAGTTTCAGGAGAGGTAGCAGAAGATTTTGCAAATTATTATGCTAAATCTCAGCAAACACCTACTGTTGTTTCATTAGGAGTTTTAGTTGATCGTTTTGGAGTAAAAGCAGCAGGTGGATTTGTAATTCAATTAATGCCTGATGCAACAGAAGAAGATATAAAAAAAATAGAAGAATCTATTGCCAATGCACCTAGCATCTCAACAATGTTAGAACAAAAAAAATCTTTAGAGGAAATTGCAATAACTATTACAGGAGATAAAGAAATTTTAAAATTAGCACAAGATCCAACTATAGAATATTTATGTGATTGCGAAAAAGAAAATTTTGAAAAAGGTCTTATTTCATTAGGAAAAGATGAACTAAATAGCATGATAGAAGAAGATGGAAAAGCAGAAATTGTATGTAAATTCTGCAATAAAAAATATAATTTTTCTAAGCAAGATCTTAAAAGTCTTGCTCAAAAAATAGAAGAAAAAGAAAGTGAAGATAAAAAATCATAAAATATACTAAAAGTAATTTTTAAAGAAAATAAGTAGGTGAGATACATAGGATGAAAAAATTTGAAGCAGTTGCAACATTTGAAGGTAATCCTAAATGGGAACAAGCTATAAAAAGAGAAGAAGAATTATATGTTCCTAAATTTGGTGTTTCTACAATGAGAACTGAATTTGATAGAGATTATACTAGAATAATTAACTGTAATGCATATAAAAGGTTAAAACATAAAACACAAGTATTTTTTGCTCCAAAAAATGATCACATTTGTACAAGACTAGAACATGTAAATTGTGTAGAATCAATTAGTCATACTATAGCTCAATATCTAGGGTTAAATACTGAACTAACAAAAGCTATATCAGTAGCACATGATTTAGGTCATACACCATTTGGCCATCAAGGGGAGAGAATAATATCAACTATAACAGAACGAGAATATGGTGAAAAGTTTTGGCATGGGAAAAATGGATTACATTATATAGAAAATATAGAATTATTAAAAGATTATGAAGGAATAAAAAGAAATTTAAATTTAACATATGCTGTTAGAGATGGAGTTATAGCTCATTCAGGTGAACCAAATTCAAAAGGACAGAAACCTAGAGAAAATTATATTGATTTTAAAGACTTTACAAAACCAGGAGAATTTGCTCCTTTTACTTGGGAAGGATGTGTTGTAAAAATAGCTGATAATATTTCTTATATAGGAAGAGATATTGAAGATGCAAAAGCAATGAAATTGTTATCAGAATCAGATATAGCTGCTATTGATAAAGCAACAGAATATGTAAAAATAAATAATTCCAATATTATCAACTACTTAGTAGTAGATTTATGTGAAAATAGCTCTGTAGAAGAGGGATTGAAATTTTCAAACCAAGCTTTAGAAACTATGAAAATAATTAAGAAATTTAATTCCGAAAAAATTTATAAAAATGAAAAAATAGATCCTACAGTTCGTTACTTTACAGTTCTTATAAATGAAATTTTTTATACTTTGAAAAAAGAGTTTGATGGTGAAAACACAATTAGAAATTTAAAAAAGATGGGTAGATATTATCCAAATCTTTCTGAAGAATTTGTTGGTTGGTTATCAAATTATACAAATATAAAAGAAAGAAAAGAATTAGAATATAAAAATAAAATAATCTATGATTTAAAAAATATTAAGGATTATGATAGAGCAATAATAGATTATATATCTGGAATGACAGATAATTATATTGTTAAAATATATAATGAAATTGTTTCATTTTAGGATAAAAAATAAAAAAGTAGAAAAAATAGTAGTAAAAAACATAAAAATTAGGGGGAAATATGGTATACTCGTTTAAACCAGAAGGTGTGTGTTCTATTGAAATGATAGTAGATATTGATAATGATATAATAAAATCTGTTCAAATTAAAGGTGGATGTCCGGGAAATTCTTTGGGTGTGTCACATTTAGTTCAAGGTATGAATATAGATGAAGCTATTAAGAGGTTAAAAGGAATTCCTTGTGGCATAAAAGGGACTTCTTGTCCAGATCAATTAGCTAAAGGTTTAGAAAAAATCAAACAAGAAATTGCTTAATTTTATAAAAGTGGTAATTTATGTATGATTTATAAAGTTTAAATAATTTTTATAAAAAATAATAAGGGGCAAATAAATTTGTTTCAAATAAATTTATTTGCCCTTTTTGTATATATTTTAAAGTTTTTCAGACATATAATCAGATATTGTTCCAAATTGTTCTAAAGAGAGTTTTTCGCCCCTAATTTTTAAATCTATATTTAATTCAGATAACATATTTTCCAAAAAAGTTTTTTCAGCAATTTTAGAATTAGATAAAGAATTTAAAAGTGTTTTTCTTTTTTGTAAAAAAGCAGCTTTTACTACTTTAAAAAACATAGTTTCATCTTTAACTGTGATTTTTGGAGTTTTTAAAACTTGTAGTTTAATTACTGCTGAGTCAACTTTAGGAGCTGGAATAAATGAAGTATTAGGAACATCTAGAATGATTTCAGGATTTGTATAGTAATGAATGCTATAAGTAATTGATCCAGTTTCTTTTCCACCAGGTTGTTCTGCTAACCTTTCAGCTACTTCTTTTTGAACCATAACGGTTATGCTTTCTAAATTTAATTTATCTTCTAATAATTTCATTATAATAGGTGTAGTAATATAATAAGGTAAATTTGCAACAACTTTAGCTTGTTTTAAATTTAATTCTTTTAAATTATCTTCTATAATTTTTTTTAAGTCTTCTTTTAATACATCATTATTAATTAGTTCGAAATTATTGTACAAAGAAAACCTGTCTTGCAAAACTGTTATCATTTTTGGATCTAACTCTATACATACAACTTTTCCAGCTTTTTCTAGAAGAAGAGCTGTTAGAGTTCCAAGACCAGGACCGATTTCTATAATCAAATCATCTTTGCAAACATCAGCTTTTTCTACTATAGAATTTACAATATTTTCATCAACTAAAAAATTTTGTCCATATCCTTTGTTAGCTGTAATTTGATATTCATTCATAATAAATTTTGTTTCTTGAAATAAATTCATATAAACCTCCACATATATAAGTATTTTACTACAGTATAGCTGTTTTTTCAAGATAAAGTTGTTATAAAACTATATCAATAAATTTAAAATTATAAAATCAACAAATAAAACATTGTACAATGTGTTGTATTTAAAAATGCTATATGATATGATTATTAAGTAAAAATATACAATTCTTAAGATTGGAGGCAATTAAAAGCTGTGAGGCTTAGAAATATATATGAAAAATGAATTTATAAAATTATTAAAAAGTATTAATAGACCAGGTATAGATGGTTTGTTAGAATTTATTGAAAAAACAGATTTTTATAAGGCACCAGCAAGTACTAAATATCATGGCGCTTATGAAGGTGGACTTTTAGAACATAGTATGAAAGTATATGAAATATTAAAAGATAAAGTTAAAAATGCACCGATAGATATAAATACATCTGAAGAAACTTTAATTATAGTTGCTTTATTACATGATATTTGCAAAGTGAATTTTTATAAAGTTGACTATAGAAATGCTAAAAATCAATTTGGAGAATGGGAAAAAGTTCCTTACTATACAGTTGAAGATACAATTCCTTATGGCCATGGTGAAAAAAGTGTTATGATGCTTACAGAATATATTAAATTAACAAGTGAAGAAAAATATAGTATTCGTTGGCATATGGGCTTTACAGAACCTAAAGAATCTTATGGAACTTTAGGTCAAGCTTTCAAAAAATATCCTTTAGCATTGTTATTACATGAATCAGATTTAGAGGCTACATATTTTTTTGATATATAATAGGGGTGGAAAAACATGAATACACTATATGATTTATTAGAAGTTGGAGAAGACGCTTCTAAAGAAGAAATTGAAAAATCTTATGCAAGATTAGTCTTGGAATTTCGTCAAGACATAAAATTTGATGCTCTAACTAATAAAAAGAATGAGAATATTGTTAAAAATTTAAGAATTGCTTATGAAATCTTAGTAGATGACGAAAAAAGAAAAAAATATGACAGAAAATTGGCTCAATTGCGTGCAGAAGAATTAGAATCAAATACTAATAAAAATCAAAAAATAAATGAAGAAGACAAGAAAAATGAAAACATCTTGGAAAATGAACGAATAAATGAAAAAGTAAATGAAAATGAAGAAGATTCTAAAAAATTAAGCATAGAAGAGAAAGAAAGTATAAAGAAAAATGCTGAAAAAGAATTTGATAAAAATATAAAAATAGTTGAAGAATATGTAAAATCTTACAATAACGCTTATACAAAATATAAAATAAATGAGAGCATAAAGAAAACTACAGAGATAATAATTGTAATATTTGTGTTTATTTTAATTCTTTATATTTTATTTTTAATACCTCCAACAAGAAGAATATTTATAAATTTGTATGAGGAAAATGAGGTTATAAAAATTTTTGTTGATATAATTAAAAATGTTATTAACTCGATTTTAAAAAGAAAATAAAATTAATAATATTTTTAAAATTCAAAAGATAGAGTGGTGATAAAAATTAAAAAGAATAAAGATGAAGAGCAAAAAATGTGGAAAATAGGAAGTTTGATTATTGTGGGAATAATATCAACATTATTATTTCTATATGTAATAGGAACTTTAGCTTATATCCAATTTGTCAAGGGAGAAGAATATAGTCAAGAGGCATATAATCAGCAAATCGAAAACCAGATAATTAGTCCAAATAGAGGCACAATATTTGATATAAATGGAGAAGTTCTAGCACAAAGTGTTTCAGTAGATACAATTTCTTTAAATCCAGGTAAAGTATTATATTCCAATAAAAAGAAAGTAGATGATAAAACTATCGCAAAAGGTTTTTCAGAAATTTTTGACATAACTTATGAAGAAATGATGGAAAAATTAGATACTAAAAGATCTGTTGTAGTTGTTCAGAAAAAAGTAGATACTGAAAAAGTTGAAAAACTAAAAAAATGGATGACTGATAATAAAATAACAGCTGGAATTAATATAGATGCTGACACAAAAAGATTTTATCCATATAATAATTTAGCTTCTAATTTATTAGGTTTTTGTGGAGATGACAATACAGGTCTTTTTGGATTAGAAGAGAGATGGAATGATGTACTTACTGGAACCGCCGGAAAAGTAGTTACAGCGACAGATGTTAATGGTCAAGCTATTTCAGATGAAGATGTAGAATATATTCCTTCAGAGAATGGAAGTAATATTTATTTAACAATTGATACTACTGTGCAAGGAATTGCAGAAAAATATTTAGAACAAGCTGTTACAGAAAACTCTTGTACAAAGGGCGGAAATGTTATTGTTATGAACCCTCAAAATGGTAACGTTCTAGCAATGGCAACTTATCCTGATTATGATTTAAATAATCCAAGAAGTTATATAAATTTAGGAATTACAGAAAATGATTGGAATTCAATGGATTCTAATGTAAGGACAAATTCTTTATATAGCTTGTGGAGTAATAAAGCTGTTTCAGGAACTTATGAACCAGGCTCTACTTTTAAATTAATAACAGCAGCTATAGGTTTAGAAGAAGGTCTTGTAAAAACAGATATTGCTGGTGATTTTTATTGTAATGGTACGTATGTAGTTACTGATGAAGAAATTGCTTGTTGGAGAAAAGATAGACCTCATGGTGCCCAAACTTTAAGACAATCATTAGAAAATTCATGTAATCCAGCTTTTATGCAATTAGGACAAAGAATTGGAAAAGAAACTTTATATAAATATTTTGATGCTTTTGGATTATTTGATTCTATAGGCAAAGGTATAGCAAAATCTTATCCTGGAACATTTCATAAATTAAATGAAATTGTACCAGTAGAGCTTGCAACTACTTCTTTTGGTCAAAGATTTGAAATATCACCATTGCATTTAATTACTGCAATTTCAGCTATTTGTAATGACGGTGTTTTAGTAGAACCAAGAATTGTTGATAAAATAGAAAATACAGATACAAAAAGCATACAAATAACAGAATCTCAAATAGTAAGACAAGTTATTTCTAAAGAAACAGCAGATAAAATGAAAAGTATGATGCAATCTGTTGTAGAAGATGGAACTGGTAGATGGGCAAAAGTAGAAGGATACTCTATTGGAGGAAAAAGTGGTACATCAGAACCACAAAGAGGAAAAGAAGAAGAAGGATATGTAGCTTCATTTATTGCAGTTTCTCCTATAGAAAATACACAAGTAGTGGTGTTAGTAGCTTTATACGATCCTACTGCTGGTAATTATCAAGGTGGTCAAACAGCAGGTCCTGTTGCAGCACAAATAATGTCTGAAGTTTTACCACATTTAGGAATAGCATCAAGTAATTCTGATGTAGAAGCAAATACAGAAAAATTAATTCCTGTTCCAAATTTGGAAAATAAAACTGTTGCAGAAGCTAAGCAAATATTAGAACAATCAGGGTTTGCAGTTAAGGTAAGTGTTAAAGGTGATGAAAATGATTTACTAGTAACAGATCAAACTCCTAAAACTGGAACTTCTTTAGAAAAAGGTTCTATTATATGTTTGCAAACAACAGAAAGTGATGAAAAAAATATTGTTAAAGTTCCAAATATTAAAGAAATGACGGTAGAACAAGCTAGAAACGAATTAAAACAAAGAAATTTAAATATTAAAATAGATGGAAATAAAGGTATAGTTGTTTCACAAAATCCAACTTTTGAAACAGAAGTTGAAGAAGGTACAATTATAAATGTAGTTATAAAAGAAAAATTAAAAGATGGACAATAAATTTTAAAGAATATTACTAAAATAAAAACATACAATTTATCACGAGGTGAATTGTATGTTTTATTTTTATAAAATTCAAGCAAATGGAAATGATTTCGTTTTAGTAGATTACACAAAACAAAAATTTGAATATAATTTTAAATTACTAGCAGAGTTTTTATGTGATAGACATTATGGTGTTGGTGCAGATGGCCTTATAGTTATAGATAAAAGCAAAATTGCAGATATAAAAATGAGAATTTTTAATAAAGATGGTAGTGAAGCTGAAATGTGTGGTAATGGAATAATGTGTTTTTCAAAATATGTGTATGAACATAATATTTTAAAAAAAGAAAATTTTAGAGTAGAAACCAAGGCTGGAATAAAAAATATAGAATTAACAATAGAAGGTAAAAGTGTTTTGAAAGTAAAAGTTGATATGGGAACACCTAGTTTTGATTTTGAAAAAATACCAATTATGTATTATGAATGTGATAAAAAAGATTTGAAAAAACAAAATATTAATAAAGAATATAGAAATGAGATTTCTAGAATAGATATAGACGGAAAAATATTTTATCCAATATCTATCGGAAATCCACATGTGGTATGTTTTACTGAAAAATTATCAGAAATTGATATTCAGCAAATTGGAAGAAAAATAGAAAATTATAAATATTTTCCGAATAAAACTAATGTGGAGTTTGTAGAAATAATAAATAAAGATAGAATAAAATTAAGGGTGTGGGAGCGTGGTGTAGGTGAAACGCTTTCCTGTGGAACTGGAAGTTGCGCAGCGGGAATTGTTTCACACATAGTAAAATCCACAAATAGTGAACTAATTGTGGATTTAGCAGGTGGAGTTTTAAAAGTAATGTATGATAAAGAAAATGAAAAAGTTTATCTTGAAGGAGAAGCTAAAGAGGTCTATAGTGGAAGTATAAATATTTAAAATGATAAAGTATGTTAAATATGTGGATTTGTTCTTATTGATTAGCTAACATTTCATCGATAATTTGTGTTATTACTTTTCTCTCATCATAAGGATATTTTACTCCATTTTTTTCTAAATATAAATCATGTCCAAGACCTGGGATAACAATAATATCTCCAGGTTTTGCTATAGAAATAGCATATCTAATACCTTCTGTTCTATCAACTATTATTTTATAAGGTTTTCCGGTAGGGATAATACCAACTTCAATTTCTTTTAAAATTTTTAAAGGGTCTTCTGTTCTAACTTGATCTGACATTAAAACTGTAAAATCAGCAAGTCTTCCAGAAATTTCTCCCATGATTGGACGTTTCGTAGCATCTCTATCTCCACCAACACCCCATGCACAAATTATTTTTCCTTTAGCATAACTCTTGACAGCAGTTAAAATACTTTCTAAGCTAGAAGGTGTATGTGCATAATCTATCATAATAGTTAAACCTAATTTATTAGGAACAAGCTCACTTCTTCCTAGAACTTTTAAGTTTTTTAAAGCTGCACGAATTTCATCAGCTGTAACATTAAAATACGAGCAAGCTACAATTGCACCCATGGCATTATAAACACTAAATTTTCCTGGGATACAAGCTTCTATTTGTTCCATTTTTCCATTATATTTTATTTCAAAATCAATAAATTTATCTGTAATTTTTAAACTATCTGAATTTACTTTGAAGTCAGAATCAGAATCTATAGAAAATGTTTTAATAATATTATTTGGTAATAATTCTTTTATCTTTGAAACTTGTTCATCATCATTGTTTATAACTCCGAATTTAGACATTTCTATTAATTTTAATTTACAATTAAAATAATCTTCCATAGAAGGATGTTCTTTTGGACTAATATGATCTTCAGATAAATTTGTAAATATTCCTATATCAAATTCGCAATCTGTAACTCTATCTAATTTTATAGCTTGAGATGAAACTTCTATAATTGCAACATCAACATTTTTTTCTACCATAAGAGATAAATATTTTTGAATTTCAATGCTTTCAGGTGTTGTACGGTCAGTGTCTTCTAATTTTTCACCATTAATATAGACTGCAATACTTCCAATTAATCCAACATTTAAACCATGAGCTTCTAAAATTGATTTTACCATAAAAGAAGTAGTAGTTTTTCCTTTTGTACCAGTAATACCAATTAATTTTAATTTTTTAGACGGATAATCATAAAATGCGTTAGCAGTTTGAGCAAGTGCTTGACGAGTATTGTAAACAGATATGATTGTAATATTTTCTGGAACATTAAGTGCTTCTAAATCTACATCAGGTTCTACAATAAGTGCTTTAGCACCATTTTCTAAAGCACTAGGTATAAATTTTAAGCCATCTTGAGAAAAACCATTTATAGCAATAAATAAGCCACCTTCTTTGATTTTTCTAGAATCTGAATGAATATTTGTTATTTCTAAATTTAAATTTCCAATTATTTTTTTTATTTCTATATTTTTTAGTAAATCTTTAAGTTGCATAAATCCTCCATTCTATAATATGGAATTTCATATTAATAAATTGTTAAAAGTGTTTAATTTGAGATAAATAAAAGTTTTTAAATATCATTAACATTATATAACTATTTTCTTTAATTGTAAATAAATTATACATGTTGATACAAGACATTTTTTATGGTAAAATACAAATG
>JAZROJ010000067.1:0-1580 GCA_045648625.1 Candidatus Scatovivens sp.
AAAAGGAGGAGAAATATGGAAAAGGAATTGTATGAATATTTACAAAATCTAAAAGAAAGCAATATTGATACACGAGAAATAAAAAAAGGTATATTAAGAATAAAAAAATATTTAGATGATGTATTTGATTGCTTAAAATTAGACCTTGAAGACGGAGATATTACAAAAAAAGAAATAGTAGATGATTTTTTAGAAATATATAGAAAAGAGTCAAAAGAAGCAAGTAGTTTTGATACTAGAATATTTTTTCTTTTTTCACAATATGATGGTTGCAAAAAAATTTTAAAAGCAGCTAGAAAAAATAATAATGGTGACTTAAATTGTTTAATTAATCAAGCAAAAAGAGATGAGAATGAAAACTCTAAAGAAATGATATACAATAAGGTTAATATAAATGAAGAAATAAATATGATTTTAAGATTAGCTATTAGATCAACAAGAAATGAAAAAAAAGCAAAAGGTAAAAAAGATAGTAATGATGCAACATTTCAAGAAATAATGGAAAAAGTACATTTTTTGAAAGAATCAGCTTCAAAAGAAATAAAAAAGGAACTAATTTCTTCTATACAACAAAGAGTATATTTCCTAAACGAATATGGATATATTGATGAATATATTGCAGAAAATAATGAATCATTAAAAGCTGCAGGATTAGAAGGAATAGCTTTAGTTAAAAGAAATCCTTTTCCAGATAAAGAATATGATAAATACGGTAATATAGTAAATACAGAAGAATTTGAAGATATGGGAGTAATTGATTTTTTTGATGAAGAACATTTAGACAAACTATCTCCTGAAGAATTATTTGCTTTAGAATTATTTTGGAAGTCAAAATATCATGTAGAAAATTTAGAAATTGCAGAAGCGATTTCTGCAATAGAACTTTTAGATTTATGGCCTACTATAATGGAAAAAGATGAGAAAGCTCTAGATGATATAGATGAAGAAAAATTAAAATTAGTACCAAAAAGAGATTTAGCTTTTAGTTATTTATTACAAAATAAAGCTCAATTAACACCAGAATTAGAAGATAGATATATTAAGTTTTTAGAAAAAAATAATTTAAAACAAGAAGGAACTACAAAAGAAGAAATAATGAATCTTAGTGATAGTTTAGAAAATGTTTTTAATATAGCAAATAGTTTATTATTACAACAATGTATACTTTTTGATAAGTTAATAAATAAGGAAATAGAAGTAAAAGACTGGGGAATAGTAGAAAATTCTGAATTTGAAGATTTAGATAACAATGATAGATTAATAATAGCTGTAGAAATGGATGCTTTTAGAGGTACTTTATTACTTGCTATGAAATCAAAAGATTTTTATAAATTTTTAGGAGAGCAAAGACCTAAAGAAAAACCAGAAAATTTAAAATTAAAAAAATATAAAGGTGTATTAGATTCAAATTATAGTAAAGCAATGGCAACATTACTTTTACCAACAAGTGTATATTTTAAAAAATATGTGAATGAGAAATACAAAGAAAATCCTTCATCTTCTTTATACAAACAATTAGCAGTAAATTTTGCTGGTGGTAAGAAAATTAAGGAAAAAGAAAGAGATGAAATATAAATATA
>JAZROJ010000068.1:0-8086 GCA_045648625.1 Candidatus Scatovivens sp.
TATATTTAATAGCAAAAGATTATGTACCAACAAGTAAAATAAGTGATGCAGCAGTAAATAAAAACACAAGTGGAGATTATACAATTTATGGAGTAAATGAACTAAAAAGAACAGAAAATAGTATAGCAACAGGAGTAAGAAGTTTGTTTTTAATGAATCAGTTACCAACAACCTCAACAAACAATGATAATTATCAAGCATCAGCAACCTTATTAAAATCAGAAAATTGGAGCAATTTTGCAATAAGTGGATATGCCCAAGCAGCAGTAGGAGCACCAACAGTAGAAATGTGGATGGAAAGTTGGAATAAAAAATATGGAGGAGAAACAGGATATACAAGTTTGAGTTATGCATTTGATAGTGCAAGTACAGGAAAAGGCTACAAAATAGGAACAACGAGTGCAGATAATTATGATCATCTAGAAGTAATAGGCTATGAAAGTGCACCAATGTATTTCCCACATCCAGATGAATATGAAGACATAAACAATACAGGAAGTAACTGCTCTGGCTATTGGTTGGCGTCTCCGTCTGCGAGCGGCACTTTCTATGTGCTTTACGTGCGCTACGGCGGCGGCGTGCGCAACGACGGCTATGACAACACTCGCTTCGGGGTACATCCAGTAGTTTGTCTAACATCTGGAATCCCAGCAAAATGGGAAGATGGAATGTGGAAATTGCGGGGAATAGAGTGGGAGTAATAAAGTAAGAAGTTAAGAAAAAGCGCGCTATGCCAGGGTCGGCGATCTAGCAGCACTCCCCCAGAGAACTGCCTAAAAAATATACAGATGCAAGCTAAAAAAATGCGCAATCATGCAAAGTGGAACGAACATGATTGCGCGAAAAAAAGGCGAACGCAAGAAGCGAAGCGGATGAGTGAGCTAAAATTAAAAATATAGAAAAAATTTAAGTATAGAAATAGGAAAGTAAAAATTCCGAAATTTCTATACTTTTTTTATGTTCAAATTATATTAATAAAAAAGTTCTTTTTTTCTAAATCAAGCATATATAATAATAAATACAAAAATAAGAGAGGAAAAAGTTTTGAATGAAATATTAAAATATTTTCCTAGGAATCTGCAAAAAGCAATATTAGAAGAAATTCAGGACAAGTTTGAACAACTAGAAGAAATACGAATAAGAGTAAATAAAGAAGTGGTTTTAAAATTAAGTAATACAGAAAAAATAATAGAATATATAGCATCTACACAAGAAGTATTAGGATGCTTGCAACTTATTTGTGAAAATTCAATTTATTCTTATCAAAACCAAATTTCAGAAGGATTTATAACAGTAAAAGGTGGACATAGAGTAGGAATAACAGGTTCTTGTGTAATAGAAAAAGGAAAAGTTATAAATATAAATTATATTTCTAGTTTGAATTTTAGAATAGCAAGACAAGTATTAGGTAGTAGTAATAAAATTTTAAAATATATATTAAACTTGGAGGAAAATTCAATCAATAATACCTTAATAGTATCTTCACCAGGAGCAGGAAAAACTACTTTATTAAGAGATATTACAAGACAACTTGCTAAACGGGATTATAGAAATAGGATTTAACTCAATTAATGTAGGAGTTGTGGATGAAAGAGGAGAAATAGCAGCTTTGTATAAAGGAGTTCCACAAAATGATATTGGACTAAAGACAGATGTAATTGAAAATGTGAGCAAAAGCGTTGGTATGAAGATGTTAGTTCGTTCTATGGCTCCAAATGTAATTATTGCAGATGAAATTGGTAGTTTTGAAGACATTGAAGCTATAAATTATGCTGTATGCTCTGGATGTAAAGGAATATTTACTGCACATGGACTTGATTTTAATGATGTTATTTTAAATCCTGTTTTGAGAGATTTAATTAATATTAATATTTTTGAAAATATAATTTTTTTAGATAGTAAAAATAAAGGTTATATAAAAAACATATACGTACTAAATAAAAATGATAGAGAATATGAGCAGCTTAAATTTAGGAAAAATTGAATTATACAAAAAAGTTATATTTCAATAAAATGACTAATGATGTAATTGAGAAGTTATTTAATAACATTTTATAAATTAATATAGATTAGTGATTTTTAGGAGAGTCTTATGTTTTTATTTAAATTATTAATAGCAACAGGGATTGTTAGTATATGTATGTATTTGGGGATTTTGAAATCGAAAACTTTTGAAAATAGAGTTATAGAATTAAGAAAAGTACAAGCAAGTTTGAATATGTTTAAAACAAAAATTGAATACACATATGAACCGGTACAAGAAATTTTTGAAGAAATTTCAAAAATAATATATCAAAACAAAGAAAACATTTTTGAAAATACAATACAATTTATGAAAGAAAAAGAACTTGCTCTTGCTTGGTATGATTCTGTACAAAATATTAAAAATGATTTTTCAAAAGAAGATAGAGATAGCTTAAATACACTTGGGAAATTGCTAGGAAAAACTGATAAAAATGGACAAATACGAGAAATTTGTTTAACAGAAAATTTATTAGAAAGTCAAATTCAAAAAGCAGAATCTGAAAAAAATAAAAATGTTAAATTATATAAAACTTTAGGAACTGTATTTGGGTTAGGAATTAGTATTTTATTTATATAATAAAAAGAAAAGGAAAATAAGGGTATGGATATAGATTTATTATTTAAAATTGCAGGAATAGGGATTTTGGTGGCTGTTTTACACCAAGTTTTAAGTAAGGCTGGACGTGATGATCAAGCAATGATGACTACTCTTGCTGGAATGGTAATTGTGCTTACTTTGGTAGTAAAGGAGATTAGTGGTTTGTTTGAAACTGTAAGGACGGTGTTTAATTTATAATGGAAATTGTTAAAATTATAGGAATTGGTTTTCTTACTTTAATTATAACGATTGTTTTAAAGGAATATAGAAAAGAATATGCTGTACTAGCCATTGTAATTGGTGGAAGTATTATTCTTTTTTTATCTTTAGATATATTAAAAAATATTATTAGTTTTATAGAAAATCTTTCGAAAAACAGTTATTATGAAAATTTTATTTCATTACTTTTGAAAATAACTGGAATATCTATTTTGACAGAATATGCGATAAGTATATGCAAAGATTCAGGAGAAACTGCTATTGCCAATAAAATAGATTTAGGTGGGAAACTTATTGTAATTTCTTTATCTATACCTGTGATTTCTACAGCTCTTGAAAAATTAACAAGTTTATTACCTTAAAGCTAGTGATTTATATAGAGCTAAATCAGCATTTTGGCTATTTATAGCCAATAAAAGGTTTTCTTATTCATAATTTACTTAATATAAGGATTCCAATAAAAAAGGAGGAAAAGTATGGAAGAAATTATTAATTCTCAAAAAAATACTTTAGGAATTTCAGATTTTTTAAATAGTGCTAAAAGTTATACAGAAAATGCTTTTCCCAATTTTGATATAGGAGAAGCTTTTTCTCAAAGTATACAAGGAAATATTAATCATAATTTTATTTTTTCTAGTGCGAGTAAATTATTTGGACAAGAAATAAAACTTGCTATAGAACTAATGGTAAGTGTGCTTATTATAGTAATTATACATAGCATATTTAAAGCTATTACAGAAAATTTAGGAAATTCTTCCTCTGGAAAAGTAGTTTATTTTATTCAATATTTAATTATAGTCACAGTAGTAATAAACACTTTTGTAAATATTCTAGATTTAACTAGAGATGCTATAAAAGATATGACTGATTTTATGCAGTTATTTGTACCATTAATGACAACTTTAATGCTTACAACAGGAAGCATTACAACAACTTCAATCATACAACCATTGTTAATATTTGTTATGCAGTTTATTGGAAGTTTTATTAATTCTTTTCTAATTCCAATATTGTTGGTGTCTATGACATTAGGTATTATTTCTAATATTTCAGATAGAGTACAAATTGACAAACTTTCTAAATTTTTGAAGTCATCTATTGTTTGGATACTAGGAATTATTTTGACAGTATTTACATGCATTTTATCTTTGGAAGGAACTTTAAGCAGTTCTGTAGATGGATTAACTTCTAAAACTGCTAAAGCAGCTGTTTCCAATTTTATTCCTGTAGTAGGAAAAATTATGGGGGATACAGTTGAAACTGTTATTGGTTGTGCTAATATTTTAAAAAATTCTGTAGGTATTTTAGGTATTATTATTTTACTAGGAATTGTTTTGGCTCCTTTAATAAAAATTGTAGTTTTATGGATTTCTTTTGGATTTACTTCTACTTTATGTGAGGCTATTGCTGATCCGAAAATTGTGAAATTAATTTCTCAAATTGCAGATAGTTATAGAATATTACTTGCAATATTATTTTCAGTTTCTGTGATGTTTATTATAGGAATTACATTAGTATTAAAAATAACTAATAGTTCTTTAATGTATAGGTGATAAAATGATTGCTTTTATGAAATCTTGGTGTGAGGGAATTATTGTAGCTGTAATAATATCAATTATTATAGAACTTATGATTCCAGAAGGAAATAATAAAAAATATGTGAAGGTTGTAATTGGTATATATATTTTATTTGTGATAATTGGCCCAATTTTAGACAAAATAAAAAAAGGATATTCATTAGATAATTTTTTTGAATTTGAAACAATAGAAGTGTCTGCAGAACTTGATAATGATATTAAAAATGTTTATGTTCAAGGAATAGAAGAAACAATTAAAAATGAATTGATAAAAATTGGATATTGGATAGAAAAAGTAGAAGTTAAAGTTGATAATAATTATGAAAAAATTGAAAAAATTGAGATAGAACTTGCTGAAAATAATCAAAATATAGATGAAATAAAAATTGAAGAAATAAGAATTGGAGAAAGTAAAAAAAATGAAAAAGATAATCAGGAATTAAAGAAATATGTATCGCAAAATTATCAAGTAGATTTAGATAAAATTTATATTTTGCAAAATTAAAAATGAATTTTATAGTCAAGGAGGAAATATGTTAGAAAAAATTAAAAAGATATTTCAAAATAAAGAAAAACGAGTAGAGAATTTAGTGTTTTTCTTAATTGTATTGATAATTACCTTGATAGTTATTAATAAAATTTTAGAAAAAGAAGAAAATACAGAAATTTTTAGAAATCAAACTAATGCAGAATTGGCTTATGACGAAAAAACATATACTGAAAATTCAAGTGATTTAGAAAAAAGACTAGAAAATATTCTAACAAAAATAAGTGGAGTAGGCAAAGTTTCTGTACTAATTACATATTCTGAAAGTAGCTGTGTAATTCCTATATATAATGTGAATCTTAGTACAAGTACAATTCAGGAAAAAGATACTTCTGGAGGTATTCGTACAACAGAAACAGAAAATAATCAAAAAGATGTTGTAAAAGATGGAAATTCTAATATTGTAACAGAAAAAACTACTATGCCTAAAGTTGAAGGTGCAATTATTACTGCTGTTGGTGCTTCAAATGCAACAGTAAAAAGTAATATAATATCTGCTGTTGAAGCTGTAACCGGAATTGCTACACATAAAATTCAAGTGTTTGAGATGGGAGAATAATAAATTTATGAGCAAAGAAAAAAGAAAACAAATAATTTTAATTATTATAGCTTTTGGTTTTATGGGGATTGGATATTTTAACTTTTTTACCCAACATAAAAGTATTGAAGTTTCTGCTTCAGATGTAAGAAATGAATTGACTTTAGGTGATGTGCAATTAGTAAATTCAGAAGTTTTTAATGAAAATTTAAACTCAAAAACAAATTTAGTACAAAATGAAAATCAAGAATTTTTATCAGAAATAGTGTCTAATGATGATTTAAAAAGTTTTGAAAATCAAGATGTAGAACAAAAAAATAGTGATGATGAAAATATAGAAACAGAAAATCAAGATGAGTATTTTGTAGAAACTAGATTAGAAAGAAATAAAATGTATTCTCAAATGCTTGAAACTTACCAAAAAATGCTTGAAAAACCAGAGGTTGGAGAAACACAAAAAGCAATAGCAACTCAAGAAATAAGTAATATAAATAATATAAAAAATGGGACAATGATTGCAGAAAATTTAATTAAAAATAAAGGTTTTGAAGATGTCGTTATTTTGGTAAATAACAATACTGCAAATGTTATAGTAAAAACAAGTTTATTAAATCAAGAACAAATTGCAAAAATTCAAAATATTGTTTCTAGAGAATTAAAAATAGACTTACAAAATATTAATATAAGTAAAAAATAATTTTTTTCAAATTTTGTTAGAATATTTTTTAAAGAAAAAACAATAATAGAAATATGTGATAGTAATAAATCTTTCACATTAGGCTCAAAAAAGTATTTGAAACAATTTGGAGGAAATATGGTAAAGAAAAGTTTAATTATTGGGTTAACTGCCATTATTCTTTCATTATGTTGTGGATTTAGTTTTGCAGCAAATGACAATAACGGAAATTCAATCAATTTAGGAAATGAAATTACACAATCAGTAGATAAAACAGGACAAAGTATGAAAAATATGACAGATAGTATTTTCTCAGGAAATATGGTAAATGACGTAAGATCTGGTATGGACAATGTGAGAACTGATGTTGAAAATGGAATGAATAACATTGATGATGGAATTGTAAACACTACAGAAAATAATACTAATGGAAATGCTGGTAATTATAATACTACAAGAACAACCACAGAATCAAGAACTACTACAGGTTTTAACACTATGTCAACTACAACTTGGATGTGGATTATATTAGCAGTTGCAGCTATTATTATAATAGCTGCTATTTGGTATTATGCAACACAAAATAATGATTAATATATGGTAAAAAAAGAAAAAACCTCTGAATTTATTTTAAATTCAGAGGTAAGGAAGAAGGGGCGAGCATATCGTGTTTAGCGATGTCTTAAGCACCCTTTTTCTTTAAGCTTTTCCCAATAAATCTGGATGGATTTACATTTGATGTAAATTATCCATACAAGAAGTGCTGTGACTGCAATCTCACCGACAATTATCAGAAAATCAACGATTATAGGAGATTTGGCAAAGAGTGATGCATACCAAGAATTAGATATAGTTTCATTTAGAACTGCTACATTTTCATCCCAGGCTTTTTTAAGAGAATCATCATGCCATCCATACTGTGTTCCAATATATTCGATTTCTCCTCTTTCTACATAGAGACCGGCCATAAGAACATTGGTAGGCAGAGTAGTGGCAATAAGTACAACAAGTAAGGTTATACAAATAAAAATTGTTAAAAAAGATTTATGGATTTTTTTTCTTGTTGTGTTAATTGTTTTTTCCCATAATTGTCTTTCTTCAATTTTTGCTAATTGTAGTTTCCGCATAGTTTCTTCTTCTTGTGCTTGTCTTTTTCTCCGCATCTCTTCTAATTCTGCTGCACGTTTCCGATGCAATTCTTTACCATGGTCCATGATTTGTTTGATTTCTTCAAACTCTTCGGTGTTTATTACGTTTTTTCCCATGTGAGATTCCTTCCTTTCAGATAGTGTTGTTTTTTTGCTCGTATACTTTATTATAACATAAAATTAGCAAAAAATCAAGTTTTCTAAGATTTGCAAAGCTGTTTGACAAAAAATAGTGTGGTTTGTCTTTGTTCTAGCGCCAATTTTACAAAGTAAAATTGTGTGAAAGTAATGTAATAGGAAATTTGAAGAAACTTCTTATTAAATAAAAAAACTATCTTATTTTATAAGATAGTTTAAAATATGAAATTATTTAATTTGTATTAAGATTGTTTTTTATGATTTTATTTATTGGATTTAATGTTTTAATCTAATTAAAAGTGCAATAGCAAAAAGTATAATAAGAACTCCAATTGCAATTAAAATTATACTTAAAATATTATTTAGTTCTAAATTTGCTTCAGAATAACTTGATAATTGGCTAACACTAGTTACACCAGAATAATTATATGAAGAATCATCAGAAGAATTTGTATTAGATTCTGAATTTTCTAAATCTGAAGAAGTTTGATAAGAATTTTCTTCAATATTATCATTCAAATTAGTTGCAAAAACAAAAGATGATAATAAAGAAAAAATTAATACAAATAAAAATATAATTTTTGTTGTTTTAGACATAGTCTCCTCCTAAAAATACATTA
>JAZROJ010000069.1:0-5403 GCA_045648625.1 Candidatus Scatovivens sp.
TTTATATGTAATATTTTAAATATAAAATTTTTGAATCTTATGAAAATTGATTTTTTATAGTTAATTAAAGCTTTATTAATATTGTCTTCAGGCTCTTCTGTATTAATAGTTCCAGTTTTATTTATCTTTTTAAATATATCATTTTGATTATATTTTTTACTTTTTTCTAATTCTTCTATTTCATCAATTTTCTGATACTTTTTTAATAACATTTCTTTTTCTTCTGTTGTTGACCAATATTGAATGTTCAAATATGTAATAAATAATAAAACCTCATGCATAACTTCTTGTTCTTCTAATGGTTTGTTTATATCAAATTCAAATATAGAATTTTCATTTCTATTGTTTTTTAAATACAAATATAATTTAGCAGGTATTTTTTTTATATACTCTTCACCTAACTCTTTTAAAATCTCATATGTTTCAGTATTAAATTGCAAATCTCTGTTATCTATTGTTTTTTTATTCATTTTTTCTACCTGTACCATCTCTTTTTTGAAATAGTCCTTTAAATTTGTCTTTGAAAGTTTTCAAAACTTTATTAATTTGGGATAATCCACCTACATCAATTGACGAAACTATTGCCTTTTTGTTTTTTTCTGTATTTACAATATTTGACTTAGCACACGAAATATTTTCTTTATATTTTTGTGCTCCTTTTTTTAAATAAAGATATTTTTCTAAATTTCTAAGTTCTCTATCTGTGTCTAATAATTCTAGAACTTTTTCTAAAGATTCATATGCCAAGTATTCCATATCTTGTAAAGTTTTTATAAGACTATCTTCTCCTACAAATCTATCTATATCTAGCCCTTCTTTAAGATTTTCACCATACGGATCAAGTCTTACTCTATCTAACTTGTCAGCATTTTTAAGCACATACATTATATTTTTAAAATCATATACTTGTTGTTGTGTTAATTCTTCTCTTAATAACTTATCCAAATCTGATTCATTTTCTTTTTTACTTAATGAATGTTCTCTTATTGCAAATAAAATTTGTTTTTTTTCTTCATCGTTAAATTTTTCTAATCTTTCTGGATGCTCACTTAAAATTGTTATGCTATTAAATCCATGTTCCTTATCTTCTCCGTCATGTGTTCTGCCAATATCATGATTTTTTACAGCAGCTAATATTACATCTTTTTGTTTATCAAGAGTCCCCTTATTTTGTATAATTATTACATTAGCAAAAAAATTAACTCGTCTTGTATGATTAATTCCATGTAGAAGACTTCTATATTGAATTTCATCTTTTTTTATGTTTTCATCATCATCCAATAATTGATTATATCTATCTTCTTGCTCTAACTGGTGAACAATCTGTCTTAAAGTAATTGTAGGTTCTATACTATCTTTTTTTGCAAAATCCCTATTTAGTATTTCTTCTCTTTTCTCTTTTAACTCTTTTATTCTATTTTCTAACTCTATTTGTGAAATATCGCCATATTTTTCCTTTAAAAATGGTAAATTTTCATCTAAAATTGAATGTATTTTCTTTGTTAAATATTCAAGATTTTCATTACTATTTACATATTTTAAAGAAGTAGCTAAAGTTAATAGATCATTATTTTCTATAACAGAGTTTGCTTCTCTGGTTATAATGTCTCCAACTTTTGCACCTTTTTCTTTACCAATAATTTGATATATTTCATAAGTATCTAACATTGTGATATATCCATTTACAGCATTTTCTGGAATTTGATCTACAACTGTTACTAAATTTCCTGCATTGTTATGCTCTGAACTATCATCAGGATTTTCCGAAAAATATGTATTTATATAATTAAACCCTTGCTGATTAAAAATATCTTTTAATGTTTCTGAATTATGATCTTTTATTACTGAATGAAAGAATTTTATATTAAAAGCTTGCTTGTTGCTAATCATCATAATTATTGGTGGATTTTTGCAGTAAGTTTCAAAAACTTTCTCCATACACTTCATAATTTCATCACTCAAATTTTCTAACCCAAGTCTGGAGATTTTGTCTTTAACAAATCTAAAATAATACTCTTTCTTAGGCTCACCATATATTATTGGGAAAGATTCAATTCCTGCTAAAGGTCCCAGGTATAATCTTTCAGGTGACGCAGATAATGCATAGTGAATAGATTTAGGCCCCGGTGTTGAAAAGAAATATTGCCTAGCAGCTTGAGGATTCTTTTCTTTCTCATCAATTTTTATATATTGGCTTTTTCCAAAAAAGTTTTCTAATTGTTTTAATGCATTTCGTGCTTCAATTAATTCTTTTTTTTCATTTTCATTCAATTTATCAAAATAATCTAAACCATATTTTTTTATTCTATAAGATTTATTTCCATTTTGAGCAGAAGTTATAAAACCATTTTCTCGAGAATTTAATAAAATTTGCTCATAAGTTAAACCTAATTCTTCAAAATTTCCCTCATTAATTTTATATAATTTCTCCATAATTTGATCATATGTTTGGTCAAAATTTTTGTCTCTAGTACAAATATAATACTTTAAAACATTTCCATATGACTCTTTAATATTAAAATTTTTGTCAGATTTTACTATGGTTGCTAAAAATTTTTTATTAGTAAATAATTTTGACAAATTTTTTATTAATTTTTGATCGTTCATATTTTTTATCCTTTAATCCAAATTATTCTTAATAAAGTAATTTAATTAATCTAATAACTCTATCTAAAAATATATCATAAATATATTTTTAAAGCAATAAAATTAAAATGAAAAATGCCGACTACTTTGATTTTGCACATTTGTTTTAAAAAATATTTGAGATATTTTGGCCATTAAATAAAAAAAGAAGTTATCAGTAAGACGATAACTTCCTATATGACATTTCTTATTTATTTGCTAACAATCTAAAAGTAGTGATGCATTTATCTCTTGTTAACTATTAATAATCAGGTATTTATTTAACATGTTGTCTTGTTGTATTTATATCATAAACAAATATAAGTATTTATGTTATTTTATAAACAATGTAATCATATATACAATATATAAAAAAACATATACAAAACCATTACCTCTAGTCATTTTGTTTTTTGGTGGTATTAATGGGAAAATTGCCAAAACTAATGTTGCTACAAGTAAAAATATCATATCTATATTGTAACTGATATTATAAACTATTGGTTTTATGATTGCTGATAAACCTATTATAAGCAACATATTAAATATATTTGAACCTAAGATATTGCCTATTGCAATATCACTTTTTCCTTTTATTGCTGCCGATACACTTGTAACAAATTCTGGTAAGCTTGTACCAATTGCAAGTATTGTAACACTTATTATTTTTTCACTTAGTCCAAAAAAACTAGCTACATTAACTGCATTGTCAACTGTCAAATCTCCTCCAAATTTTAATAAAACTATTCCTAATATAATATATATTATATTTTTTATTGTATCTTTGATTGATTTGCATTCTTCTTGTTCAATATTTTCTGGTTCTTTATCGAATTCTTCACCCTTGATTGACATTACAATTGTATAGATGATAAATAGTGCAAATAGTGATACTAAAATAGCTGCATCGAATCTTGAAACATCTTGTCCCATATTAGTTATTATCATAAAAACAATAGTGACTGCCAAGCATATTGGAATTTCTATTAATCTAGTTTCTCTTTTAAATGAAACTGATTTTATAATTGTAGATGTTCCTAATATGAAAAGAAGATTTACTATATTACTTCCTATAACATTTCCAATTGCCATATCTGAATATCCATTTATCGCAGACTTTATACTAACAAATAACTCTGGCAATGATGTTCCTATTGATACTATTGTTAATCCTATTATAATTTCTGGTATATGAAATTTTTTTGCAACATTGCTGGCTCCATCTACCAATAAATCTGCTCCTTTAATTAAAAAAATAAATCCTAATACTATTAATACGATCCATGTTAACATTTTAATTCTCCTTATCTTTTATACGTATGATTAAACAAATAAAAACTTGTTTGCTTAATTTATGCAAGCAAGTTTTGTTACGTTAAATATATATTTTTCTATTTTAATATTTCACAGTTTTAAATTATATACTATTTAATTTCTAATTACAAGTATTTTGGATTATAAAATAAAATAAGAGCTAATTGCTTAGCCCTAATTAGATTTTATTCTTTTTTAAGGTTTCATTTATAATATCCATAAATTCTTCATTAGTTTTTGATTTTGACATTTGGGAAATTAATTTTTCTGTCATGTCAGCAGTTGATAAATTTCCTAAAGCTTTTCTTATTCCATAAACTGTTTCTAATTCTTTATTTGAAAGTAATAAATCTTCTCTTCTTGTACCAGATTTATTAATATCTATTGCTGGGAAAATTCGTTTTTCTGATAGATTTCTATCTAAAACAACTTCCATATTACCAGTACCTTTGAACTCCTCAAAAATAACTTCATCCATTCTACTTCCTGTATCAACTAATGCAGTAGCAAGAACAGTTAAACTTCCTGCGTCTTCAGTGTTTCTAGCAGCTCCGAAAAAACGTTTTGGTTTATGAAGTGCACTTGGATCAAAACCTCCTGATAAAGTTCTTCCAGAAGATGGGATTACTAAGTTGTATGCTCTAGCTAAACGTGTAATGCTATCTAATAATACTACTACGTCTTTATGTTGTTCTGTTAATCTTTTTGCTCTTTCAATAACCATTTCGGCTACTTTTACGTGATGTTCTGGTTGCTCATCAAATGTTGAATATATTACCTCTCCATTTATAGAACGTTTCATATCTGTAACTTCTTCTGGTCTTTCATCTATTAATAATACAATTAATTTTACTTCTGGATTATTTTCTGTTATGCTATTTGCAATTTTCTTTAGAATAGTAGTTTTTCCTGCTTTAGGAGGTGCTACTATCATACCTCTTTGCCCTTTTCCAATTGGTGCCATTATATCCATTAGTCTCATTGTATATTCATTTGGTGCTGTTTCTAATTTTAATTTTTTGGTTGGATAAATAGGTGTTAAATCATCAAAGCGCTTTCTTTTCATTGCTTTTTCTGGATGCTCACCATTTACTTCTCCTACATATATTAGAGCTGGAAATTTTTCCCCTTCTTTTGGAGTTCTTTTTATTCCTTTTACCTTATCTCCTGTATCTAATCTAAATCTTTTGATTTGTACTGGTGATATATATACATCTTTTGGAGTTGGTAAGTAGTTTTCTCCTCTTAAAAATCCATATCCATCTGGCAATACTTCTAAAATTCCTTCTACTATTTCATCTTCCTCGTTTGTAACTTTGTAATCAATTACAGTTTCTTCAAGATCTAAGTCATCATCCTCATCTGTTGAATCATATTTAAAATTTCTTCTTTTTAAAGGGACTCTAATAACATTATATTCTTTTTTTTCTTCTTTTTGCTCATTCATACTTTTTTGTAAATCAA
>JAZROJ010000070.1:0-15542 GCA_045648625.1 Candidatus Scatovivens sp.
TATAAATAAAATAAGGCTGTTTTATTAAATAAAAAACTTTGTGAAAAAGCTCACAAAGTTAATTAATTATAGCATAATTTTTAAAAAGTTACAAATAATAAAACTAGTTAAAAAAGATAGTATAAAAGAAAAATAATAAGAAATTAAAAGATAACAAAACATAATATTATATAATCAGAATTTTAAAAATTGCAAAGCTAATATTTATATGTTAATATATAGATAACAATTAAATAGATTTAAATTTTTCCCTGCGTAGTGCGTATCGACAGAATTTTTAGAACCTACAAAGTTTTGGATACGGGAGTCCCATCTCTAAATATGGCGTGTATGCTTGCATTTATGTAAGAAACCCAGGAATATTTAGGAAGACACCCACCTGTAAATATACAGGTCCATAAAAATTCTTTCAACTTACGGCTTAGACGTGGGGGTTTTTAATGTCTTTTTTAAAAAGTTGACATAAATTGTAAGATATGTTATAATATTCATTGTAAGGGAGTAATTACCATAAAAATATGGAATAAAGCCAACAATCGGATAAAATCCTGGCTTTATTTTAAAAAATGAGACTTATTTGTAAAAAGTACAAAATGGGTCTTTTTTATTTACTTAAACATTAAAATAATAGAAAAAAGACATGTTTTGTTTTGATACAAATATGTCTTTTTTTTATAAAATCTCTCTACAAAATTTTAAAGGAGGTAAAAAAATGTTAACATTGCAACACACACTTGTAACTTTATTAGGATTAAGAGGAAACGAAAGAGAATTAGAAGAGGAGGTTAAATTTATTCTATTACCAGATGCTATAAGAAAATATTCTGGTCCAAGACAATATAGTCACTTTGAAAAAACGTATGATGGAAAAGAAGTGTCTTGGTTGGCTTATCCAATAAACTTAAAAACATTAACTGCAGAAGAAGTAAGTAATGTACCTAAATATATCGCAAAAGATATAAAGCCTTGTGTTTTAGGAGAAGAAACGGATATTAAAGCTTTTGAAGAGCATAACACTCATTTACCATTAAAATATTTTTATGGCATAAAAAAACATTTAATGCAAGATTATATGTTTGATGAGTTTGTAAGAGAAAAAATAGACTGCTCAAAAATGTACGAAGATAAATTTTATTTTAATGGAAAAGAATACGATGGAAAAGGAATAAGAGGGGTTATTGCAGATTTTGAAAATTATGGGGTATATATTCTAGCTTATATACTTAATAAATCATATGGAATTACTGCTAATCAACAATGGTTTGATAAACATGTAAAGAATGTGATAGAAAAAGAATATCCAGAAGATTTAAGTGCTAATACATATAAATATATGCAAATTCCAAAAGAAATAGATGAAATGATTACTGCTGGTGACTGGGGACATTTAGAAGAAGGACCATTATCTTTAGAAGAATATATTACAATGTATGAAAAAGTTATAAAAGAAATGCCTAAAATAGATATGGAAAGAAAAATTAAAGAAGATAATAGTTCAAAAAAATCTTATGAATCATCTAATAAAGTTTTTTCAGATGATCATGATGAAACTGAAAAATAAGAAAAGATAAATAGAAGCAATATTAGAAAAATAAAAAGATTTGTGTTTTTATGCAAATCTTTTTATTTATTTTATAGCATTTGCTAAAAATGCAAATACGTGTTAAAATATATTAGAAAAATTATAAATAGGGTAAGTTTATGAAAATAAAAGAGATATTAAGTTTTGTAAATCAAGAATTAAATAATGTAGAAGATTCTGTTTTTAAATCTAGAATGCTAATTATGAATATTTTAAATGTATCTAAAGAATATTTATTAATTCATTCTGAAGAAGAATTTCCAGAAAATAAAAAACAAGAATTAGAAAATAAAATATTAAGATTAAAAAAACAAGAGCCAATACAATATGTGATAAACCATCAAGCGTTTTTTGGATATGATTTTTATGTGGATGAAAACGTATTAATTCCACAACCAGATACAGAAATTTTAGTGGAGGAGTGTATAAGTATTTTAGATGATGTGGAAAACAATCCACATCATAAATTAGAGTATATAGAAAAAAACATAAAAGTTCTTGATTTGTGCACAGGAAGTGGAGCAATTGCGATTTCTATAGCTAAAAATGTATCAAAAATTAATGTTTTCGCATCAGATGTTAGTGAAAAAGCATTAGAAATAGCAAAAAAAAATGCTAAAAAAAATGAAGCAGAAATTGATTTTATAAAATCAGATTTATTTGAAAACATAGAGGAAAAATTTGATATGATTATTTCTAATCCACCTTATATTGAGACAAATGTAATAGAAACACTTTCAGAAGAAGTAAAAAAAGAGCCTTTTATAGCATTAGATGGTGGAGAAGATGGATTAAAGTTTTACAAAGAAATTGCAAAAAAAGCCCAATATTATCTAGAAGATAATGGCTATTTAGCACTAGAAATAGGATATAATCAAAAAGAAGCTGTTGAAAAAATACTAGAAAATAATCAGTATAAAAATATATATTCTAAAAAAGATTTAGGCGGCAATGATAGAATTATTATTGCACAAGTTTAATTATAAAAATGATTATAAAAATAAATAATGTGAAGGAAGAAAAGATATGTCATTTTCATCAAATATAAAAGAAGAATTAAGTAAAATTAATAATTTCAAAAATAAAAAAACTTTAGAAGCAGAATTATTGGGATATATATTAACAGAAAATACATCTTATTTTAATGATTCAATACAAATTATAACTGAAAACGAGTTTAATATAGAAAGAGTATATAAAATTTTATTTAATTTAGAAATTGAATACGAACCAGAAGTAAGAGGGAAATGTTTTGTAGCTATTATAAAAAGAACAGATTATTTAGATGAAATTATGCAATTAAAACTTGATAATAATGAGGAGCTTCAAAGAGATATAGTTAGAGGAGCCTTTTTAGGGGCTGGTTCTGTTACAGATCCTAATAAACAATATCATTTAGAAATATTTTTTAGAGAAAAAAATAATGCAGAATATGTGTGTAATATTTGCAAATTATATGATGTAAATTTAAAAATGATAGAAAATAAAGATGGATATGCTTTGTATATAAAAGAAGGTGAAGAAATTTCAAAATTTCTAGCTTTAATAGGTGCGAATAAAGGTGTTTTAAATTTTGAGGATGTTAGAGTTACTCGAGAAATTAAAAACAATATAAATAGATTAGTAAATTGTGAAACTGCAAATCTAAATAAAATTGTAAATGCATCTGTTAATCAAATAAATGATATAAAATTAATTCAAAAATTAAAGAAATTTGACGAAATGCCAGATTATTTAAAAGAAATTGCAGCAGTTAGATTAGAAAATCCAGATATGAGTTTAAAAGATTTAGGTGCATTATTAGATACTCCTATAGGAAAATCTGGAGTAAATCATAGATTACAAAAAATCCATGAAATAGCAGAAGAATTAAGAAGATAAAATATATTATTAGAGGAATTTTTATGGAAAAATTAGGAATTTATATTCATATACCATTTTGTAAGCAAAAATGCAAATATTGTGATTTCATTTCATTTTCTTGTAAAGAAGAAATAAAGCAACAATATATGAAAGCTCTTATAAAAGAAATAAAAAATGACAAAACAAAACAAGTTAACAATAAAACAAATATATCATCAGTTTATATAGGAGGAGGAACTCCTTCTTTTGTTGATTCTAAATTTATTATTCAAATATTGGATGAATTAAAACAAAAATATATATTAGATTACGCAGAAATTACAATAGAAGTAAATCCAGGTACTGTTACAAAAGAAAAGTTAATAGATTATAAAAATGCAGGAATTAATCGTTTAAGTATAGGTCTTCAGACAACAGAAGATAGACTATTAAAATTAATTGGTAGAATACATACTTTTGAAGAATTTTTAGATACTTATAAAATGGCAAAAGAGATAGGATTTGATAATATAAATGTAGATTTAATGTTAGCAATACCGACACAAACAGAAAAAGAATTGCAACAAAGTTTAATAAAAATAATAAATTTAGAACCAAAACATATTTCATTATATTCTTTAATATTAGAAGAGGGAACAGAACTAGAAAAACTTGTTAGTAAAGGAGAACTAGGTTTGTTAGATGAAAAATTAGAACGAAAAATGTATTGGAAAGCAAAAAAGTTGTTGCAAAAAAATGGATATAATCATTATGAAATTTCTAATTTTTCCCAAAAAGGATATGAATCAAAACACAATATTGATTGTTGGAATCAAGAAGAGTATTTGGGATTTGGATTGGCAGCACATTCATATATAAATGGAAAAAGATTTTCAAATATAGAAAACTTGGAACAATATATAAAAAATATAGAGAAAGATAAAATTGAAGAAAATATAATTTTGCATGAAACCCAAGATAGAGAGCAAAAAGCAAAAGAATTTATGATGTTAGGCTTAAGAAAAATAGAAGGAGTATCAATTTCAAAATTCGAAAGAAAATTTGAAATAAATCCTTTGTTTTATTTCAGATTTGAAATAGAAAAATTGGTAAAAGAAGATTTGATAGAAGTAGATTTGGATAATATAAAATTAACAAAAAAAGGTCTAGATTTAGCTAATATAGTATTTGAAGAATTTATATAATAATAGATAAAAAGATGAAAAAATACGTATATTATGAATACGTATTTTTTTCTTTTAAATTAATATTTTCCATGATTATAAAATGAAAAAAATACAGCAATTTGTTGTGATAAAATTTTAGCAAAATATATTGACAAGTGCTAAAAAAAGATATAATATATTAGCAGTCAAACAAAAAGTTTGCTAAAAAGAGGTGAAAAGATGCCAGATGAATTAGATAAAAGAAAAAAAAGAATATTACAAGCAATAATAGAAGAATACATAGAAACAGCAGAACCTGTAAGCTCTGGAAATCTAGTAAAAGAGCTGGATTGCAGTAGTGCTACAATAAGAAATGAAATGGCAGAATTAGAGCAAATTGGGTTTATAGAAAAACCACATACATCATCAGGAAGAATTCCATCTCAAAAAGGTTATAGGTACTATGTAGATGAATTAATTAGAGACGATAAATTAAGCAGAAAAGAAATGGAATTTATCAAAGAGCGTCTAGAAACAAAAGTAAATGCATTAGAAGATTTAACAAGAATTGCAACAACAACTTTATCAGAAATCACACATTACACTACTATCACAATAGGTCCAGATGTAAATAATCACACAATAATAGATATAAAATTTGTTTTATTAGGTAGTAGAGTTCTTATGGCAGTAATTCTTACAGATTCAGGAATTATAAGAGAATCAATAATAAAGTTTGATGAAGATATTACAGATGCTCAAGTTGAAGACTTAACATTTATATTCAAAAAGAAATTAATAGGAAAGCCTTTAGAAAAATTAAACACACCATTAGAAGATTTTATAATAGAAGAAATGAAAACAGGAATAAATATAATCAAAAAGGTGTTAGAAGAAATAAACAAAATAATAGAAGATTCACAAAAAATATATTTACAAGGTGCAAACAAAGTTGTAGACATGCCAGAATTTAAAAAAGTAGATATAGCAAAAGACTTTTTAAATGTATTAGATGCAAAAGATTTAGTAGCAGATGTTTTAAATACAGGAATAGCACAAGATATAAATGTATATATAGGTGAAGAAACAGAAAAAGAAGAGCTTAAAAATTTTAGTATAGTAACATTCAATCATTTATTAGAAGATAGAGATATAGGTACAATAGGAATTATAGGTCCAACAAGAATGGATTATTCAAAAGTAATTTCAGTTATGAAATATATACCAAAAAAAATAAATGATGTTTATAAAAAAGGAAAGTTTTAAAATTAGAGATTAAAAAAATGTTGTTAAATAAAAAATCTTTAAATATAAAAATTTTATAGAAAAATAAAATAAAAAGTGAGGGATGAACTTGGAAAACGAAGAAAAAAATTTAAATGAGCAAGAAGTAGCTCAAAATGTTAATTTAGATGAAGATAAAATTGATATTTCAGAATATGAAGAACTAAATGATAGATATAAAAGAATGTTTGCTGAATTTGAAAATTATAAAAAAAGAAGCCAAAAAGAAAGAGAAAGCATTTATGGAATGATTACAGGAGATGTAGTAGCAACAATGCTTCCAATAATGGATAATTTAGAAAAAGCATCAGATGCAAAAACAGATGATACAAATTATCAAGAAGGTGTAAGATTAGTAGTTAGACAATTTGCAGATGCATTAAAAAGACTTGGATTAGAGCCTATTGAAGCAGTAGGAACAAGATTTAATCCAGAGTTTCATGAAGCTGTAAGTCATATAGAAGATAGCACAAAAGGAGAACAAGAAATTGTTCAAGAATATAGAAAAGGCTATAAAATTGGAAATAAAGTAGTGCGTCATTCAATGGTTATAGTAGCAAATTAAAAAGTATTATATATACTAAACAAAGTGTTTTGTAAATAGAATACTTACATTAAAAAGTTAATAATTTTAAATTATTATATAAATAAAACTAAAGAAAATTAAAATCAAAGATAAAGAAAATAAGGGAGGAATTTTCAAAATGGGAAAAATTATAGGTATTGACTTAGGAACAACAAATTCATGTGTTTCTGTAATGGAAGGTGGCGAAGCTGTAGTTATACCTAACGCAGAAGGAAATAGAACAACTCCATCTGTAGTAGCTTTCTCTAAAAATGGAGAAAGATTAGTAGGACAAATTGCAAAACGTCAAGCAGTTACAAACCCAGATAACACAGTTATTTCTATTAAAAGAAAAATGGGAACAAACGAAAAAGTAAAAATAGAGGGAGATGAATTCTCTCCACAAGAAATATCAGCAATGGTATTACAAAAATTAAAAAGTGATGCTGAAAACTATTTAGGTGGAGCAGTTACACAAGCTGTTATCACAGTTCCAGCATATTTTAGTGATAGCCAAAGACAAGCAACAAAAGATGCTGGTAAAATTGCTGGTTTAGAAGTTTTAAGAATTATAAACGAACCAACAGCAGCAGCACTTGCTTATGGTATGGATAAAGAAGATAAAGATCAAAAAATAATGATATATGACTTAGGTGGAGGAACATTTGACGTTTCAATATTAGATATTGGAGACGGAGTTTTCGAAGTATTATCAACTAATGGTAACACACGTTTAGGTGGAGATGATTTTGATAATGCAATTATTGATTACTTAGTATCAGAATTCAAAAAATCACAAGGTATAGATTTAAAATCAGATAAAATGGCAATGCAAAGATTAAAAGAAGCAGCAGAAAAAGCTAAAATCGAGCTTTCTGGAATGCAACAAACACAAATCAACTTACCATTTATCACAGCTGATAGTTCAGGACCAAAACACTTAGATGTTAATTTAACAAGAGCTAAATTTGAAGAATTAATTCATGATTTAGTAGAACAAACAAGAATACCAGTAGAACAAGCTATGAAAGACGCTGGAGTAACAGCAAATGATATTCATAAAGTATTATTAGTAGGTGGATCTACAAGAGTACCATGTGTACAAGAAATGGTTAAAAAAATAACAGGAAAAGATGCTGATAAAGGTATAAACCCAGATGAATGTGTTGCTATAGGAGCAGCAATTCAAGGTGGTGTATTATCAGGAGATGTTAAAGATTTAGTATTATTAGACGTAACACCACTTTCACTTGGAATTGAAACATATGGTGGAGTATTTACTAAATTAATCGAAAGAAATACAACAATACCAACAAAAAAATCACAAGTATTCTCAACTGCAGGAGATGGTCAAACATCTGTTGAAGTTCACGTATTACAAGGTGAAAGAGAAATGGCAGCATATAACAAAACATTAGGAAGATTCCAATTAACAGGAATTCCACCAGCACCAAGAGGAGTACCACAAATTGAAGTAACATTTGATATTGATGCTAATGGTATAGTACACGTATCTGCAAAAGATCAAGCTACTGGAAATGAACAAAAAGTTTCAATCACAGCTAGCACAAATCTTTCAGAAGATGATATTAACCAAGCTATTAAAGATGCTGAAGCACATGCTGCTGAAGACAAGAAAAGAAAAGAAGAAATCGAAGTTAAAAATGATGCAGAAAGCTTAGTTTATAACAGCCAAAAAACTTTAGAAGAATTAGGAGACAAAATTAGTGGAGAAGAAAAAGCTAAAGTTGAAACTGAAATTGAAGCTGTAAAAAAATCTTTAGAAGGAAACAATATAGAAGCTATAAAAGAAGCTGCAGAAAAATTAAAGAAAGTATTCTATGAAATTTCTGAAAAATTATATTCAGCAAATCAAGCTGCAGGAGCTGCAAACGCAGAAGGTGGAGCAGAAGGAGAAGCAAAAGAAGGAACAGTATATGATGCTGATTATAAAGTAGAAGATGATAACAACTAATGTCCTATTGGGGACGTTAGTTAATGGGACATTTTGTCCTATTAGGGACAGATGTTGTTAAAATAATATATAATGGTTATAAGAGAGGTCAGAAAATATACTCTGACCTCTATATAGCTATTATAATAAGACAAATTATACAAAATAAATTATATATATGATAGTAAATTTATTTAGTATATTATATATGATTGTATATTCATTATAGTATTTATTTAGCATAATTTATAAAAAAGAAATTGAAAAAATAATCAAAAGAAAATAAAAAATGTTATTATGGGGGAAAATATGGCACAAAAGCGAGATTATTATGAAGTATTAGGGGTTGATAAAAACGCTACTGATGAAGAATTAAAAAAAGCTTTTAGAAAATTGGCAAAAAAATATCATCCAGATGCAAATTTAGATAATAAAGAAGAAGCAGAAGCAAAATTTAAAGAAGTAAATGAAGCATACGAAATTTTATCAGATAACCAAAAAAGAAGAATGTATGATCAATTTGGTTTTGATGGACCTCAAGGATTTAATGGTGGCCAAGGAGGCGGATATTATTCTTATGGCTCAGGGTTTGATGGCTTTGGTGGTTTCTCAGATTTTGGTGATTTTGGAGACTTAGGAGATATATTCTCTTCATTTTTTGGAGGAGGTTCTTCATCAAGAACAAGAAGTTCAAATGGACCATCCAGAGGTGCTGATTTAAAAATGAATCTTGAAATTACATTTGAAGAAGCATACTTAGGAGTAGAAAAAGAGATTAGCATAAATAGAAATGAAAAATGTAATTCTTGTTCTGGAACAGGAGCTAAATCTGGAACTTCACCAGAAAAATGTTCAGTATGTAATGGTGCAGGTAGAATTAAACAAGTTGTTACAACACCATTTGGACAAATGGCTACACAAAAAACTTGTACACACTGTGGAGGAACTGGAAAAATAATAAAAACACCATGTCCAGATTGTAAAGGAAAAGGAATTAACAGAAAATCTGTAAAAATAAAAGTAAGAATACCTGAAGGAATTGATGATGGTCAAACAATAGTATTAAAAAATGAAGGTGAAAGTGGTTCAAACGGAGGAACACAAGGAGATTTATATATAAATATACATATAAAAAGACACAGCATATATTCAAGAAAAGCAGAACATGTATTATGTGAAGTACCAATTACATTTACAGGAGCAACATTAGGTACAGAATTAGAAATTCCAATGGTAGATGGAACAAAAGAGAAATTTAGAATTCCAGAAGGCACACAAACAGGAACTAAATTTACAATTAGAGGTAAAGGTTTTAAAAGTGTAAATGCAAGTTGGAGAGGGGATTTTGTATTTACAGTAATAGTTCAAACACCAAAAAAACTAACTCAAGAACAAAGAAATTTATTATTAGAACTTGCAAAAACAATGGATGAACAACCACCAATTAAGAAAAAAGGAATTTTTGGATAAAAAAACTTATATGAAAATTAGAAAATAAAAATAAAATAAAGTATTTGCATAAATTGAAATATAAAATAAAAGCAAATACTTTATTTTTTGCAAAAAATAATTTTAGTCCAATATTTATAGATATGATTAATAATTAGATATTAGAGTTGTTGCATAAAAAAATAAAAAATGATAGAATGAAACAAACATATTTTTGAGTATAGGAGATGCTTATGAAAGATAAAGAATATGCATTGGTACTAGAAGGTGGAGGAACAAGAGGAGCTTACCAAGTAGGCGTATGGAAAGCACTTAAAGAATTAGGAATAAAAATAAAAGCTATTTCTGGAACATCAATAGGTTCTTTAAATGGAGCATTAATTTTGCAAGATGATTTAGAAGGAATGATAAATTTATATGAAAATATAGATATAAAAAACATAATGCAAATTAATGAAGAAATAGATCAAAATAAAAATCTATTTAATATTAAAAATGTAAGGAAATTAGCAAGTAATTATTTTGAAAATAAAGGAATAGACAATACACCTTTAAGAAATATGATTAATGAGCATATAAATATAGATAAAATATATGAATCAGACATAGATTTTGGTCTTGTAACTTATTCAGTAAAACATAAAATACCTGTACAACTATTTAAAGAAGATATACCAAAAGATAAAATGGTAGATTTTTTATTAGCAAGTTCATGTTTTCCAATTTTTAAAGCACAAAAAATTGGAGAAGTAGAATTTGTAGATGGTGGATTATATGATAACACTCCAATTAATATGTTAATTAAAAAAGGATATAAAAATATTATAGTTGCAGATATTAATGGATTAGGATTTAGAAGAAAAATGATTGATAAAAATGTATACTTAAAAATAATTTCTCCAAAAGAAAATTTAGGTGGTTCATTTGAATTTAATCATGAAAAAATAAAAAACAATATTGTTTTAGGTTATTTAGATACTATGAGAAGCTTTAATAAAGTGCAAGGACACATGTATTATTTTAGCTCTAGTGAATTTAACAAAATGCTAGAAGTGTTTAATTTGCAAACAATATATGGATTAGAAAATGCTGCAAAAATATACAAAATGAATAAATATAAAGAATATAAATTTGAAGAATTTATAGAAGAATTAAATAAAAAACATAATGAAGCAAAAGAAAAATATAAAACATTGAAAAGTAAATTGCATATAAAATTTTTACCAGAATTTAAAGGAAAAATAAATGATATTTTTAGTGGTGGAATGGGAATTTGTTTTGTAATGGATATCTATATGGATAGCCCGATGTCAAAAAAATTTGCTTATTTAAAAAATTTTACACAAGATTATTTAGCTTCAGTAGAAGCACTATTAGAATTAGAAAATTATTTAAGTTAAAATTTATAAGCCAAAGGTAAGATGTGTCCCTAAATGGACAAAATGTCCCATTTAAAAGCGTCCCCAATTGGACATAGGAGAGAAAAGTGGAAATAAAAGGACAAATAGAAGAAATTATATATCAAAATGAGGCTAATAGTTATACAATAGCTGTTTTATCTAAAGAAGATTTAGATGTAATAACAGTAGTTGGATATTTGCCTTTTATTAGTGTTGGTGATAGTTTAAAATTAACTGGAAAAATGGTAGTTCATCAAGAATATGGAGAACAATTTAAAATAGAAACATTTGAAAAATTAATGCCAGAAAATGCAGCAGCTCTTGAAAAATATTTAGCAAGTGGAACTATAAAAGGAGTAGGTCCTGCAACAGCAAAGAAAATTATTGATAAATTTGGAGAAGAAACTTTAAACATATTTAAATTTGAACCAATACGTTTAGCTGAAATAAAAGGAATCAATAAAGAAAAAGCTTACAATATAGCAGAAGAATTTAATGAAAAATGGGAAGTATGGCAAATAGTAAGTTTTTTAGAGCAATTTGGAATAGGAGCTAATAATAGCAAAAAAGTATATGATGCATTAGGTGTAAATGCAGTAGAAAAAATTCAAGAAAATCCATATGTTTTAGTAGATATTGTATATGGAGTAAATTTTCACAACATAGATAAAATAGCAATGCAAATAGGAATCCCAATGGATAGTGATCATCGTATTAAAAGTGGAATAAAATATGCATTACTAATTGCAAGTTATAATGGAAATACTTGCGTAAAAAAAGAAAATTTAATGGAATTTGTAAAAGAAAGTTTAGAAGTAAAAGAAGAAGCAATAGAAGATAATTTAATTAATTTGAATGTAAAAGCAGAAATTGTTATAGAAGAAAGAGAAGATGGACAGTGGATATATTTAGAGCCATTAAATAGAGCAGAAAAAAATATTTCAACTAAATTAAAAGCACTAAGAGATACACAAAACACAAAATATATCAAAAATTTTGATAATATTATAAAAAAAGAAGAAGAAAAACTTGAAATTGAGCTTTCTGAAAGACAATTTGAAGCTATAAGACAAATGAATGAAAATAATGTATCTATAATAACAGGAGGACCAGGTACAGGAAAAACAACTATTATCAAATTTATGATGGATATTTACAAAGAGAAAAATAAAAAAGTTGTTTTGTGCGCTCCAACAGGAAGAGCAGCAAAAAGAATGGCAGAAACAACAGGAGAAGAAGCAAAAACAATACATAGATTATTAGAAATTGGGAAATTTGAAGAGGATAGACTTGGAAGTATAGATACAGATGTTTCTCCAGTAGATGCTGATGTTATAGTAATAGATGAAATGTCAATGGTAGATATATTTTTAATGAATTATTTATCAAAAGCAATTTACTTAGGAACAAAAGTAATATTTGTTGGGGATGTTAATCAGTTGCCATCAGTAGGTCCTGGAAGTATTTTAAAAGATATGATTGAATCTAAAGAATTTGTAACAGTTCATTTAGACAAAATTTTTAGACAAGCTGCAAGAAGCAAAATAATTGTAAATGCACATAATGTAAATCAAGGATTAAGTTTTATAGGAAAAAAAGATTATGCAGAAGATTCAATAGAAGATTTCTTTTATATAAATGAATCTAATCAAGATAAGATGTTATATCAAGTAACTTCTTTAAGTAAAGAAAGATTAAAGAAATTTGGAGATTATGAATTTTTTAAAAATATTCAAATATTAACACCTACCAAAAAAGGAAAGATGGGAACCAAAGAACTCAATATGAGTCTGCAAGCTGTATTAAATCCCAAAATGCCAGAAATAGCAGAAAAACAGTATGGAGAGATTGTTTTTAGAGAAGGCGACAGAGTAATGCAAGTAAAAAACAATTATGATATATATTGGGAAAAAGGAAGAGAAGATATATCAAAAACTTATGAAACTGGAACAGGAATATTTAATGGAGAAATAGGAAGAATATCAAAAATCCTAACAGAAGAACATCAAATAGAAGTAGATTTTGATGATGGAAAAGTAGCTTGGTATGCGTATTCAGAATTAGAACAATTAGAACATGCATATGCAATAACAATACATAAAGCACAAGGAAGCGAATTTGATGTAGTAATATTAGCAGTTCCACCATCTTCAAATATGTTACTTACAAGAAATTTATTATACACAGGAATAACAAGAGCAAAGAAATTATTAATAGTAATTGGAAGAGACGGGCTTATTAATTTTATGATAAATCACTCAGAAACTAAAAAAAGAAATACAGGGTTAAAAGAAAAATTAGAAAATAAAAAATAAAAAATAAAGAAAAAATATTTGATAGTTTAGCACACTATTTGTATAAGAGTTAAAGTAAATAAATATATTTTTTGATTGGAAAAGGGTACGGTTCTCTTTTCCTTTTTTTGTGGGAAAATTATTTTTGGAAAAGATAACCGACTCTTTTTCAGCCCCGTTTCCTATTTGTCGAAAACATCTCTAAATACGACAAAACCTCTTATAATTCTCCGAAGGAGAAAACTTATGGTTTTAGAATAATAATATATCAAAAGAAAAGGGAGGAAAAAAACATTGAATGTAAAACATTTTATAGAAACGAAAGTTTTAGTGTTTGAGATTACAGAAGAATTAGATCATCATGTTTGTGAAAGAATTAGGAGGAGAGCAGATTACGAAATTCAAAGGTTTATGCCTAGAAAAGTTATACTTGATTTTAATCAGGTGTTGTTTATGGATAGTGCAGGGATAGGACTAGTATTAGGGCGATATAGAACAACAAGTAATTTTGGAGGAAAATTAGAATTAATAAATGTAAATGAAAAAATAAGAAAAGTTTTTGAAATGTCTGGATTATTAAAATTAATTCCTATTATAGATGACTATGAAAAAGAAATTGCAAATTAAACTTTTAAGAATAAATAATTTTTAGGGAACTAGTGTCCCAAGTGGGACAAAATGTCCTATTAACTAACGTCCCCAATGGGACATCAGGAGGGTGATTATGAAAAATAATATGAAAAATAATGTAAAAAATGAAATGAAATTAGAATTTTTAAGTAAGTCTGTAAATGAGGCTTTTGCTAGAATTTCTATAGCAGCTTTTGTTTCTCAGTTAGATCCTACTATAGAAGAAATTGCTGATATAAAAACTGCGGTTTCAGAGGCTGTTACTAATGCTATTATACATGCATACGCAGATTCTGAGGGCATTGTTAAAATAAATGCAAAAATTATTGATGACGAAATACACATTGAGATTGTGGATTATGGAATGGGAATAGAAAATGTTGAAGAGGCTAAAGAACCACTATTTACAACAAAAGGAAATTTAGAACGTTCTGGAATGGGATTTACAATAATGGAAAATTTTATGGACAACCTTAAAGTAGAATCAATAGTTGGAGTTGGAACAAAAATTACTATGATAAAAGAAATTAAAAAAGAAAATAAGAACAAAGATACATATTAATTTTCTATAAAGCATAAAAACATTTAAAAATAAAGGTGAAAAAATTATATGAAATTTAAAATACGAAATAAAAAAATATATGAAATTAAAATAAGCATAATTTAGTAAATCTTATAAAAATTTATAAGGGGGTTTGTATGTATGAAAAAAATAAAATTCTTATTTGTAAAGCACAAAAAGGTGATAAAGATGCTTTATCTCAAATCTTAGAAGAAAATAATGGTTTAATTTGGAGTATTGTAAAAAAATTTATTGGAAAAGGATATGATACAGAAGATATTTATCAGATAGCTTGTATAGGTTTTATAAAAGCAATACAGAGATTTAGTTTTGAATTTCAAAATGAGTTATCTACATATTCTGTACAATATATGTTAGGAGAAATAAAGAAATTTTTTAGAGATGATGGAATAATTCATATAAGTAGAAATAAAAAAGAAGAAGGATTTAAATTAAAAATAGAATCAATTTATGATGAAGTATGTGATGGGAAAGAAAAAATAGAAGTGATTTTTATTGAAGATGAACAAACTAAAATGATTGATAAAATTACAATTTCAGAATTAATAAAAAAACTAAATAATAGAGATAAACAAGTAATTCAGCTTAGATATTTTAATGATAAGACACAAGATCAAGTAGCAAAAATTCTAGGTATTTCTCAAGTCCATGTATCTAGAATAGAGAAAAGAATATTAAAAGATTTCAGAAATAAATTAGTAGTTTAATGGATTATTAAAAATTAAACTATAAATTTAAAAAAAAATAAATAAAAATAAATTTATTTTAAATATAAAATTTTAATAAACTATTT
>JAZROJ010000071.1:0-8050 GCA_045648625.1 Candidatus Scatovivens sp.
TAATATAAAGTGTTATTAAAATTAATTAACTAAAGTTTTATTTTGTTGATTAATTATTTCTTAGTAAATTTATCCAAAGATTTGAAATATGTCTAAACATATTTGCAAAATTAATTTTAGGAATGTCTTTTTCAGCAATTAAATTTACACTTGAAATTAATTCGTTATCTAAATAATAGTTCATTTTTCCAAGAATATCTCCTTGATTAACAGGAGCTTCTATATTTTCATTTATTATAACTTCTTGAGTGATATTATTTGAAGTTGTTTTTTTAAGAATTGCACCACTGTCGTTTTCAAACACAAGATTTAAATTACTCTCTGTACCTTTTGAGATAGAAATACTTTGAAGTATATCTCCTTTAGATGCTATTTTTTCAAATTTATAAGTACCGAATCCATAGTCTAATAATAATTTTGCTTCAGCAAATCTTATTTTGGTTGTAGGAGCACGAAGTACTACAGCTATTAGAGATAAATCATTACGAGTGGCACTAGCAGATAAGTTATATAAAGCAAGAGAAGTAGAACCTGTTTTTAAACCTGTTGCACCATCATATGTTCTAATGAGTTTATTTGTATTAACAAGTTCAGATTTACCATCTCGTAAAGAATCCATCCAAATTGTTGTATACTCTGTGATTAAAGGATGATTTAACAAAAGCTCTCTGGACATAAGAGATATATCAAAACTAGAAGAAACATGACCATCTTCATCTAATCCATGACAATTTTTAAAAGTAGTATCATTCATTCCAAGTTCTTTTGCTCGTTCATTCATTTTTTGAACAAACAATTCTTCACTTCCACCTAAAAATTCTGCCATAGCTACACAACAATCATTAGCTGAAGTTACACAAATTGCTTTTAGCATTTCATGTACAGATAGGGTTTCTGTTTCATTAAGCCAAATTTGAGAACCACCCATATTACTAGCGTTTTCACTACAAGGAATACCGGGTTTCTAAAGTGATGTCACCTCTATCTAAAGCCTCCATAATAAGTAAAATGGTCATTACTTTTGTAACACTAGCTGGTCTTAATTTTTCATGTGAATTTTTTTCAAAAAGTATTTGACCTGTTGATTGTTCTATAAGAATTGCACTTTCGGATTCTATATTTAAAAAGTTATCAGCAGAGTCTGCAGCAACTTCAGTGGTGCCGTCATTTACCCAAATAGGAATACTGTAAGCATATAAGCTACAAGTATGGAAAATTAAAATTAAAAAAAATAAAATACTAGTTATTCTTGTTTTCATATTAGCCTCCATTTGTTTGTTAATAAAATCTATGCTTGATTTTTTAGAATATAACTTGAGAATTTTATTTGCTGTGTTATTTTATACAAATTTTAAATCATATAAAATAAGAGAAACTTTAATAATGTAGTATTGATATTTTATATAAAAAAATATATAATAACTAAGAAAAAATAATAGTCAAAAAGAAATTAGATATTTTGAAAAAGAATGCCTTTTAAATGGAAAAAAATTCATAAATTAATAGTATTTAAAGGATATGAAAGGAAGATAGAATGAAAATTTTAGTTACAGGTGGATTAGGTTATATTGGCTCACATACTTGTGTTGAATTAATAAAAAAAGATTATGAAGTTATTATTGTAGACAACTTGATTAATAGTAAAGAAGAAGTTTTAGATAAAATAGAAAAAATTACTAATGTTAGACCTAAACTTTATAAATATGATTTGCAAAATAAAGAAAAAATAGAAGAAATTTTTAATGAAAATAAAATTGATGCAGTAATTCATTTTGCAGGTTTAAAAGCTGTTGGAGAATCTGTACAAAAACCAATTTTATATTATAGTAATAATTTAATTTCTACATTAAATTTACTAGAAGTAATGAAAAAATATGAAGTTAAAAAAATAATTTTTAGTTCATCTGCAACAATATATGGAGAACAAGGTGTTTCAGAATATAAAGAAGAGATGGGAAGAGGTAAAACAACAAATCCATATGGCACGACAAAAGCTATGATAGAGCAAATGTTAGAAGATTTGTATGTTTCAGATAAAAATTGGGGAATCGTTGTTTTAAGATATTTTAATCCTGTTGGAGCTCATGAAAGCGGTTTAATTGGAGAATCTCCAAATGGAATACCAAATAATTTAATGCCATATGTAATGCAAGTAGCATCTGGGAAAAGAGAAAAATTAAATATTTTTGGTAACGATTATCCTACCAAAGATGGTACAGGAGTAAGAGATTTTATTCATGTTGTAGATTTGTCTATAGGCCATGTGAAAGCTTTAGAAAAATTAGGTAAAGACAATACTGGTTCTTATACTTATAATTTAGGAACAGGAATAGGATACTCTGTAATGGATTTAGTTAATACTTTTGAAAAAGTAAATGGACTTACAATAAATTATGAAATTGTAGCAAGAAGACCAGGAGATTTAGCAGAATATTATGCTAATTCAGAAAAAGCAAATAATGAATTAGGATGGACAGCAGAAAAGACATTAGAAGATATGTGTAGAGATTCTTGGAATTTTGAAAAAAATAATAAATAATTTGCGAAAGGAGAAATTTATATAATATTATATAAATTTAAATAAATAATGGATGAAAGAATAAAGAAATTAGCAAGAAATTTATTAACTCATTCTATAAAACTACAAAAGGGAGAGAAAGTTTTAATAGAATATAGTGGAGAAAAATCAATTCCTTTAGTAAAAGAACTAGTAAAACAAATTTATGAATTTGAAGGTATTCCTTTTACTAAAAATATAGATATGACATTAAAAAGAGAAATACTTATGAAAGCTACAAGAGAACAAATTGAGTTACTAGCTAAAGTAGATGCACAAATGATGCAAGAAATGGATGCTTATTTAAGGATAGATGCTGAAGAGAATCCTTGTGAAATGTCAGATGTACCAGCCGAAAAAATGAATATGTATAGTACATATTATTCTGTACCAGTTCATTTTAAAATTAGATTAAATAAAAAATGGTGTATATTAGAATTTCCAACAAGTACGTATGCTAATAATGCAAATATGAGTTTAGATGCTTTTGAAGATTTTTATTATAATGTGTGCACATTAGATTATGAAAAAATGTCAAGAGCAATGGATTCACTTGTAGAATTAATGAATAAAACAGATAGGGTAAGAATTGTTTCACCAAATACAGATTTAAGTTTTTCTATAAAAAATATACCAGCTATTAAATGTTGTGGTGAAATGAATATACCAGATGGAGAAGTATATACAGCGCCAGTAAAAGATTCTGTTAATGGAGTAATTTCTTATAATACGCCATCTATTTATCAAGGGTTTGAATTTCAGAATGTTGTGTTAACATTTAAAGATGGAAAAATCATTGATGCAAAAGCAAATGACATACAAAAAATAAATAAAATATTAGACACAGATGAAGGTGCACGATATGTAGGAGAATTTGCTATAGGAGTAAATCCTTATGTAACAAAGCCAATGAAAGATATTTTATTTGATGAAAAAATAATGGGGTCTATTCATTTTACACCAGGTGCTTGTTATGAAGATGCGTCAAATGGAAATGATACTTCAGCAGTTCATTGGGATTTAGTTTTAATTCAAACTCCTGAATATGGTGGAGGAGAAATTTATTTTGATGATATATTAATTAGAAGAGATGGTAGATTTGTTTTGCCAGAATTAGAACCTTTAAATCCTGAAAATCTAAAATAAATTATAATTATATTGTAGTAATAGAGGTGAAGTTTATGCGAATAGTTATAGTAAGACATGGAATATCTGAATTTAATATAAAAGAGAACACAAAAGATCCATATTTTTGTGGTGCATATAATACACCTCTTGCTGAATCAGGAAAAAAGATGGCAGTTGAATTACAAAATAATGAAAACTTAAAAAGTATAGAAAAAATATATACCTCAGATTTAGATAGAGCCTTTGAGACAGCACTATTAGCTAAGCCGAATGCAAAAATTATTAAAGATAAAAGATTAAGAGAACGCTCTTTAGGTCTATTTGAAAATAATTCTGAAAAATTAATTAGAGAAAAATATCCAGAATATTTTCCTAATGGAAAAGCAATTTTTAGATGCGATTTTGAGAAAAAAGCTCCAGGCGGTGAAAATTATACAGATGTATGTAATAGATGTGAGCAATTTTTAAATACAATAGATATTACTTCTAATGAAACTGTAGGAATATTTTCACACTATCATTTTATAAGATGTTTGATTTATAAATTAACTAATATTAATAAAAATGATTTATTAAAACTAAGAATAAAAAATTGTGTTCCTATTGTTTTTGAAGGAAACGAAATTGGAAAATTTAAATGTGTCTCTCATAATATAGAAGATTTAATTAACGAGAAAAAATAATTTTTTTAAAATAGATATAAATTTTTGTAAATAGAAAATAAAAATCGTCTAAAACACCTGTAAATACTGTACAAAACAAGAAGAATGTGGTAAAATGATAAACGGGAGGCGATTTTTTATGTCTAATTTTAAAAATAGAATTATAACATTATCTGGAGAACCAGCTAGTGGTAAAAGTACAGTCATAAAAAAATTAACCAAAGATTATGAAGAAAAAGGATATAAAGTACATGTATTTTCTATAGGAGATGAATTTAGAAAATTAGCCGAAGAAAAAGGTTTAACAATAGACCAACTTAATGAGTATATAGCTAAAAACGGTGGAGATGTAGATAAAATAATTGATTCTAGAGTAGCTAAAAGCGGAGAAGTAATTAATTCTAAAGAAAGGCCCAAAGAAGTATATATTTTTGATTCTCGTTTGGCTTTTCATAATATACCAACTTCATTTTCAGTAAGATTAACAGTAGACGAGAATGTAGCAGGAAAGAGAGTTTTTGAAGATACTAAAAGAGGAAAAGAAGATAAATATAAAACAGTAGAAGATGCAACAAAAGCAACTAAAAATAGAAAAGAAAATGAAATAAAAAGATATAAAGACGTATATGGAATTGATTTACAAGATAAAAATAACTATAATTTAGTTATTGAAACTTCTTATTCAACCATAGAAGATATTGCTCAAGTAATAGAACAATGCGTAGAACTTGATTTGCAGGGTAAATATTATGGAAAATTGTGGACTAGTCCTAAAAAAATATTGCCTATACAATCAGCAAATTCTACTTTAGGAAGAGGTTTTTATTACACACTAGAAGAATTAAGAAATAAAATGAAAAACGAAGGTTACAATCCTGGCGAGGAAATTGAGGTTTTAGAAGGATGTGGCACACTATATATATTACAAGGACATCATAGAAATTTTGCGGCAGGAAGTTTAGGAAAAACACTAGTTCCTTATACAATAGTAAGGGAAAATAATTCATCAATAATTAGTTTATCTAAAAATGGAAAAGATTTAACTTTAGGGGATGCAAAAAGATTGCGTGAACATGAAGAATTTTTTGATAAATTTGATGAGAATGGAAACGTTATTGAATATTTTTCTTATAGTCAAATATTTCCAGATATATATAATCCAATTAGGGAAATAGATGATTCAGAAAAATAGTATTTAGATAAATAAAAATACATATAAAACAATAAATAAAAAATGTATACAAATTTAGAAAAATATGTTACAATAATTTCGGTAAAAACAGAAGTATACAAACACATATAAATAAAGAAAAATTTTAAGGTGAATATACAAGTAAGCTTTGTAATAACCTTAAATACAAAAGTATAGAAGGGGGAAGAACAATGTCAGGACATAGCAAATGGCATAATATTGCAGCTAAAAAAGGAAAGGCAGATGCTGCAAGAGGAAAAATATTTACAAAATTAGGAAGAGAATTATTAATAGCAGTAAAACAAGGTGGTCCAGATCCTGCTGGAAATTCAAAATTAAAAGATGTTATAGCAAAATGTAAAGCAAACAATATGCCAAATGACACAATTAATAATGCAATAAAAAAAGCTTCAGGAGCAGGAGATGCATCTAACTATGAAGAAATTACATATGAAGGATATGGAACAAATGGAGTTGCTGTTATAGTTAATGCATCAACAAACAATAAAAATAGAACAGCTGCTGATGTAAGACATATATTTGATAAATTTGGTGGAAATTTAGGGACATCAGGATGTGTATCATATATGTTTGAGAAAAAAGGTGTTATAGTTATAGAAAAAGAAACTTGTTCTTTAGGAGAAGATGACTTGATGATGTTAGCCTTAGAAGCTGGAGCAGAAGATTTTTCAGCTGAAGAAGAAGTTTATGAGATTTCTACATCACCTAGTGATTTTACTAAAGTAACAGAAGAGTTATCTAGTAATAATTTAACATTCTTAGAAGCTGGAGTTCAAATGGTTCCTAGCACATATGTAGCTTTAGATGAAGCTGCTGCAGGGAAAATGCAACGTTTAATAGATGGATTAGAAGATTTAGATGATGTTTTAGAAGTATTTCATAACTGGGAAGAATAAAGTTTATAAAAAATCTAATATATAAAATAGATACATTATAATAAGCAAAAGTATTAAAATTATATTTAATATTTTTGCTTATTTTTTATTTAATAGTCAAATTTTCCTTTTATATTAAATAAAATGTTACGCATATTTAATGTACACAAATTTTATTATCATAAAATTCGTGAACAAATACGGGGCAAATGAAATTATATAAAGAAATGAATAATTAAAAATTTGCCCCTTTTGTTCTTATTTATAAATGAATAAAAAATAAAAAAAAGAAAAAAATAACATTACTGAACAATATTAGATAGAACAAATCTATTTAATAAATAAAATTTTAAGGAGATTAATGTTATGTTTTTTAGAACTGATATGGCAATAGAAAGAAGAGATTTATATAAGAATGCAAATAAAATAGAAGATGAGATTAGTGGAATTGAATGTGAAGAAGAAAAAATAGAAGATATTACTATAACAAGAGTAAAGATAACAAATGAAGAAGGTGAAAATGCTCTTCAGAAAAAAATAGGAAATTATATAACTATAGACACAAAGAAAATTCACAATATTCCTGAAGAAAAAGAAAATAAAATTATTGATATATTTTCAAATGAACTAAAAAAGATAATTGATAAACATATAGATAAAAGTGGTGAGATTTTAGTTGTGGGATTAGGAAATTTATATGCTACACCAGATTCATTAGGTTCAAAGGTAGTTGAAAATGTAGAAATAACAAGACATGTTAAATTGTACTTGCCAGATGCAATAGATAAAAATGTAAGAAGTATAAGTGCTTTTACACCAGGAGTATTAGGAATTACGGGGCTTGAAACTTTAGAGGTAGTAAAAGGGATTGTTGATAATATAAAACCCAAAATGGTGATAGCCATAGATAGTTTGTGCTCTAAGAATATTGATAGAATTAATAAATCTATTCAAATATGTGATACAGGTATTGTTCCTGGTGGTGGTGTGGGAAATAGAAGAGAGGAATTATCGCAAGAAACTTTAAATATTCCTGTAATTGCAGTAGGAATACCAACAGTTTTAGATGCTGCTACAATAGTTTTAGAAGCTTTAAATGTTTGTGAAGTGAGTTATGACGAAGAAGATATTATATCAAAAATGAAATTAAACAATTTTAATTTTATTGTAACACCCAAAGAGATAGATGAATTAATTGATAATATGTCAGTTATTGTTTCAGAAGGAATAAATCAAGCTGTATAGTATTTTCTAAAAAAGTCATACACTTAAATTTAGTATTCTGAATAAAATACTATATATTTTTTGAAAAGAGGAGAAGATTAGTGAAGTCAGTTTGCATAAAAACAATTAGTAAAGACAAAGTAGATTTTTTAATAAAGCAATTTGAAAAACTTACAATGAATATATATTTATCAAATTATCGTTTTAAAACATATGATAATGTTATTGTTCATTATCCTGGAGAAGATATAGAATGTTTTTATGAAGAAACAGCTGAGATTATAAAAGAATGTATAGAATATTATTATGAAGAAGAATTTATAAAAAAAGAAATTAAGAACAATTATTTTTATTTAGAGGATATAGAACAAGAGTATATTTTAAAAATAAC
>JAZROJ010000072.1:0-15162 GCA_045648625.1 Candidatus Scatovivens sp.
CTACAATTCCTAGTATATTAGACTATAGATTAGATTCTAATATGAGAATTTGTATATTATTACTTAGCACAATAGGGTTAACAATAGTTGCTTTAAAAAATAAAACATTAAATATATATACAATATTTTCTGGTATATATTTAATAATTACATTACAAGAGATTGATACAGAATTTTTAAATGAAATATTATTTTTAGTTTGGTCTTTTAGTAATTGGTATTTTATTGGAAAAAGAAAACAAAAAGATATTTTTAAATGTTTAGTATATTTAAGTGGAGTACTTTTATATAATAAGATAGCAGAAGAATTGGAATTAACAGAATTTACGGTTTTTAGTATACTAGGATATATGGTATTTGCAATAGCTATAATAAGAACAGTGTTAGCAAAGTATTTACAGAAAAGCGATATTGATGTATTAGAAGCTTTGGTTTCAAGTGCTATATATGTGATAGCTATATCTCAATATAATAGTGAATATGATGGGATGTTATTTGTTTTACTAATTGTGTCTGTTTTAATAATTAGTTATGTAAAAAAATACGGAATGCTATTTATAACTAGTGCAGGAGCTATTTTATTAAATGTATTTTTGTTAACAAGAGCGTTTTGGTTTAGCATACCTTGGTGGATATATTTATTAATAATAGGCTCAGTTTTAATATCTTTTGCTGTAAAAAATGAGGCTAATGAAAAGAAGAATAAAATAAATATAGGAAATGCAATAAAAAATTTAAAAAACAAAATTGAAGAATAAATATCGAAAAAATCAATAATAAAGATTATCAAAAAATATAAATTATTAAAAAAATAAAATAGTGGAAAAACCTTAAAATATAAGGAAAAATTATGAAAAAACGGTTTACAATAACCGTTTTTTATTATATAATATTGTAGTCAAATTATAGGTAAAGGAGCGTTTTTATATGAACGAAAATGAAATTGAAAATTTAGAAATTGAAGAACAAGAATTAAATAAATTAATGCAGGTAAGATTAGAAAAATTAAAAGAATTACAACAAGCAGGAAAAGATCCATTTGAAATTACAAAATATGATAGAACAGAATTTAGTGGAGATATAAAAGAAAACTATGAAAATTATGAAGGTAAAGATGTTTCTGTAGCTGGAAGAATAATGGCTAAAAGAATTATGGGAAAAGCGTCTTTCTGTACAATTCAAGATGCTAAAGGAAGAATTCAAAGCTATGTAAGTATTAATGATTTAGGAGAAGAAAGTTACAAAGCATTTAAAACTTTTGATATAGGAGACATTATAGGATTAAAAGGTTTTGTATTTAAAACAAAAACAGAAGAAATATCTATTCACGCAAAAGAAGTTGTTTTACTTACAAAATCATTAAGAGATTTACCAGAAAAATTCCATGGATTAAAAGATATAGATTTACGTTATAGACAAAGATATGTAGATTTAATTGTTAATCCAGAAGTAAAAGAAACATTCCTATTAAGAAGCAAAATTTTAAAAGAAATTAAAAACTATTTAGATAATGAAGGATATTTAGAAGTAGATACACCGATATTAAATACAATAGCTGGTGGAGCTTCTGCTAGACCATTTATTACACATCACAATACATTAGATTTAGATATGTATTTAAGAATTGCAAATGAGTTATATTTAAAAAGATTAATTGTTGGTGGATTTGATAGAGTATATGAAATGGGAAGAATGTTTAGAAATGAAGGAATGGATATAAAACACAACCCAGAATATACAGGAATTGAATTCTATGCAGCATATCAAGATTATAATGATATGATGGATTTATCAGAAAACATGATTAGAACAGTAGCTCAAAAATGTTTAGGAACAGCAAAAATAAATTATCAAGGTGTTGATATTGATTTAGAATCACCTTGGAGAAGAGTTCCTATGATACAAGCTATTAAAGAAGTAACAGGTGTTGATTTTGATCAAATTAATACTGATGAAGAGGCTATAGCTATAGCTAAAGAAAAACATGTAGAAGTAGATGAATCTAAAAAAACAAGAGGATATATAATAAATGCATTCTTCGAAGAATTTGTAGAAGAAACTTTAACTCAACCAACATTTATTTGTGATTATCCAGTTGAAGTATCTCCTCTTACAAAAAGAAAACCTTCTGATAAAAGATTAGTAGAAAGATTTGAATTATTTATTGGTGGACGTGAATATGGAAATGCTTATTCAGAATTAAATGATCCAATAGATCAAAGAGATAGATTTGTAGAACAATTAAGACAAAAAGAAGCTGGTGATGAAGAAGCTAACGATATGGATGAAGATTTCTGTATGGCTATTGAATATGGATTACCACCAACAGGAGGAATGGGAATAGGAATCGATAGATTAGTAATGCTTTTAACAGATTCAGCATCTATTAGAGATGTAATATTATTCCCAACAATGAAACCTTTAAATTAGTTAATGTATCATATTTTAAAAATTACTAAGGAGGAGTTTTAATGTTTGGATATGGAATAGATAGAAAAACAATATATATAATTTTAGCAGTTTTAGTTGGAGTATCTATATTTAGCATGTCATCAGCAGAGTGGTTAAGTATATTATTAACACTACCAGCAGTTATTATAGCAATTACTTTTCACGAATTTGCACATGCTTGGATGGCAGATAGATTGGGAGATACAACTCCAAGAAATCAAGGAAGATTAACATTAAATCCATTAAGTCATTTAGATCCTATGGGATTTGTGTTATTAATGTTTGCACATGTGGGCTGGGGAAAACCTGTGCAAATCAATCCAAATAATTTTACAAGTAATAAATCTAGAAGCACATGTGAAATGTTAGTTTCGTTTGCAGGTCCTGCAATGAATTTTATAATTGCAACAGTTTTAATGCTTGTATATGTTTTAATAGAAAAAACAGCAAGTGTAGCTTTTGGATATTCTTTTTGGGGAACTATAATTGTTACATTATTATATTTAACAATTATTATAAATATTGGATTAGGAGTATTTAACTTAATTCCACTACCACCATTAGATGGAGAAAAAATTTTTAGAAATATATTACCTTATAAAGCACAATCATGGCTTGATAGAAATTCACAAACTTTATATATTATATTTATGGTATTATGGATTACAGGCTTTTTAGGTACACTTGTATCTCCAGTTATTGGAGTTTTAAGAGAAGGTTTATATTTTGTAGTAACAAAATTAGTAGGATTATTTATTTAAGGAGAAAAAATTGAAAGATATACTTATAATGGGAATTGAATCTAGCTGTGATGAAACCTCTGTATCAATAGTAAAAAATGGTAGAGAGGTACTTTCTAATGTTATAAATTCTCAAATAAATATACATGAAGTTTATGGAGGAGTAGTTCCAGAAATTGCATCAAGATGTCATACAGAAGTGATTAATGGAATAATGAAACAAGCATTAAAAGAAGCAAATGTTACATTAGAGGAGATAGATGCAATTGCAGTTACACAAGGTCCAGGGTTAGTAGGAGCTTTATTAGTTGGTGTTTCTTATGCAAAAGGTTTAAGTTTTGTAACAGGAAAACCATTAATTCCAGTAAATCATATAGAAGGTCATATAGCAGGAAATTATTTATCACATAAAGAATTACAACCACCATTTTTATGTTTGATTATTTCTGGAGGACATACTCATTTAGTACATGTAAAAGATTATCATGATTTTGAGATTTTAGGAAAAACTCGTGATGATGCTGTTGGAGAAGCTTTTGATAAAGTTGCGAGAGTTGTAGGATTAGGATATCCAGGAGGACCTAAAGTTGACAAATTAGCAAAACAAGGTGAGCCAAACATAAAATTACCAGTAACACATTTTGAAAATTTAGATTTTAGTTTTAGTGGTATAAAAACTGCTGTAATTAATTTAAATCATAAAGATCCCAATATTAATTCAGCAGATTTATGTGCAAGTTTTCAATTTGCTGTTACAGAAATGTTATTATCAAATGTAGAAAAAGCAATCAAACAATATAAACAAGATAAAATAGTAATTGCAGGAGGCGTTTCTTGTAATTCTTATATAAGAGAAGCTTTTGAAAAATTAGCAGAAAGATTAAAAATAAAAGTGTATTATCCAGAAAGAGTGCTTTGCACAGATAATGCAGCCATGATAGCTGCTTCGGGATATTACAATTATAAAGAAGGAAAAAGAGCAGATTTTACTTTAAATGCGGTTCCGAATTTAAAGATAGGAGAATAAAAAGTTAATGTCTATATATACAATAGGAGATTTACATTTATCTTTTTCTGTAGATAAACCAATGGATATCTTTGGAATAAATTGGGAAAATCATACAGAAAAAATAAAAAAGAATTGGATACAAAAAGTAAAAGATACAGATACTGTAATATTACCAGGAGATTTCTCTTGGGCTACATATTTAGAAGAAACTGAAGAGGATTTTAAATTTATAAATTCTTTACCAGGAACAAAAATTTTGTCAAAAGGTAATCACGATTACTGGTGGACAACAGTAACTAGTATGAAAAAATTTCTAACAGAAAAAAATTTAAAAAATATAGATTTTTTGTATAATAATGCTTTTTTAATAGAAGATACTATAATAGCTGGAACTAGAGGATGGTTAAATACTTTTCATTCTCAAGAAAATTATAAAATTTTAAAAAGAGAAAATGAACGTTTAAAATTATCATTAGAAAAAGGTGTTCATGAATTTGGGAAAGATAAAGAAATAATTGTTTTTATTCATTATCCACCATTTTATAAAGAGCCAGTTCCAGAAGAAATAGATTTTATAAAAACGATGCAAAATTATAATGTAAAAAAATGTTATTATGGACATTTGCATACAGAATATCACAAAGAAGCGGTTGAAGGTATTTATAAAGATATTGAATTCAAACTTATAAGTTCAGATTATTTAAATTTTGAATTACAAAAAGTGAAATAAATATAGTAAGAAAATATTTTTAATATAAGTAATTATTAATCCAAAGTATTAAGGAGGATAAATATATGGAGGATAAGAAAATAAAAGAAATTTTAATTGATGCTAAAAAAAGTTTTTTGAGAGCAAAAATGTATATTTTAGGGTTTAATTCTACAGCAGAATTACATGGTGATTTAGATGGCTCAAAAGGATATAGAGCACTAGGAAGAATTGGACGTGATTTAGAACATTTTGGTGAGAAAAAAGATTTTCAAGGAAATTTTTATCAAAAGAGCAAAATGGAAGCTCAAAAATATTTAGAAGAAACACAAGCAGATTATGATTTTATAGAAAAACAAAATGAGTTTTGGAGCAGAATTAGAAAAATTTATCCAGATTTTGGTTTACATATGAATCAAAAAATATCTCCTGAAGATTGGGAACATTATTCAGAAATAACTAAAAAAACAGGGTTTTTATTAAGAGATTTAGTAAAAGGAAGTAAAGGAAGAAATTTAACTAAAAGTTCTTCATTAACAAGAGAAGATGAAATTTCAGAATTAATCGATTCTCAAGAGTTTGCTCAAGCTTGTAAAATAGAAGATGAATTTATGATAGAAGAATTTAAAAAGTTTAGAGAGATAGTATCAAAAAGAGAATTTACAGATAAAGAATCAAAAGATATCGCTGCTTTAGCAGAACTTGCTATGCTTATAAGAGAATGTGATTCTATATCAGAAGAAAGAGAAAAAAAAGTAGAATTATACGACAAGTATGATAAATTTTTAAGTCAAATAAAAGAAACAGTTACAATAAGAGTTGGAGCGCCTCATAAAAAAAGTGATAGAGAAGATGATGAAAGAGAATAAATAGGAGATTGTATGCTAGAAAAACAAAAAAGAATTAGAAATTTTAGTATTATTGCACACATAGATCATGGAAAATCAACTTTAGCAGATAGAATTATAGAAATGACAGGTGCTTTAACACAAAGAGAAATGGAATCTCAAGTATTAGACAATATGGATATTGAAAAAGAAAGAGGAATAACAATAAAATCTCAAGCTGTAAAAATGAATTATACTGCTAAAGATGGTCAAAATTATGAATTCAATTTAATAGATACTCCAGGACATGTGGATTTTAATTATGAAGTATCTAGAAGCTTAGCTGCGTGTGAAGGTGCCATTTTAGTAGTAGATAGCACACAAGGAGTAGAAGCTCAAACACTTGCAAATGTGTATTTAGCTATTGATGATAATTTAGAAATTTTACCAGTTATAAACAAAGTAGATTTACCAAATGCAAGACCAGATGAAGTAAAAAAAGAAATAGAAGATATAATAGGAATTCCAGCAATGGATGCACCTTGCATTTCTGCCAAAACAGGATTAAATGTTGAAGAAGTTTTAGAAAGAATTGTATCAGATATACCAGCTCCAAAAGGAGATTCAGAATCAGAATTGCAAGCATTAATTTTTGATTCATATTATGATAATTATAAAGGTGCTTTAAGTTATGTAAGAATCAAAAATGGTTCTGTAAAGGCAAATGATGAAATATTATTTATGGCAACAGGAAAAGTATTTACAGTAACAGAAGTAGGATATTTTGGAGCAGGAAGTTATGTTCCAGCAGATGAATTAACAGCAGGAGAAGTTGGATATATTGCAGCAAGTGTAAAAACAGTTTCAGATTTGCATGTAGGAGATACAATTACAAAAAAATCTAAACCAGCAAAAGAACCTTTACCAGGTTATAAGCAAGCAAATTCAATGGTATATTGTGGAATGTATCCTTTAGATGGAAGCGAATATGAACCATTAAAAGAAGCATTAGAAAAATTAAAATTAAATGATGCTGCACTAAATTATGAACCAGAAACTTCAGCAGCATTAGGTTTTGGTTTTAGATGTGGATTTTTAGGTTTATTGCACCTAGAAATAATAATAGAAAGATTAGAAAGAGAATTTGATATAGGATTAATTACAACAGCACCATCAGTTATTTATCAAGTTTATAAAACAGATGGAGAGGTTTTAGAATTATATAATCCTACAGAATTACCACCAAATACAGAAATTAAATATATGGAAGAGCCTATTATGAAGGCTGAAATAATGATTCCAAAAGAATTTGTAGGAAATGTTATGAAAGTGTGTCAAGAAAGAAGAGGAGTATATTTAGATATGAAATATCTTGATGCAAATAGAGTAACTTTAGAATATGAATTACCTTTAAATGAAATAATTTATGACTTTTTTGATACAATAAAATCTAAGACAAAAGGATATGCATCAGTAGATTATGAATTTAAAGAATATAGAAGAGCTGACTTAGTAAAATTAGATTTACACATAAATAATGAAGCTGTTGATGCCTTGTCTTTTATAGTACATAAAGATTCAGCATACGAAAGAGGCAGAAAAATGGCAGAAAAGCTAAAAACAGTTATACCAAGACAATTATTTGAAATACCAATTCAAGCAGTTGTTGGTGGAAAAATTATTGCAAGAGAAACACTATCAGCAATGAGAAAAGATGTATTAGCAAAATGTTATGGTGGAGATATTACTAGAAAGAAAAAATTATTAGAAAAGCAGAAAAAAGGTAAAAAGAAAATGCGTCAAATAGGAAATGTAGAAGTACCACAAGAAGCATTTTTAGCTGTTTTAAAATTAGATGATGAAAACTAAAGAAAAAAGATTAATTAAAATATTTATGTAGGTTTTTATATAATTAGTGTAAAAATTTATTTTTATATAAAATAAAAAATTATAAAAAAATATTGGAATTTATGTTTTTTTTAATTATAATATAAAATGAAAAAACACATAAGTAGTATAGATTAGAAAGGGTAAAAAGATGGGAGAAACTTATAAGGCTAGAAAAGGAAGAAAGAGAATGGTTGCACCAGAAAATAATGCACCAAGAAAAGAGCAACCAAAAAAAGAAAATGCAGAAAAATTTGAAAATAGAAAAAATGACAGAAGAGTTGGAGACAGAAGAATGTTAGACAGAAGAAATGGAGACAGAAGAAATGGAGACAGAAGGGCAAAAGATAGAGGAACTCTAGACAGAAGAGTTGGAGAAAGACGTTCTGATGGAGATAGAAGGTTTGTGGAAAGAAGATTCCATGAAGATAGAAGAAACATGGAAAATATTGATGAAGCTTATGAAGATATAGTAGCAGGAAGAAATGCTGTAATGGAGCTTATAAAATCAGGAAAAGACATAAATAAGCTTTTTATTGAACGTGGCGAAAAACATGGTTCTATTAATGAAATTATAGCAAAAGCAAAAGAAGAAAAACTTGTTATAGTAGAAGTTGATAGAAGTAAATTAGATGCATTAACAACAGAAAATCATCAAGGTGTTGTTGCAACAGTTCCTCCATTTGATTATTTTGAAGTAGAAGATATAATAGAAGAAGCTAGAAAAAAAGGTGAAGATCCATTCATAGTAATACTAGAAAGAATAGAAGATCCTCACAATTTAGGTTCAATAATTAGAACTGCAGAAACAGCTGGAGTTCATGGAATAATTATACCAAAAAGAAGAACAGCAAGTGTAAATAGCACAGTAGTAAAAGTTTCAACAGGAGCTACATCTTATGTAAAAATAGCAAGAGTAAATAATTTAAATGAAACAGTTAAAAAATTAAAAGATATGGGATTATGGATTATAGGTACAGATGGTGAAGCAGAAACATTGTATTATAATCAAGATTTAAAAGGTCCAATAGCTATAATTATTGGTGGAGAAGGATTTGGAATGGGAAAATTACTAAAAGAAAATTCAGACATATTAGTAAAAATTCCAATGAAAGGAAAAATAACCTCTCTTAATGCTTCTGTTTCAGCTGGTATTGTTATTTATGAAGCAGTAAGACAAAGAATGTAAAAAATTAAAAATATTAACTTGACTTAAAATTAAAAATCATGTTAAAATAATGTTGTCAAAGAAAAAAAGCAAAACAGATTAAAAAAAAACCCTTTTTTAATCTGTTTTTTGTTTTAACAAATGAATATTTTTAGATAATAAAGTATGCTAAATGTAGATTGGTTGTTTTTAATACATAAAATAAGAAAAATTGTGATATTAATTATTAGAATGGAGAAAAAAATGGAAATAGCTTTTGATAATGAAAAATATTTAAAAATACAAAAAGAAAAAATCGAAGAAAGAATCAAAATGTTTGATAACAAGTTATATTTAGAATTTGGTGGAAAAATATTTGATGACTATAATGCAAGTAGAGTATTACCAGGTTTTAGTCCAGATGCTAAAATAAAATTATTGCAAGAATTTAAAGAAGATATGGAAATCATATTTTGTATAAATGCAAATAATATACAAAAAAATAAAATAAGAGCAGATTATGGTATTGGATATGATGTAGAGTTAATTAGATTAATAGAAAACATACAAAAGCTAGGAATACAAATTAATAGTGTAGTAATTACTATGTATACAGGACAAGAGAGTGTAGAAAAATTAGAGCAAACTTTAAATAGCAAAAATATAAAAGTATATATACATACACCAACAAAAGGATATCCAGATGATGTTGAAATAATTGCAAGTGAAGAGGGGTATGGAAAAAATCCATATATTGAAACAACAAAAAAATTAGTAGTAGTAACAGCACCAGGACCAAATAGTGGAAAATTAGGAACATGTCTTTCTCAATTATATCATGAACACAAAAAAGGTGTAAAAGCAGGGTATGCAAAATTTGAAACATTTCCAGTATGGGATTTACCACTTAAGCACCCAGTAAATGTATCATATGAAGCAGCAACAGCGGATTTAGGTGATATAAATATGATAGATTCATTCCATTTAGAAGAATATGATATAAAAGCAGTAAGTTATAATAGAGATATATCAGCATTTCCTATCTTAAAAAACATTTTAAATAAAATTACAGGAAAAGATATTTATAAATCTCCTACAGACATGGGAGTAAACATGATAAGTAAATGCATTGTTAATAACGAAATAGCAGAACAAGCTGCAAAAATGGAAATAATAAGAAGATATTATGCAGCACTTTGTGATTATAAAAAAGGGATAGGAACAGAAAATACTGTTGAAACAATAAAAAAATTGATGAACAGTGTAGGAGTTGTGGCAAATGATAGAGAAATAATAAAATATGCTTTAGAAAAATCAGAAAAAGAAAATGTAAATGCACTAGCAATAAAATTAGAAAACGGAAAAATAATTACAGGAAAAGAAACAGAGTTATTAAGTGCATCAAGTGCTTTATTAATAAATACAATAAAAGAAGTATCTGGAATACCAGATGATGTATATTTGTTATCACCATCAGTATTAGAATCAATTTTTAAATTAAAACAAAAAACATCATATAAAAGAAATTATTGTTTAAATTTACCAGAAGTTTTAATAGCACTTAGCATATGTTCAAAAACAAATCCTATTATAGAAAAAACATTAGAAACCATAGATAAATTAAGAGGATTAGAAGCACACAGCTCTTATATAGTATCAACAGCAGAGCAAAAAGTATTAAAAAGCTTAGGAATTAATTTAACTTGTGAACCAAAATTGTTAGGATATGAAGAATAAAATATAAGCAATTAAAATAAATAGGTTTATGGTTAATAATAATAATATGTTACAAAATAAAAAACAAGGTAGTACTTAAGTGAACTTTTTTGTGTTCACTTAAGTATTGCCTTGTTTTATTTTTGATTTAAATTAATCAGATTTTTGGGAATAGTCGACAAAAGTTTGTAACTAATTAAAATGAATTCAATTCTTTAGCAAATTCAAAAGATATTATTTCATTATGGTTTGTTTTTAAATAAGCATTTTCTTTATGCATATATTCTGAAATTTCTGAACTTCTATAATTTTTAAATTTATTTATTACAATATCTATAATTTCTTTTTCTTTGTTTGAAATTCCAACTATTTTAAAATCCGGATTAGTAGTAATTTTATACTCTAAATGTTCTTCTGTATTATATTTTTTTTCATAATTTATAGATGTTAGTTCTAATAATTCATCACTAGCAACTGGTAACGCTCCAAAAGGCATATGAACATATACAAGTCCTGTAATAGATTTATTATTATTCTTAAAGCTTAAAGCATCTATATACCATAACAACTTCATTAAAACAACTTTTTTAACTTCTCCCATTTTTTTAGTAATATAAGCTAAAATACTTTTTAATTTGTTAATATCTAAAACACAATTCCCATTTAGAGAGCTTTTTTCTGTATAATTTATATATTTACAAATAATTTCTTGTTCGTTTAAATATTTATAAGTTTCTTTATCTATTACAGTTTTTATTTCATTTGAAATTTCTTCATATCTTTTTTTAGAAAATTTTTCTTTATTTTTTTCCAATAAAGTTAATGCTAAAATAGCATTATTATTTATTTCTCGTAGCATATTATCATTACTTACTTCTTGAATTTGTTTGGTTTCATATCTAGTAATAGTTATTTCTCCCAAACCCAACAAAAATGAAAGCTCGGCTTGCGTAACTTTATATTTAGAACGAATCTGTTTTATTTCAAAAGCTGTAAGTAAATTATTCTTTGTTCTATAGGCATCCAGTCTATTTAATAAAGAATTATTCCACATGTTTCCAATCATAAATGTATTTTCAGTATCATATTTGTCACATTTATAATAATTTTCTTTATATTCTACAATATCATCTTTTACTTTTTTTTCAATTATTTCTTCACATAAATCAACTTCATGTTCTTCGCCACATATAGAGCAATAAATATATTCTTTTTTTAATACTTTTATATTTTTTTTCATACTAATTCACCCTTTACATTTTTTTATCTAATATATTGTTTTTAGAGGATATTCTGCAAAATGAAAAGACATACATAATATATTTTTGTTATCGTAACTTTCAATTTTTACTTTTATATAAATTTCTCTTTTTTGTATTGTTTTTTTAAATACATAAAATCTATTAGATTTTTTATTTCTTAAATCTTCACAAGTTTCTACATAATGTGTAATCTTTAAAGTTGATAATTCTTTAATTACATCTATTATATTGTAATTTAATGTTTCTAAACAATAATCTGTTGTATATTCGTATTCTTTATTTTCTCTGGATTGGAGCCTAAAATTTAATTTAGGATTCAATAATATATTTTTTAAATCTGTTAAGAAAATTTGTACAGCACCTTTAGATTCTATGTATCCTTCTGCCATTTATTGACTTCTCCTTTTTACATTATAAACTATCAATTGATAGTTGTCAACAATAATATACTATCTCAAAATGACTTTGTCAACAAAATATAAAAAGAATTTGCTTAGTTTATTTATTAAAATCCGAAACAACAGTATTTCTTGTTTGTATTGATAATATGTTACAAAGTATGTTATAGAGTTTTCTGTAAAAATTAAAAAATAGTATTGACAATTGGAAAAAATGGGTATAGAATTTTAGCAGTCATAAACAATGACTGCTAATTTGTATGAAAAGGGGCATTCATAATTTTAAAGGGGAGCTCATACAATATATAGAAAATAAAAAGGAGGAAAGAAAATGATAAAACCATTAGGAGATAGAGTATTAATAAAAATGATAGAAGCTGAAGAAACAACAAAAAGTGGAATAATATTAACTTCAGCATCACAAGAAAAACCACAAATAGCACAAATTATAGCTATAGGACCAGGTGGAATTGTTGACGGAGAAAAAGTAGAAATGCAAGTAAAAGTTGGAGAAAAAGTAATTACAAGCAAGTATGCTGGAACAGAAGTAAAATACGAAGGTACAGATTATATTATTGTAAAACAATCAGATATACTTGCTGTGGTGGAATAATTTGCAAATTTATAATCTAAATTAAATAATAAATTTCTTCTTTAATTAACTAAAATATATTAATGTTGAAAGTTCTGAATTGAAAGTAATTCGAAATAGAAATTCTTAATATAATTTGTTAGGGAATCTCAATTTTATCATTGAGGGCGCTGACAAATTATATATTAGAATTTCTTTGAGAATTAGCTTGAACGAAAGAACTTGAATAAATTAATATATTTTAGTTAATAAAAAGTAAGAAAAGTTAAATAAAAACAATAGGAATTTGAAAGGAGAAAATTTTAATGGCAAAAGAAATTAAATATGGCGAAGAAGCTAGAAAAAAGTTATTAGAAGGTGTAAATAAATTAGCAGATACAGTAAAAGTAACATTAGGTCCAAAAGGAAGAAACGTAGTTTTAGATAAAGGATTTGGAGCTCCACTTATTACAAATGATGGAGTAACAATAGCAAAAGAAATAGAATTGGAAGATGCATTTGAAAATATGGGAGCATCACTAGTAAAAGAAGTTTCTACAAAAACAAATGATGTAGCGGGAGATGGTACGACAACAGCTACAGTTTTAGCTCAAATAATGTTAAAAGAAGGAGTAAAAAATGTAGCTGCTGGAGGAGATGTATTATCAATAAAAAGAGGAATGGATAAAGCAACAGCTACAGTTGTAGAAGAATTAAAAAAGATTAGTTCACCAATTAATGGAAAAGAAGATATAGCAAGAGTTGCAAGTATATCAGCAAACAGTGCAGAAATTGGGGAATTAATAGCAGATGCTATGGAAAAAGTATCAAAAGATGGAGTTATAACAATAGAAGAATCAAAAACTTCATCAACAGAAGTAGACGTAGTAGAAGGAATGCAATTTGATAAAGGATATGTATCTCCATATATGGTAACAGATACAGAAAAAATGGAAGCAGTAATGGATAATCCATTTATATTAATAACAGACAAAAAAATATCAAATATACAAGAAATATTACCATTATTAGAAGAAATAACATCACAAAGTGGAAAACTTGTGATTATTGCAGATGATTTTGAAAACGAAGCATTATCAACATTAATTTTAAACAAATTAAGAGGAATTTTAAATGTAGTAGGAATTAAAGCTCCTGGTTTTGGGGATAAAAGAAAAGAAACACTTCAAGATATTGCAATTCTAACAGGAGGAGAAGTCATTACATCAGAATTAGGGCTAGAATTAAAAGATACAACAATGGCTCAATTAGGAAGAGCAAAACAAGTTAAATGTGGAAAAGAAAACACAATAATTGTTGATGGAATGGGAGAAAAAGAAGCTATTCAAGATAGAATTAAGCAAATAAGAAATGCAATAGAAGAAACAAAATCAAGTTATGAAAAAGAAGGATTACAAGAACGTTTAGCAAAACTAGCTGGTGGAGTAGCTGTAATAAAAGTTGGAGCTGCTACAGAAATAGAAATGAAAGAAAAGAAATTAAGAATAGAAGATGCTTTATCTGCAACAAAAGCAGCAGTAGAAGAAGGTATTTTACCAGGTGGAGGAACAGCATATGTAAATGTAATTCCAGAAGTTGAAAAATTGTTAGAAAAAGTTTCTGAAGAAGAAAAATTAGGTGTAAAAATTATATTAAAAGCTTTAGAAGAACCAGTAAAACAAATTGCTCAAAATGCAGGTTTAGAAGGTGCTGTTATTTTAGAAAAAGTAAAAGGAAGCAAACCAGGAATTGGTTTTGATGCTGCTAAAGAGCTTTATGTGGATATGAAAAAAGAAGGTATCGTAGATCCTACAAAAGTTACTCGTTCTGCTATCCAAAATGCAGAAAGTGTGGCTTCTATGATTCTTACTACAGAAAGTATTATTACTGAGAAAAAAGAAAAATCTTGTGGTTGTGGTGGCCATGGACCAGAAATGCCAGATATGGGTGGAATGTACTAAAATTTGATACATGATATTTTTAATTGGTATTAATGTTTATATAATTTAATAATTTAGTAATTTTAAATAAGTATATAAGTTTATTTCGTTTAAATATTTTGTATACGCTAAAATTTCGTATAAATTCTAATGAAGTAAAATGAGCCTCTCTCAGCGATAGCTGACCATTCCTCATTTCACTTCAAAGAATTTCTAACTTCAATTTTAGATACGCAAAATATTTGCTCTCTTTAAACTTATATACTTATTTTTTTAGTTGCAATTTATAAAAATTTGTGAAAAAAATGTAATATAAATGTAATATGAATTTACTTGTACAAAAATGCTATTAAAGTTATAATAAAAGTGTATATTTAGTATTAAAAAATATATATATTTTATAATTTTTTGAAATTTAATAAAAATAATAATTAAAAGAAAAAGGAGAACTAAAGATGTTGCAAGAAGCTGAGATAAGATTGCAAGAGGAATTAGAAAGCTTAGA